>JAISWB010000071.1 GCA_031271265.1 Desulfovibrio sp. | reverse complement strand
CATGTTTACTATTGTCTGAAGAATTTCGCCATGAAAGTCTATAAGGACAACGAACACAGTCTTGCCCTCAGCCCGTTCTATTGGAGGGGGAAACGGTACCTGACGGTCTGCGTGGGTCTGTACGCGACATTTGACGCGGAATCGGGGCAGAGCCGCCTGCGCTCGGAGCAGGACTTCTGGAAGGAGGCGCCGGACGTATTCGCCGCCCTCGGCCAAGCGCCTGTTGTGGACATGGGTCTGCCCAAACCCGGCGCGGAAGTTCTCGTCGCAGGTTTCTGCCGCACTCCGGGGGGTAAGCCTCTTCCGGCGCTGGAAGCGGCCTTTCGCGTGGGTTCCCTTGCCCGGCGCATAGCCGTGTTCGGCGACAGACAACGCCTGCGCGGCGGCGGCTTTTCCGATCCTCTGCCCTTCACCGCCATGCCCCTTGTCTGGGAAAAAGCCTTGGGCGGGCCGGATTTCCCCGCCAATCCCGCCGGCAGGGGTCTGGGCAAAGACAACAAGCCGACGGACCAGACCCCGAATCTGGAAGACCCGGAGCATTTCATACTTTCCGGTCATGATATGCCGCGGCCGGCCTGCCCCTTACCTGTGCCCGCGGACAACCCCGAACGCTGCGCCCTGTCCGGCACTTACGACAAGCAGTGGTTGGAAAACCGCTGGCCCGCCTACCCCGACGACCTCAACCCGGACTTTTTTTACTCGGCCCCAAGCGCGCAGCGCCTCACGGCCCGCGCGGGCAACGCCGGCGACACCGGTGACGCGCTGTTCTTCCGAGGGGACGAGGAAGTGGAAATCATCGGCATGAGCCGGGAGATCCCACATATCCGCGCCCGCCTGCCCGAAAGGCGCGTCCGCGCCTTTGTGACCACCGTTGAGAAGTTTACGCCCTTTGCCCCCGCCGATGAAAGCGGAACGTCTTACGCGCAGGCGGGTGCCCAAAATGCGCCCCTCTTCCCTGCTGCCGGGGCTGAACATGCCGCGCCTTCCGCGCCTGCGGGCGCGAAGGCTCCCGGCACCCGGCTTCGCCCCTTGCCCTATGTCAAAGACCTGAACCAGCCGGGCATATTTCGTGAAGTGCAACTACGCGCGGACACGGTCTGGCTGCTCCCCGACCTCTTGGGATCATTTGTCCTATACCGTGGGCTGCTCCCCGTCGAAGACGACGAAATGGACGATATCCTCCGCATTTTCGTGGCCTCCGAAAAACTGTCGGATGCCCCGAAATCCCCGGAACACTACCTGGAAGAACAGAAAAAGCGCATACGGCCCGCCTTGGAAATAGATCCGGCTCCCTTCATAGAGGCGCAGGCGGCCAACACCAAGGCCGTCAAAACGGCGCGCGATCTGCCCAAATTTTTTGCGCAGATGAAAAAGGACTTTCTCGACCAAAGCCCCACCATGCCTTTCAGCTTGGGGGACATGGCCCACTCGGCGCAGAAAACCCTCGCCGGAGCGCGATCCACTCTGGATAAACTGGAAAAGCATATGCTCAGCCAACGCGAGCAGTTCAGCCACCTGCTGAGCTTCGATCTGAGCGTGTTTTCCGACATGCGCGCCGATCTGGACGCGAACGAAAAGGATCTGCGCCGCATGCTTGGGCGCGCTGAAAGAGAGTTGGGTCGAGCCGAGAAACAAACCCAGACGCAGCTTGCGGCTGCGCGCGGGCAGCTACACGATGCGCTGGACAAGATCAAGGCAAGACAGGAGATGGCTCCGGACAAGGTCGAAGCAGGTATGCGGTCCATACGGGAAGCCCTCGGCAAACTGGACGGTGTCACAGTTGAAGGTATTCTTTGCGACCCGCAGCCCCTGAACCCCTGGCACGATCACGGATTCCCCCTGCTTATCGCCGCGCGCCGCGACTTGCGCCGCGACGACGAACTCCTCGCCTGCCTCGCGGCTTTGGGGGTCGAGGAAAAAACTTTGGACGATGCCTGGATCGGCTATGCCGCCGAGGCGCGTGATGACAGGCCGGAAGCCTGGGGACTGCCCGCCGGCCCTGCCTTTACGCTGCCCGCCGGCCTGTACGTCCCGCGTTTCGACGGTCAGGCGCTCGTCGCCCTGCGCGTTTATCCCCTGAAGGACCGGGGGGCGCCGGATGCCGACTTGTTGCGCGGCCTCGGCGCGGAAGCGCCCGCCGTTTTCCTCGTCCCCGGTTCGGACGATGCGCCGCTTTTCCTGCCGGCATCCCATCCGGACGGGGCGGTATGCGTAGTGCCGGAGTATCTGTCCGCCTTGTTCGCCGAGCAGGAAGCCGGCGATTTCTGCAACGTCGTCGCCGCCCCTGACCCGGCCGCGCTCGCGGCTGTTCCCGACCTGCCGCCCCTGCTTGCGGAAAAGGAAGCGCCGCGTGCTTTGTCCGGAGCAGACCGGGGGAGCACAGAGGCTGACGACGCAGCGCTTGTGCCCGATGCTCAGCCGCTGGTCGTCGTTTTGCCGCCCGAAGCGCAGGGCAAAGCCCTGTTCGCGCCGTGGACCGAAGCGTATCCGGGCGCCGTCCCGCTTTTCCTGCCGGAAGGCTGCCCCCATGTCCTGGGTTTGGCCGGGCAAGGAAAACGCCTGCGCCGGCTGCTTCTGGACCTCCTGCCCCCGGAACTCGCCGGCAGGCACGACTTCGATTTTCCCTTGCCGTCCCCGGACGGGCCACCGGCGCCCTTTACCCTAAACATGCCCCTGCCCTCCAAAGAAGAGATGCAGGACCGCATAAGTACGCTGATCAAGGAAGTGCGGGCGCATTTCCCCGACCCGGAAAAGGTTGTGGCGGAAGAACTGGCCAAAGCGCGGGAGCAGGCGTTGAGCATGTTGCGCGGCATGGAAAGGGTGCCGCAGGAGGCTTTCGACAAAGTGGAAGCTGCCTTTGCCGAGGCAGCCCGCCCCAAGCCCCTGCCCGAGACGGAAAGTGTTGCCGAGATGATGGCGCAGGCCCTTGCCGCCCTTGCCGATGCGCGGGGCGCGAACATCCCCGACAGGGTTCCGGCGGAGGAACGCGCCAAAATCGCGGCCGCCTACGACAAGGCCGAGAAAAGATTGCGCCGGCTGGGCGAGCATCTCGCTCCGCTCGACAAGCTGCGCGCGGAAGGCGAGGCGAAACTGCAGGCGCTCGACAAAGGCGAACTGCCGGAAGACTTAAAGGCCGCTTTCGCCGCGCAAGGCATGGACCCCGATGCGCTGAAAGAACTCACCCGCGAGGACGTGCGGGCCATGCTTGAGTCCGGGCTGAGTCTGGCCCGCAAAAACCTGCAGGGACTTGATCTTTCCGAACTGGATTTCTCCGGCGCGGACCTGAGCCACGCCTTCTGCACCGGAACGAAGTTCAACGGCTGCGCCGCGCGGGGGGCGAACTTCACCTTCACCATAGCCTCCGAGGCGGATTTTACCGGGGCCGACCTGCGGGGGGCGCGTTTTAAGCAGGCTGTGTTGCATAAGGCTGTATTGCGAAAGGCGGACTGCCGCAACGCGGACATGGAACTGACGAACTTCGGTGAATGCGGTGCGGGCGGCGCCTTATTCGACAACGCGTCGCTCAACCTGTGCTCTTTCGGTAAAGCCGATATCGGGGGAGCGCGGTTCAGCGGGGCAACGCTCTCCTTGTGCGAATTCGGCGAAACGCGGGCTGCCGGAGCGGATTTCCGCAAGGCGCGCGCCTTCAAGTGCGTGTTCCGGCAAACGGCGTTTTCCGGGGCGCGTTTTGAGGACGCGGTTCTTCCTGAATGCCTTTTTCAGGGGACGGCAGGCAGCGGCCTGTCCTTTGCCGGAGCGGACCTGCGAAAACTGCGCACGGACGCGGAAGCGGACTTTTCAGGCGCGGATTTTATCGAGGCGGACCTGAGGGAGGCAACTTTGGTCAAGAGTCGTTTTGTCGATGCGGATTTTTACGGAGCGCATCTGGAAAACGCTTTTTTTACGCAGTGCGACCTGAGCCGCGCGCGTCTGGACGGGCTGCGGGCGACAGGATGCCGTTTCCTCAAGTGCGATCTTTCCGGGACCGACCTTTCCGGCACGGACCTGCGCAACGGCGCGTTGCGCAAAAGCCGTCTGACGGGCGCGGAACTCTCCGGCGCCGGACTCTTTGCGGCGAATCTGCAGAATCTGGTGATCGGCAATACGGGCTTCGCGGGCGTGAATCTGAAACGCACGGTACTGGAAGGCAAAGAGGCAGCCTTGCTGCGCGCGGCGCGGCCGACGTCCTGACCGCGCGGCGCGCGCGGAACAGTACGCTCCACCCGAACGGAAAGGGCGCCAGACAACGCAACAAACAGGGCAGGTAGTAATGTTTATGTTGAGCATGGGAGCGGGGACGGACATGTCTTTCCCGGATGTGTGCCTTACTCCCGCCGGACCGGCAGTCGTGCCTGTTCCTTACCCCAACACGGCCATGAGTTCCGCAACCGCTCCCGTTGTGCCGAATGTGCTTGTGGAATGCACACCGGCGCTGAACCAGACGTCCAAAGGTCTCGTCAGCCTGGGTGATCAGGCGGGCGTGCTGATGGGGGTGGCTTCGCACATGATGTCCGGTCAGACATCGTACAACGTCGGCTGTTTTACGATCATGATCGGCGGGGCGCCCGCACAGCGTCTGACCAGCGTGACGGGTCAGAATTGTCTGGCGGTAATGCCCAATTCCGTGGGCGCGTGCATTGCGCCCAGCCAGACCACGCTGCTTAGTCTTGGTTGAGTGCCGCGGACTCGACCGGGCGGCAGTGCACCGTCGAGATCCCCATGGATACGCATACCGGCCTGCCGACGGGCCGGCGCATTCACCACCCGTTCACGATAACCAAGCACAAGGACAACGCAAGTCCGAAGCTTTTTAAGGCCGTGAGCACCGGTGAACGACTGACTGTAACCCTTGACCGGTATCGAATCAAGTCGGACGGCACGGAAGAAAAGTATTTCACTATCAAGCTTGAAGAAGCTGTTGTGGTGAATATTCGGGAATACAATCCCCTGACTTTCCTGCCCGAGAACAAACCGTACAGCGATCCGGAAGAGATCTCCCTTACCTGTTCCAAGATCACCTGGACCTACAACGACGGCAATATCGAGTTTGTAGACAACCGGAAGGCATAACGCTTCCGAAAACAGCCTAAGCCGCACAAGAGGAGCGCGGTTCCTCTTGTGCGGCGTGCAGAGAACGCAAAAGAGCATCGTATGAACGAGGAGGAACCGCGCTGTGCATCGCGTTGAAATACTTGAACACGTAGCGCGCAGGGAAACTGTCGTCGGACGGGATCTCAGCGGTATTGACCTCTCCGGGGCCGACCTGCGCGGCGGTCGCTTTGAAAACTGCGTTTTCGTCGGAGCGGATTTTTCACGCGCGGACATAAGCCGCACAGGGTTCGCCGATTGCGATTTCACGGGAGCGCGCTTCCGCGAAACCGACTTTGAAAAACTGAACTGGACAGGCATGCGCATGCCCCAGGCCGATCTGCGCGGAGCGCGTTTCTTTATGACCCTGTGCAAGGACTGCGATGCCCGCGGCGCGGATTTTTCCGAAGCGCACATCCGCATGTGCGACATGGCGGGCATGAAGTTGAACGGCACCAAGTTCCTCAAGGCGCACATCGAGCAAAACGTCCTGCAGAAAGCCGAATGCGACGGCGCGGATTTTTCCGGGGCGACCATGATACGCCTCGCTTTCAGCGAAAGCGACATGCGCTCGTTGCAGCTTGCCGGAGCGAGTCTGCGCAAGGTAATCTTCAGGGGCTGCGATTTTACCGGCTACAATTTTGCGGGCATAAATATGGAAATAGTGCAGTTTGACGGCGCGAAACTCGACAACGCCGACTTTACCGGCTGCGAATTGCCCATGTGCAACTTCAGCGGCGCTTCCATGAACGGGGCTTCCCTGCGCGACGCGCGCATGGACAATGCCGTCTTCGCCGGGGCGCAACTCGTCGGCGTACAGCTTGCAGGGGCGCGCAGCCGCATGTCCGTCTTCTCCGAAGGCGACCTGAGCGGCGCCGACTGCACGAACGCGGACCTGGAACTCAGCCTTTTTCAAAAGGCGCGTTGCCGCGGTACGCTGTTTACGGGCGCTGCGCTGAACAACGTCGATTTTTCTTACGCCGACCTGAGCGCGGCCGACTTCAGCGGCGCCGGGCTGTATATGGCTCGGCTGTATAAATGTCTGGAAGAAAAAACCGTCTTCGGCAAGGCCCGAGAAACCCGCCTCGCGCCTCCCGATGAAGAACAGGCGCGCGCCGAAGCCTTCAGGCCCTTTACCCGGCGTACCCGCCGCAGGGCCGGTAGCGCGGAACTGTAGCATTCCATAAACGCGGCAACAATAAGCGAGGAACATGCCATGACACAGACAGCGGAATTCTATGACGCATCGGGCGCGCAGCTTGCGACGGGCCGCGTGCTGGACGCGCCCGAGCATGCCGCGGACGCGGGCGACCTCCGCGCCCTGCGGGTGCTCTGCGGCAACAGGGCGCACGCGGCGCATACCGCCGCAAGCTGCCTCCTGCAACCACAGAAAGACGATACGGTACTACTCGCCTGCCTTGAAGACGGAACCCAAGTCGTTCTCGCCGTTCTGTTCCGCGCTGGGGAAGCCCGCATCAGCCTGCCCGCGCACAGCACCCTGGAATGCCCAGGCCGATTGACGTTGCGTTGCGCGGAAAGCCTTGACCTGCAAAGCGGACGTCGCATGCACATGCAGACGGAAGAACTCGGAGTAACGGTAAAAAATTGCGATGTGCGCGCTCTTTCCGTAAAAAGCGTTGTAAGCTCCATTGATGTCTGTTGCAGTACGCTGTATAGTTACGGTAAATCTGCATTGTCCGTCTTCGCTTCTCTCACTCAGTGCCTTGGTACATCACGCCGTATGGTGGAAGGCGAAGATGAAACGCGGGCAGGCAGTTCTACACTGCTTGCAGAAGATACTGTTACAGTAATGAGCAAAAACAAACTTACATTGGCAGAGGAAACAGCGCGCACCGATGCAAAGCTGATTCAACTGGGCTGATACAAAAGGAGAAAGTTTATGGCAAGTGAAGGATCCGTGGCGCCTAAAGAGCGCGTCAACATCGTGTACAGAGAGTGGTGACCTATGTATAGACGTATATATGATAACTATGTGAAATATTAAAATTTTTCCGATGCAGATTCGGAATAGAGGATTTTACTTATAACATGGTGATTTAATTAACTTTTCATGGTGCATATCTATATTCTTACGTACACTCCCTGTGAAAATTCTTGAAATTTTCACTACGGTATTATTACTGATTTCCGCATGGAAATCTGTAACTGCACAACTTAACGGTGGAAAGATGTATGGGGTATAGCATAAAGGACATTCTCCACAACAAAGCCCAAAGCCTTATCCGTCTTGAAACCGAACCTGGTCTCGGTTGCACAGAGCCCGCGTCTATCGCCCTGTGCGCCGCCGTAGCCGCATCCGCCCTTGAAAACAGGGATATTGAAGAAGTTACGGTTACGGTCGACGCCAACATTTATAAAAACGCCATGGGCGTCATCATTCCCAATTCGGACGGTGACGGCGGCGTCGGCTTGGCCGCGGCTCTGGGCGCTGTCTCCGGCGACCACAAGATGGGCCTGCGGGTGTTCTCCTCTGTGGACGCCGCAGGGCTGGACAAGGCCAAGGCTTTGCTGGCCGCCGGAAAAGTAACGGCAAAAATCAGGGAAGACGCCCACGGGCTTTACGTGAATGTAACTCTTGTCGGGGCGGGGCACACCGCCGAGGCAACCATAAAAGTTACGCACGACAACGTGGTGGCCCTGAGATGTGACGGGATCGATGTTCTCAAGGTCGGGGCTTCCGGCGCCGCTGTTGCCGATGACGGACATCTTGACCGGCTGAAGCAGTGGCTCTTGTCGCTTTCGCTTTCAGACCTTCTGGATATTATTGAAGAGATGGATGCCAATGATTTCAGATATATTCGTGAAGGTCTTGCGCTCAATACCGCGCTTGTGGAGTACGGCCTTGCCAAAGGCCCCGGCATTGCTGCCGGCCGTACCCAGATGGGGCTGGTACGCCGTGGCGTGCTGAAGAAAGACATGGCCCGTTGGGCTGCGATACGCGTCGCAGCCGGAATTGATTCCCGCATGGGGGGCGTGCCGTTGCCCGCCATGACCTTGGCCGGAAGCGGCAACCAGGGCATTGCCGCCGGAATACCGATTCCGGCCGTTGCGGAGTTTGCCGTTATTGAGGACGAGACTGTTCTGCTGCGGGCGGTGACGCTGAGCTATCTCGTCACCTGCTACATCAAGGCGGCAGCAGGGCTGCTTTCCGCCCTTTGCGGCAGCGGCATTGCCGGTGGAGCAGGGGTGGCTGCCGCCACTGCCTATCTGTTTGGAGCAACGCGGGAACAGACCGGCGACGCTGTCAACAATCACTTGGGTTGCAGCGTTGCCGTTGTTTGCGATGGAGCCAAAACCGGCTGTGCGTTCAAGGTCGGCAATCTGATAGGGCAGGGGGTGAACAGCGCCCTGCTGGCCCTGAACGGCTGCGCCATCCGGTCAACAGACGGCATTGTGGGAAAAACCGCCGAGACAACCATGCGCGATATGGGGGTGATTTCTTCCCAGGGCTTGAGCGGCATGGACCCGGCCATTCTCGGCATCATGCTGGCAAAACACCGGGCATAAGCATATTACACGCGTCAGAACGGCCAGATGTTGTCCAGCAGCCTTGAGAGCCAGCCCTGACGCTGTTTGTCGGCCAGGATTCCCTTGCCGTAATATTCCACTTTGGAATCGGCGAGTTGCGTGGAATCAACGGAGTTGTCCGGTCCCACGTCCTGGGCGCGCACCAGTCCGCTGACCACCATGTACTGCGTTTCGTCATTGACGCGGACTTCGCGCATTCCCGCCACCTGCAGAACGCCGCCCGGCAGCACCTGGAGGACGCGCCCGCCGATGGTCGCGGTGACGTAGTTTTCGCGTTTTGTTTCGCCGGTGGCGCTCAGGCCGGACAATGTCGCCGTTTTGAGCAGCGGATCGGTGCCTGTCCTGCCGCTCAGATAACCGCCCCTGCCCGGCACTATGCCGGTTTTTTCACGTCCGAAGAAAGCTTCAACGACGAGATTGTTTTCTGTTTCCTTTTCCGCCGTGGTGTCGGCCTTGCTTTTGGATTTGGCGTTTTCCACCACTTTGATCAGCACGATATCGCCCACGCGGCGGGCGCGGTTGTCGGCATAGAGGTCCGTGCTTTCGGCCGCGCTGTATATGGACCCCGGATTGGCATAGCGTTGCTCGGGCTCGGTATATGCCTGGGACGGCGTTGCGGGCAGGGCGGGCACGGGATACGAGCCGGTCGCGGCGCAACCGGGCAGCACTGCGGCGAACAGAAGGATGAAAAAGACGGCGTTCTGTGCCGTTGCCCATGCCGCGCGGCGCGCGGCGGTCGACGGGCGATGTTGTTGTGCCGAGTAAATCATGGTAGGGCCTCTCTGTCCGCGATGCCTTTCAACGCAACGCGTGTATGCTGACTGTTTGCGCATCGCGCACCCGGGCGAACACTTCTTTGCGGCTTTGGGTGTTGCGCACGGCGATGTTCTCTCCCGCCGCGCCGTCGGCCAGGGCTTCGGCCCGCGCGCTGAGGCGCACGTTGCGGCCTTCATAAAGAATGGTGACCGTGTCGCCCTTGCGCACGGTGGGTACCGGCGCGAGGTCGCCGCGGCAGATAACCTGCTCGATGCTCAGGGGCCGGGCAAGCCGCCAGGGGCCGCCGCGTCCGTCCCAGGGTTCTCCGCGCAGGACGGCGAGGTTCATGCGCTTGTAGGTTATTTTTCCGTGATCCAACAGGTCGTCCTTGTTCATGCCCACGGCGGCGCAAGGCACGTCGGCCCAGCATTCGGCCGCCACGGTGCCGCTGAGTTTCTGCCGCACCGTGCCGTCGGCCTCGCGCACGAACAGGCGCACGCCGAGGCGTCCGGGTCCGGCCTTGCGCGGCTTTTCCACAACCAGTTCCTGCCCGGCGTGATCCAGAAAGACATGCTGGGGCAGACGAAAATCTTTCAGCAGCACTTCCCCCGGCAGGGCGGAGAGAGCTGCCGCCAGTTCTTTTTCCACCAGGGAACGTATTTCCTCTTTGCCGATCAGCACGCCGCCGCGCCGCAGGATCATGGAGCCGGGGAACAGGCAGTACGGCGCGAGGTCGCGCATGGTCAGCATGACGGCTTCCTGCAATTTCGGGCGGGTCATGTTGACCGGACGGCCGTTTTCCGGAGGGGAGGGCCACAGCTCGCGCGCGGCAAGTTTTTCCCAGCGATCTGAGGGCACATTGCCGACCGGCACGGCTACTTCTCCGAGCAGCACCTTGTCGCCGCGTACAACGGCGGCATCCAGAAAACGGATGAAGGGAACCGTGTCTCCGGCGTATGCCCGCGCCGCAACGGCAAGCAGGGCAAGGCAGGCGAGCAGCAATACGCCGGCTGCCGGCATCCGCCGGACCGGAGCCGTTCGGCGGGCGGAGGCCGCCTGAGACACGGCCGGGAAACGAAAGGCTGCTGCTGCTGAGGAAATCACGGCTTATGACCTCTTGAGTTGTACGGCTATCTGGAGCATGGAGTCCGATGTCTGGATGGCCTTGGAATTCATTTCATAGGCTCTTTGGGCCACAATCATGTTCACCATTTCGTCCACGACCTCCACGTTGGACATTTCCAGAAAGCCCTGGGCAACGGTGCCCACATTATCTTCGCCCGGCACGCCTTCGATGGCGTCGCCGGAAGCTTCGGTCGTGGTGTAGAGGTTGCGCCCCCTGGCTTCCAGGCCGGCCGGATTGATGAAGGTGTACAAGGGGATATCGGCGGCGGCCAGTTCTTCGCCGTTAGCGTCCAGGGCGGAGATGTGGCCGTTTTCCGTGACCACGATGTTTTTGGTTTCCTGGGGCACGGCAAACTCCGGCTGCAGGACGTAGCCGTTGGCCGTGACCACGGTGCCGTCCTGATTCAGTTTGAAAGCCCCGGCCCTGGTATAGACTTCCTCGCCGTTGACCATCACCTGAAAAAAGCCGTCGCCTTCAATGGCCAGATCCAGGGGATTGCTCGTATTCTGATAGTCGCCCTGCGAAAAGAATTTATGCACTGTGGTGGGGCGCACGCCGAGGCCGACCTGGATGCCGGTGGGAATGGTCTGGGCGGCGTCCGCGCCGGTGACTGTGCCGGCTATGCGCAGATTCTGATAAATGAGATCCTCGAACTCGGCCCGGCTTTTCTTGAAGCCCGTGGTATTCACGTTGGCCAAGTTGTGCGAAATCACATCCACGTTCAGTTGCTGGGCCACCATGCCGGTGGCCGCCGTCCAAAGGGAACGCATCATACGTCCGATCCTCCTGCAAAGCGCGTTCCGGGGCGCATTACCGTTGAGATTCCATCTCGTTTGAGTTGTGCGCCGGCCGTTCAGATTCCGTACCGTCGCAAGTACGCTCGGGTCGTCGAGATTCCGTACCGTTGCAAGTGGGTGCAGGCCGTCCCGTCATGCCTGTGCCCCGGTCGCTTTTGAAACGCATTCCGCGCCTGTAATGCGCGGCGCGCTGCCGATGCCGCAAGCCGCCAGCAAGGCCGTGAGCAGTTTGCCGGCCGGTGCCGCCGGTGCCGCCGGAGCCCCGGACAACGGACTCCGCCGTGTCCCGGTAACGGGAAAGCGGAAACGGCCCTGCGCGGCGCGGTCAAACGGTTCGGAGACTATGAAAAAATCGGTGTCCACACTCTGCGTTGCGCTGTTCATCAGAATTTCCTTTAAGGCATTTCAAGGATGTTTTCACGCCGCCGGAGGCATAAAGAAAGCGTTACACGGTACTATGCGCGGCCTCTGCCCACTTTGCCGATCGTTTCCTTGTCCACGGCATCGGTACTCTGCATGACCTTGGCGTAGGCTTCGTACTGGCGTTGCGCTTCGATCATGTTGACCATTTCATAGACGGGGTTGACGTTGGACACTTCCAGAAAGCCCTGCGCCATGTATCCGTCCGTCTCTATCTCAGCAAGATTCGTGCCGGGACGCTGCCGGTACATATTGCCGCCGAGTTTTTCCAGGAACAGGTGGTTGTCCACGTCCACCAGCCCTATTTGCCCCACCAGTCCGCCGTCGGCATAAATTGCCCCGTTTTCGGCTATGGTGAAATTTTTTACGCCGGGAGGCACGGTGAGTTCGCCGCCGTCGCCGAGTACCGGGAACCCCTGCTCGGTGACGATCACGCCTTCGTTGGTCACCTGGAAATGCCCGTTGCGCGTGTAAAAGTCCCCCTGCGGCGTACGTACCTTGAAAAAGCCGTTGCCGGCTATGGCCAGGTCAAAGGGAGCGTTGGTGACCTTCAGAGACCCTTGTTCAAAGTCCGTCTTGGCGTAGGCCAGGCGCGCCCGCGCCAGGTGTACGGGTTCCGGAAAAAGTTTCTCCTGTTTCAGGTGGCTTTGCGCTTCCATGATCTGGTCGTGGGCGTACATGAGAAAGGTATCGCGGAAGGCAAGCATGTCCCGCTTGTAGCCGGTGGTGTTCACGTTGGCCAGGTTGTTGGCGATATTGTTCATGCGGTGCTCGTTGGAGAGCGCGCCGAACAGGGCGGTGTACATGGAATTCTGCATGGTGCCTCCGGCTGTTTGCGGACCCGGCCGGACGGGAATCCGACACGGCGCATGAGGAAAAGCAATTTTCGGGCCACAAGAAAAAAATCCATAAAATAAAGGTGCCGGAGAACATACGGAGATGAACGCCAAAAAGACGACGGTAGTCCCGGCGGAGTTTTCCTGAGAAAGGGCCGGCAGCGGGTTGATTTTTTTACGGAAGGCGACATATCATCAAACCGTATGTTGTATCATGACGCCAAAACAGCCGAAGAAATCGGTGCATTGAAGCTGCTGCACATCCTGGAACTCAAAGCAGGCATGTATGTGATCGACCCCGGCATAAGCTGGCGGGAGCGTCCCTACCTGTACATGTGTGAAGGTATGCTCGCCTCCGACGACGAGGTCCGGAAAATTGTCGACGAGGGTTACCTTGAAGTCTATATAGATCCGGATCGTTCACCCGCCTATGCGGGCGCCGCGGTTCCCGAAACGGAGCCGGACGGCGCGGCAGAGCGCGGCAAAACGCCTGCCGGGCCGAAAGTGCCCTTTGCCGTCGAGGTCAAGGCCGCGGCTGAAGCGCAAGATGTCGCGGTCGGCTATGCGCGCGCTTTCATGAGCGACATCCGTTTCGGCAAACTGGACATGAGTCCCGCGTCCAACATCGTCGAGCGCATCATGCACAGCCTGGACAACAACGCCGATGCCATGCACAGCCTTTGCCGCCTGCGGCGCACCGACAGTTACACCTATATGCACTGCGTCAACGTCAGCGTTCTCAGCAGCATGTTCGCCCGCTACATGGACAAGGGAAAGCAGTCGACCCGCGCCATCGGACTGGCCGGCCTTTTCCACGATCTGGGCAAGGCCCTTGTGCCGCCGTATATACTCAACGCACCGCGCAAACTGAGCGATGCCGAGCGTCGGGTGATGAATACCCATCCCACGCTGGGCTACGAGCAAGTTAAAGATTTGCCGAGCCTCATACCGGAAGTGCCCCAGGGCATGCTGCACCACCACGAGTGCTACAACGGCGTCGGCTATCCCGCAGGTCTTTCCGGGCACGAGGTCTCGGAGGTAGGATACATAGTTGCGCTGGCGGATATATACGACGCCCTGACCAGTAAGCGGGTCTACAAGGACGGCATGCCTCCGCAGCGGGCGCTGGGCATTATGTACGAAATGCGCGGCAAGGCCCTGCACCCGGATATGGTGGACGCCTTCATCCGCATGCTCGGCGTGTACCCGGTGGGCAGCGTGGTGGAACTGTCCGACGGCAGCCTGGGCGTTGTCAGCGCCGGGAATCAGGACACGCCGATAAAGCCGGTGGTTATCCTGGTGAAAGACGCCGAGGGCGGGCCTCTGCCCGGCGACACGCTTGACCTGGCAAGCCCGGACAACATC
Source organism: Desulfovibrio sp. (assembly GCA_031271265.1). Taxonomy (GTDB): domain Bacteria; phylum Desulfobacterota; class Desulfovibrionia; order Desulfovibrionales; family Desulfovibrionaceae; genus Frigididesulfovibrio. Next base: position 106,543 of record JAISWB010000071.1, on the reverse strand, counting down.
TTGAGCATCGTGAGCGCCGTTCCGGAAATAACGGCGGGCATCGACCCGGCGGCGATTCTCGGCTTGCCCGCCGGACCGCCCGTGGTCGCGCAGTAAGCCGTAAAATGCATCGGAGGCTGTTTCCGGGTTGTCCGATGCTCCGCTCGCGGCCGCGCAGTAAGCCGTAAAACGTCTCGGCGGCGGTTGCCGGGTTGCCCGATGCTCCGCCTGGGGCCGCGCCGTACAAGGAGGAAATCATGCCTTTCACTTGGGCCGCGCTTATGCCGCATCCGCCTGTACTGGCGCATGCGGTGGGCAGAGGCCGGGAGCGCGAAGCGCCCCGCACCCTGGACGGCACGGAACGGCTCCGCGCTGCCCTGATCAGGCTCAATGCCGCCCTTGCGCCCGAGGTGCTGCTGGTGCTTTCGCCCCATCAGCCGCATGCTCCGGGCGCGCTCTTCATCAACCGCGCCCGGCAGGTCCGAGGCAGTCTGGCGCGGTTCGGCGCGCCGGGAGTGCACGTGTCCTTTGCGGGATCTCAAGCGGCCCTCGACGAAATGTCGGCCGCATTCAAGGCCTCCGGTATCCCGTGCGCCGTCGGCGACATGCCGGACATCACCGCGGACCACGGCGCCGTAGTCCCCCTGCAGTTCATACTTCCGACCTTTCCGGACGGCAAAATCCCGTCCGTGATCATTGCCGGCCCCTCCGGGCTGTCCCTTGATCAGGCCCTTGCCCTGGGCGATGCCCTGCGCGGCCTGCCCGGAGGACGGCGCCTGGCGCTGCTGGCCAGCGGCGATCTTTCCCATCGCCTGAAAAGCGACGGTCCTTACGGCTTCGACCCCGCCGGCCCGGTTTTCGACGCCGCCGTCCTCGAAGCCTTGAAACTCGGCGACCCGACGCCGCTGCTGAACCTGAAAGCAGCGACAATCGCCGGCGCGGGAGAATGCGGCCTGCGCTCCGTCCTCGCCCTGCTCAAGCTCACGCGCGCCCCGCTGGAGCTTTTTTCCTACGAGGGACCGTTCGGCGTGGGTTACTGCAACGCCCTCTGGACGAACAGCGAATTGTTTCCCCCGGAAAACAGGCAGACAGGCGCCCTCGGCGTAAACGAGCAAAACAGGGAAGGGAAAGGGCCGGCATCCGAAGACCCGCAGGCCGTCCCTCGCGCTGCACCCGGACAACACCGGGAAGGGCAGCCGTCGGCCTCCGCAACACAGCGGGCCGCCTCCGCAAAAATACATGAACAACACCGGGAAGGGGGAGCGCCAAGTTCGGATACCCCGCAGGGCGACCCCCCGGCCGCCCCTAAAAAACGGATCAGCGTCAGGGTGCTGCCGTCCCCGGCCCGCGCCCGCGCGGCGCGTCCGGAGGCCGGCGCAGGCACTGACTCCCTTGCCGCCGGTGTTTCCCTTTCCCGTGCCCGCGCGGCGCACCCGGCAGGAGAAGCGCATCCCCCGCAACCTTCCCCTGCCGGTTCCGGACAAAGCCCCGGCGATTCTCCGCCTGCGGCCCTCCAGGGCGGGCACCCCTATCCCCGGCTGGCCCGCACGGCCATAGCCGCGCTGTTGAAAGGGCGTCCCGCGCCGACACCGGCGGACGCCGCGAGCATCGACCCGCAGCCCGCTCTCTGGACCCCGCGCAAAGGATGTTTCGTTTCCATAAAAAACAGGGACGGCTCCCTGCGCGGCTGCATAGGCACCTTTCTGCCCAGCTGCAACGGTCTGGCCGAGGAAATCACGGCCAACGCGGCATCAGCCGCGACCCGCGACCCGCGTTTTCCTCCCATGCGTCCGGATGAACTCGTCGGCGTCCGCATATCCGTCGACGTCCTCAGCGAGCCGGAACTCGTGCGGCCCGGTATGAGCCTGGACCCCAAGGTCTACGGCGTCATCGTCTGCAAGGACGGCAGGCGCGGGCTCCTGTTGCCGGACCTTGAAGGCATAGACAGCGTGGAACGGCAGGTGGCCGTGGCTGCGCAGAAAGGCGGCATACGTGATGCGGCGGGCGCGGAAATTTACCGGTTCACCGTCGACCGCTACCGCGAAGGGGACGCATGAAGCAAACTGCGGCGGGGCGCGGTCGGCCTGAAGGCCGAGGTTTCAAACCATAAAGGAAGTTCAGATGAGGGGGTTCCGGGGAAATCGTTCCCCCGGCCGCCGGAGGCGTATAAATCGACATTGCAATGTGTTTATGTTCGGGCTTGCGCCTGCTCAGGCCGAGGGTTCCGGGGGAAATCGTTCCCTTGGCCGCCGGAGGCGTAAAAAAATCAATATTGAAACTATCTGAAGGAAAGTATGATGCAAGCCCGCTGGTGGACGGCCGATGCGCAGGGAGCAGGGGTCGTCTGCGGCCTGTGCCCACGTGCCTGCCGCCTGCGCGAAGGGCAATGGGGCCGTTGCGCTGCCCGCCTGTGCGAAGGGAACGAACTGCGCTCCCCCCATCTCGGGCGCTTCTCCTCCATTGCCGTCGACCCCGTTGAAAAGAAGCCGCTCCATCGCTGGCGGCCCGGCTCGTACATCCTCTCCCTGGGCAGCCTCGGCTGTACCATGTATTGTCCGTTCTGCCAGAATCACGGCATCGCCCAACCCGAGGGCGGCGGGGCGGCGCGCGTCTCCCTGCAAAGCGTCACTCCCCGGCAACTGCGCGACAAATGCCGCGAACTGGGCCTGAACGCCGTGGCCTATACCTACAACGAACCCGCGCTGCAGGCGGAGTATATTCTGGAAGCGGCCCCGTTGCTGCGCGAGGCCGGTATCGCTACCGTCCTGGTGAGCAACGGCATGTACTCGGAAGAACTTCTGACGAAGCTGGCCGAGGTCGCCGACGCCGCCAATATAGACGTAAAAACCTTTAATCCCCGGACCTATGCCCGCATCGGCGGCTCCCTGGATATAGTGAAGCGGACCGTAAGCACCCTCGTCCGGGCCGGAACGCACGTGGAATGTACCACCCTGGTCGTGCCGGGCATAAGCGACGACGCGGAAGAATTCGCCGCCGAACTGGACTGGCTGGCCGATCTGTGCGCGGCAGGCGGACGCGACGTGCCCCTGCATATTTCCCGCTACCGCCCCTGTTACCGCTACACCGCGCCGCCCACGGACGTCGGTCTGCTGCAACGCTTCGCAGCCGTGGCCGGGCAAAAACTCAAGCATGTCTACTCCGGCTCCGGGCCTTTCAAGGTCTACCGGCTGTGAGCGGGCGTCGCTGCCTTCAAGCGTCTACATCCGGAAGTCCGATTATGAGGTGAACCATGTCTGATATCGAATCCCGCAAGGGTCCGCTGAAGCATATCAAAGTTCTGGAGTTTACCGGCATAGGTCCGGGGCCGCATTGCGGCATGATGCTTGCCGATTTGGGCGCGAACGTCCTGCGCATCGAGCGGCGGGGAGGCAACGGCTGGCCCAACCCCGTTGCCGACAGGGGACGGCGGCGCATAGAGGTCGATATACGTTCGGACGAAGGCCGCTCCTATTGTCTGGAAGCCGCCGACGGGGCGGACGTTTTGATTGAAGGCTTCCGGCCCGGACTCATGGAGCGTTTGGGGCTCGGTCCCGACATCCTGACGGCCCGCAACCCGCGCCTTGTCTACGCCAGGGTCACGGGCTGGGGACAGGACGGTCCCCTGGCAAAAGCCGCCGGCCACGACATCAACTATATCGCCCTGACCGGCGCCCTCGCCGCCGTGGGCGTGCCCGGCAAAGCCGCCGTGCCGCCGCTGAACCTCGTCGGCGACTTCGGCGGCGGTTCCATGCTCCTGACCACAGGCATCCTGGCGGCCCTGCAGGAACGGCAGGCATCAGGCAAAGGGCAGGTGGTCGACGCGGCAATTATAGACGGGACGGCCTCCCTGATGGGCTTTTTCAGCGGTCTTGTGCCCGGCGGACGCATTTCCGTCGAACGGGACAGGAGCCTGCTCGGCGGAGCTGCGCCGTTCTACAGGTGCTATACCTGCAAGGACGGCCGGGAAATAGCCGTCGGCGCGCTGGAGCCGCAATTCTACGCGGAGCTTATGGACAGGTTGGGCGTTCCCGAAGAACGGCGGCAGGGACGCGATGACCCCGAGCGCTGGGACGGGCAGTCCCGTTTCCTTGAAGAATTGTTCGCGGGCAGGAGCAGGGCGGAATGGTGCGCGCTGCTCGAAGGCACGGATGCCTGTTTCGCTCCGGTCCTGACGCTTGAGGAAGCCCCTGAACACCCGCACATGCGCGAACGCGGCGTCTATCTGCAGAAAGACGGCGTCATGCAACCAGCGCCCGCCCCGCGTTTTTCCCGCACGCCTGGCGCCGCGCGCGACTCCGTTATCCTGCCGCCCGGCTCACCGCCCTGGGAAGACTGACGGGCGTAACGGCTGCGTGTTTTCAGGCATCGGCCTTTTGCTCCGGCCCGGCCCTTTTGTCGCGGCGGGGCACAGGGCGCAAAAAAAAACGGTATCCCGGCCCGGATTTTTTCCGGCGTCCTTGCCTCATCATGCTTCGGCATCGGGACGCGGTGGATTGGAAAAACTATATGGGCCGCCGTGCGGAAAGGTTCCCGGCACCCGGCAAAAATGGGTGTTGACGCGGCCGTCATACACGTGGTGCAGCAGGTACCCCGGCGCGTCGAGGCTGAAAACGTCACCTCCCTGCGGGGAGAGGTCAAGCTCGATGTGCATTACCACGGGCGGGCAGACCACGGCGGGAATGCCCTCCCATACGGTGGTCAGGCCCCGGTGCAGGTGGCCGCAGCAGTACCGCGCGCCGGGACTGCCGCGCAGAATGCGCGCCAGTTCCTCCGGCCGGTCGTACGGTTCATCCATGAGCCCCATGCCGGAGAGAAAGGGCGGATGGTGCGCGAACACCAGGGCAGGCGTACTCCCGTTTTCCGCAAGTGTCTTTTCCAGCCAGCGGGCCACAGGTGCATGCAGACGTCCGGAATGCGCATCCGGCCGACTGCTGTCGATGATCACCAGCCGCACATGACCGCAGGGGATCGCATAACAGATGTGGGGGGCAGCCTCCGGGTCCGCAGGGCAATACGCGCCCAGAATGCGGAGCAGGTTTTCCCTGCTGTCGTGATTGCCCGGCAGGACGTAAACGGGTGCGGCAAGGCCGGCAAGTATTTCGGCCGTTAATTCGTATGCCCCCGCTTCACCGTGTTCCGCGATGTCGCCGGAAATGACGACGCAATCGGGCGCAGGCTGCATGGCAGCCAGATGGGCTACGGTCTTCTCCAACGCCGCGGCCGAGTCGGCCACATTGAAGGCAAAGGCCCGGTTTGCTCTCACATGCAGGTCGGAAAGCTGAATTATGCGCATTCTTCCGTTCCGAACAGCATGACGGTCTGTTCCGGCAGGGCGATGCCTATGTGTTCCCCAGGTTTCACCGAAGCGGCCGAAGGCAATTCCAGCTTGACCAGATGTGTTTCGCCGATCTGCACGACCAGTCGCGTTTTCTCCCCGAGAAAGTGCGCGGTGACTACTTCTCCGTGCAGGCGACCCGGCGCGGGCTCGGTCGGCCGCGCCTGATCCGGACGGAAAAAGGCTACAACTTTCCCGCTTGCTGACACAGCCCGGCCCGACGCGCTTTTCGCCAGGCAGGCAGCGGGTATCGCCGCTCCGCCGGGCAGGTGCAATGTTTTGCCGTCAAATTCTCCTTCCAGACGGTTGGACCCCCCAACGAAGCCCGCCACAAAACCGGTGGCCGGGTCGTGGTACACCTCACGGGGCGTGCCGGTCTGCTCAATGCGGCCGTCCTTCATCACCACGATGAGGTCACCCATGCTCATGGCTTCGTCCTGGTCATGGGTCACGATGACGGTGGTGATGCCCAGGGTGGTCAGCAACTGGTCCAGTTCTTCCCTAACGCTGACCCGGAGCAGCGCGTCCAGGGCGGCCAGCGGCTCGTCCAGCAACAACACGCACGGCTTGACGGCCAGCGCCCTGGCCAGAGCCACGCGCTGGCGCTGTCCGCCGGACAATTCGCTGATGCGGCGTCGCGCCAAGTGCGGCAGGTGGACCATGTCCAGCAGATCGCCCACGGTTTTAGCGGTCTCCTCCCTGGAAATCTTGCGGATGCGCAGCCCGTAGGCCACATTCTCGGCCACGTTCATATGTGGAAACAGCGCATAGTGCTGGAACATCATGCCGATATGCCGCTTTTCAACGGGCACACGGGTGACGTCCCTGTCGCCGAGGAAGACCCTGCCGTCCGCATCCGGCGATTCCAGCCCCGCGATAAGGCGCAGGGTTGTGGTCTTGCCGCAGCCCGAGGGACCGAGCAGGACTACTTTTTTCCCTTTAGGCATATGCAGGGAAAAGGGCTTCAGCACCGTGGCGCGGCCGAAGGTCTTGGAGCATCTGTCAAGGCTGATGGAAACGGGTTCCGTCAAGGGGCCGCGGGCCTTCATCACGACCGGCGTCTGAGTCATGGGAGTGTCCGATGTTTTTACATTGTCGGCGGTCATGCGGGACATGAACGCGGGAATTTTCTGCATCAGGGCCAGCACCGGCACGATGAGCACCAGAAAAACCAGCGTATAGGCGGAGCCGATCTCAATGCGCATGGAGGCGTAGCTGTCGGCCAGCCCTACGGGGAGCGTGCGGGTGAAGGGCGTCTGCAGCATCCAGGAAATGTTGAATTCGCCGATGGACAGGGTCAGGACCTGCAAAGCTCCGGAGAGTATGCCGGGGCCTGCGACGGGCACCACTATCTGACGGAACTGCTTCAGCGGTCCCGCGCCGAGGATGGAAGCGGCCTCTTCGTATTCAGGCAGCGGCACCACCCGGAGCACGGCCGTCACCGCGCGCACCATGAAGGGCAGACAGAAGATGGTGTGTCCGGCCAGGAGAAAAAGCCAACTGTGGCGGAACCAGGTTACTCCGCCCCAGGTCAGCAGAATGCCGAGTCCGACGGCCATGCCCGGCACGGATAAAGGCAGTACCAGCGATTCTTCGATAAAGGCGGCCCAGCGGGCCTTGCCCGCCTTGACCAAGGTATAGGCAGCCGGAACCCCGATGACGGCGCAGACTGCCAGCGTCGTCACGGCCAGGTAGAAGCTGCGCCGGATCGTATCGCCGTAGGTTGTAAGTACTTTGTACAGCCACTCCAGGGTAAATCCGGAACTCACACCCTTGAACGCGTTGACCGTCAAGGCCGTGAGTACGGTCTGGGCAACCGGCACCACAAGGAAGGCGCAGCAGAGCAGCGTCAGCCCCATCTGGCCCCAGAAAAACGCTCCCTTTCTCATGCGCCGCCTCCCGTCGTTTCGGCGCCTGACAAGAGGTGCGCGAGAAACAGCGTCAGCCAGGTTACCAGCCCCAGCACCACAGAGAGCATGGCCGCCGTGGCGATATTGGCCGAGAGGGTGAATTCGGTATAAATGACGATGGGCAGTACGTTGATCTCGGTAGCCAGCGTGAAGGCCGTGCCGAATGCCCCGATGGAGGTGGCGAAGCAGATGGCGCCCGTGGAGACGAGCGCGGGCGTCATGGCCGGAATAACCACGTCGATGAGCGTGCGCAGAGGAGACGCGCCCAAGGTCCGGGCGGCCTCTTCCAGGGCCGTGTCCAGTTTGCCGGACGCGGCCATGACCGTGGTCACCACGCGGGGGATGGAAAAATAGAGATAGCCCAGAAACAGTCCCGCCACGGAATAAGCAAACACCAGCTTGGAGCCGAAAACGGCGTTGGTGGCCTGACCGATGAGCCCCTGCCGCCCGGCCAGCATAATGACCATGAAGCCCACCACCACCCCGGGGAAGGACAGGGGCAGCGTGAGCATGCCGATCAAGGCGCTGCGGCCGGGAAAGCGGTTGCGCTCCAGAAACAGCGCGGCCGTGCCGCCCATGATCAGGGCCGCGGCCGTTACCACCAGGGAGAGGAGCACCGTATCCATCAGGCTTGCCAGATAGCGTGGGTTGGTTATCACCTGGGCATAAAGGCCCCAGCCGATCGGCGTATCCAGAGACTGGGGCACCAGCAGGGCCACCGGCAGGAGAAAAAACGCGACAAACACGGTGAGCGAGGGCACCAGGAAACAGGTAAGCAGAACCTTTTTACGCATGGCGGCTCCACAAAGGGAAGATGCCTCCGGCCGCTTCGACAGCGGCGGGAGCGCGTTTCCGCCGCTGTCTTTCAAAAATACTTCGTATTCGGTGTGACATCCTGTCGCGCTGTTCCGATTCGCGGCAAAAATACCGGCGGTTTTACGCGAATTGGAATTACTTCAGGACTTCGTTGAGATAGCGCTCGCCGAAGGCCTGCTGTACGCCGGCCATCTTGGCGTAGTCGACGGAACCGGCCCGCTTGTACTCGGAGGCGGGCAAGAACAGTGCGGCAATCTCAGGGGTCATGGCTTCGGGCATCACCGGGCGCAGGAAATTTTGCGCCCAGAGTCGCTGCCCCTTCACGCCGAGCACGAAGTCGATGACCTTCCTGCCGGCCTCGGCATGGGGCGCTCCTTTCACGAAAGTCATTACATAGGGCACCATGATCGTGCCTTCCGACGGGATTACAAACTCCACGTTGGCCTTGTCCCGGTGCTTGGCCCGATAAGCGTTGAAGTCGTAATCAAGCAGGATGGGGATTTCACCGGAAAGCACGCGGGCGTATGAAGTCTGCTTGGGCACGATTGGGGCGTTGTTCTGTATTTCCTTGAAGTAGGCTATGCCGGGGTCGAAATTGTCCAAGCTGCCGCCCAAGGCCTCATTCACGGCCACCGCGCCCACATATCCGACAAAGGCCGACGCAGGGTCGAGAAAACCCACCATACCCTTGTACCGGGGATCCAGCAGATCCTTCCATGACTTGGGCACCGGACGGCCTTCCAGCGCGTCCGTATTGACCATAAAGCCCATTGTGCCGGAATGGATGGAAACCCAATACCCGTCAGGGTCCTTCAGACCCAGGGGAACGGACTGCCAGCCGGGCCCCTTGTAGGGGTCGAGCACGCCCGCCTTGCGGGCGTTGATGGCGAAAGAAATCCCCAGGTAACAGACATCGGCCACGGGGTTGTTTTTCTCGGCGATCAACTGGGACACGGACTGCCCGGAATTTTTGTTGTCCAGCGGCACGATGATGCCTGTTTCTTCCTTGATCAGAGCGAGTTGGTTGCCCCAGCCGGCCCATTCGGGCGGGCAGTTGTAGCAGACGGCAGTTTCGGCGGCGGGCGCGGCGCCTGCCGACAGTATTAGGGAGACAAGCGCGACGGCAAGAACTCTCAGCACCATTGTTTTTCTCTCCTGGATAAGGTTTCGGACACGCAATCCACGTCCGGCCTGCGCCGGAAACAAAAACATGGAAGCACATTACTCGTGACATATGCGTTACATATGTGTGACGATACTCTGCAAGCGGTCCGCTTTACCGCTGTGCGCCCTTGACAGACCCGGTTCGCGGCGGTTTTTTTGTTCGCACGAAGCGGCACCGGAGAACCAGACAGGGCGGTTTACCTGCGCAAAAGTCTGAAGAGTAGGGAATTTGAAGGTCACAACGCACGCAACACTGCACCGGCGCTCCGCTACAGGCCGCCCCGGTAGGACAGCGCGCGCAGGTAACTTCTAAGGCGCAGGGGTTTTATGGCCGGCAGGGGGTCGGGTTCGGCTGGATAGCTTTCCAGGGCAAGAGGGGTGCCTGCCTGATCGATGAGGCCCGGCGGGTTGCTCAATCCAAAAGGCCGGAGGTTTTCATCCTGAAGGGGGCTGAAGGTCGCGGCCGCGGCATCGGCGCTGAGTTTTGTCGCGTTGCGGGCGATGTCGTTGCGCAGGATGCGTGAAAAATCGTTGCCGGTGTTGCCGGTGAGGGCAAAGATATCCCCCTCCGGGGAACGCAGCAGGCTGAGGGGCGCCGTGCCGCCGTGTATGCCGACGTAAGCCGGGCGCGACCCCTGTTCCATGCGGACCCATCCGTCGTCGGCAGCGGTGTGTTCTTTGCCGTTTGTATGTCCGTTACCGACATCGGCGGCGCTTTTGTCGTTTCCCGGTCCGCTCCCGGCATCCTGAACGACGGCGGGCCGGGCGTGCGGGTTTTCTTCGTCGGGCAGGACGCCGGACGCGACCGCCTGCGCCAAGGCCGGAACAATGAGCCAGGACAGACAAAAACCGGTGCTGATAAACGGGCGCACGACAACAGCCCCTTGGATATACTGCCTGTATTGTGCAAATTGCCTTGCGGGAAACGAGCCTCAACGCACAACAACTATGCCTCGCCGCCGCCCCTGTCAAGGGTTGAATCAAGGGTAGAGTCGGACCGCGCGGCAGTGCAGCAATGCCGGTTGAAGGCACAAAACGGCCGATTTTAATGCCGGAGGGTATTGCCCAAAGAATGTTTCAGTTTCTTAAAACCCTTGCCCCACAACCGATTCAGGGGGTAAAATCATTCGTAAGTTAACACCTTCAAAATGGGAATGTCATCCCGCGGTGTGCAGAAAGACACAGCCGCTTTGAAGAAACGCGGGTTGGCCGAGAGGGTCGGAGCTGCCAAAGGCGGCCGTTGGGCAGTGAAAAAGCCGGAGTAGGGCGGCAAAGGCGGTCATGGGGCAGTGAAAAAGCCGGAGTAGGGCGGCAACAGATCTATTCCCTTCAGGGCAAGGCCGGCGTCCGCACGCAGGCGGGCAGGCAGGGATGTCGTCCGTACGCAGGCGGGCAGACGGAGATGCCGACGGCGCACAGACGGCGATGCCCGCACGGGTGTTGACGCTGCTTGACTCCCGGCGTCAGGCCGTATTCACCATACGTGATGCCCGCGCGGGTATGGACTCTGCTCATAATTATTGTTATGGAGCGAAAAAGCACCCTACTTTCGGCTTCGTCCGCCGGACGACACACTCCGGCGGATGTAAGCCGGTGGATTGCCATCCTCTCCGAAGGGATGAGGTACCGGAAAGGTGTGCCTGGCTTTGCCGGGCGTCAAGCGGGAATCTCCCTGAAGGGAGAGGTTTCAAACCATAAAGGAGTTTCTGATGAAAACAAAGCGCCTCCTGTGCCTCGCGGCCGCGCTCCTGTGCCTTGCGGCAGTCACCCCGGCTGATGCGGCCCGGCCCGCCGTCAAGCGAGGAGACCATTTCATCACCGTTCTCACCGGCCCGACCAGCGGCATATACTTCCCCATAGGCGGAGCCTTTTCCACCTTCCTGGGCAGCATAGGTTACCGGACGTCCGCGACGGCCACAGGCGCGACGGCGGAAAACATCAACGCCCTGCTGACGGGCCAGGGTGAAATGGCCGTTGCCATGGCCGACTCGGTCATCCAGGCGGTCGAAGCCTTCGGCGCCTATGCGGGCAAAGAACCTGCCGTCAAGCTGCGCGCCATGATGGGACTTTGGCCCAATTTCTGTCAGATCGTGACCACCGCCGATTCGGGCATCAAGACCTTTGCCGACCTCAAGGGCAAACGGGTCGGGGTGGGCGCGCCGAACTCGGGCGTAGAAATCAACGCCCGCATGATGTTTGAGGCCCACGGCATGAGCTACAAGGACTGCCGCGTGGACTACCTCAGCTACGGCGAAGCCATCGACCAGATGAAAAACGGCCTCTGCGACGCGGCCTTCGTTACCTCCGGCCTCGGCAACGCCACCATACGGGAACTGGGCACGACCAAAAAAATAGCCTTTGTGCCCGTGGAAGGCGAGGCCCTGGACAGGCTGATTGCCAAGTATCCCTTCTACATCAAGGCCACCATACCGGCCGACGTTTACGGAGCCGAAAAGGATACCTCAACGGCCGCGGTCATGAACATCATGCTCGTGGACATCAAGCTGTCCGATGACGTGGTCTATGACCTGCTGGACAACATTTATTCCCCCAAGGGACTGGAAGCGATCCATGCCGCGCATTCCACGGCAAGGGCCAACATCAGGCCGGAAACGGCCCTGCGCGGCATAACCGGAACCTCAGTGCCCCTGCATAGCGGCGCGGTGAAATATTATACCGACAAAGGTCTGATCAAGTAGGCCATGCCGGCAAAAGGCCGAACGGCCTTTTTCGGAAAGGCGGGTCGACTCCGGGCGGAGCAGGGCATTCGCCCTGCGTCGCTCCCGGCCGCCTGCGTTGTGCCCGTGATCGCGGCCTGCCGCGCGTTGCGCCGGATCGTCCGGTCCGCAGGCAGGCCTGCGCTCTGCTGCGCGCCGTACCGAATTACTCGGCTCACCTCCTCGGACGCGCTCTGCCGCGTGTTGCGTCAGGTTGTCCGGTCCGCCCTCCTGCCGATGCGTTGCCGTGCGTTGCGGCGGATTGTCCGGTTCGCGCTCCCGGCCGCATTCTGCCTTGCGTTCGTTCTGCCCGCACCGTGTGCGGCAGGCGGGTTCATGCTGCGCATTTATGAGCGGCAAAGCGGCAAACTGTATGCCGAGGCTCCGGCCGAGGTGAACAGCCGTCTTTTTTTCGGCTGGATACACTCCCAGGAACAGATTCCCTGGAACGAGTACTACCATGTGGACGAGCAGGGCCGCCTCGTGCTTGATGCCGTTACCTTTCCCGCCTTCGGGGCAGGTATTCCCGAGAACGCGGGGCGCGTCTGCTATGTGCGGGACGGCCTGATCCACATGGAGGAAATCGACAAGCCCTTCGACGAACTGGACTGGCTCAATTCGCACACTGCAACGCGCGATATCAGGATCGACGACAGGCTTGTCGCCCGCGGCGCGGACCTGCCCCGGCACACCCGGATGCGCCTGGTGATTGAAAAGGACGGACAACAGCGCGAAGGACAACCCTGATCCGAAGCGGGATATTGCCTACACTCGGATGCGTCCGGCGATTGAGAAAAGAGAGGCGGATATATTGCCGCCCATACGGACGCCCCGGCCCATCCGGATGCACCCGATGATTGAGAAAGACTGACAACATCGTGAAGAACAGCCCCGACACGATGCGGAACATTGCCGACACCCGGATGCGTCCGGTGATTGTGAAAGGAGAAGAGGATGGTGAAAGTCGCGAAAGACGGCCTTGACACGACGCGGGATACTGCCGAAGAGGAAGTTTCCGATGCGGCTATTGAAAGCGCCATGCACGGGCAACTCAGCGATAAGCAGATCCGTCTTCTGGAAGAGCTGGACAGGGAAACACACGTCCGCAAGCCGCGAAGTCCCCTGCTCACCAAAGTTTTCACCTGTCTCTGTATCGCGGTGAGCCTGTACCATTTCGTCACCGCGTTCATCGGCACCCCGGTGGTTCTGGAACACCGCTCCCTGCATGTCGGCATGATGCTGGTTCTCGGCTTCCTCATGTACCCGTTCAGCGGCAAGAGCGACTACAGCAAACCCTCTATGCTCGACTGGCTGCTGGTCGCCGCCTCGGCGGCCGTGCCGCTCTATATCGCCGTCAACTACCTCGGCGTGGTGGAGCGCGCCGGCAACCCCAACGTGCCCGATCTGATCGTCGCCACGCTGCTGGTGCTGCTGGTGCTGGAAGCCACGCGGCGCTCGGCAGGCATGGCCCTGCCCGTTCTCAGTCTGGTCTTTATCGCCTACGGGCTTTTCGGGCGCGGCCTGCCCGGTCTTTTCGGGCACCGCGGCTACACCTGGATGCAGCTTTCCAACCATTTTTTCGCCAACACCGAAGGCATTTACGGAACCTCCGTCAGCGTGGCCGCCAGCTACATTTTTCTGTTCATCCTGTTCGGCGCGATCATGAGTAAATCCGGAATGGGCCTCTTTTTCAACGATATGGCTATGGCCCTGGCCGGACACAGCAGGGGGGGGCCAGCCAAGGTGGCGGTGCTGGCCTCCGGTCTGCTCGGCTCCATAAACGGCTCCGCCGTGGCCAATGTGGTAACCACCGGGGCCTTTACCATTCCACTGATGAAGAAAATGGGCTACGCCAAGGAATTCGCAGGCGCGGTGGAGGCATCGGCTTCGGTCGGCGGACAACTACTGCCCCCGGTCATGGGGGCGGCGGCCTTTATCATGGCCGAAATCCTGGGCATGTCCTATTCGACGATCATCATTCATGCCGCTGTTCCGGCCCTGCTCTATTACCTGGGCATAATCATCCAGGTACACCTCCGCGCCGGACGGACGGGTCTGGTCGGTCTGCCCAGGGAACGCCTGCCCAAGGCAAAGGCCGTACTCAAGGAGCGCGGCCATTTGCTCATCCCCATAGGCGTACTGCTCTATCTGCTGCTTTTTTCCGGGGTTACGGTCATCTATGCGGCCGTCATCACCATTGTCTCCACCATAGTCGTCGCCATGTTCAGAAAGAATACGCGCATGGGTCTGCGGGACATCCTCGACGCCTTTGCCGACGGCGCGCGCCAGACGGTATCCGTGGCTCTGGCCTGCGCCTGCGTGGGCATCATCATCGGCGTGGCCTCCAAGACCGGCTTCGGCCTGACCATGGCCAACGCCATCATCACCATGGGCAGCCACAGCCTGCTGTTCACCCTGTTTTTCACCATGGTGACCTGCATGATCCTGGGCATGGGCGTTCCGTCCATCCCCGCCTACATCATCACCGCCACCATAGCCGCCCCGGCTCTGGCCAAACTGGGCATACCGGCGCTGTCGGCGCACATGTTTTCCTTTTATTTCGCTATGTTCGCCAACCTGACTCCTCCCGTGGCCCTGGCGGCCTTTGCCGCCGCGGGCGTCTCCGGCGGCGACCCGGTGAAGACGGGTTTCGCCGCGGTCAAGCTGGCCCTCGCCGGTTTCATCGTGCCCTATATGTTTATTTATTCCCCGCAGTTGCTGCTGATCGACACGACGTTGGCGGAAGGACTGCGCGTCACCGCGGGCGCCTGCCTGGGCGTGTTTCTGATCGGCACGGCCGTAGAGGGCTACCTGTTCACTTTTGTCCACCCCCTGCTGCGCACGGCGGCTTTTGTCGGAGCGTTCTGTCTCATAGACAGCGGTCTGGTTACCGACCTGATCGGTCTGGGCGTTCTCGTCCTGTTGCTGACTGCGCAACATTTCGCAGCCCGACGGCAGCAGGCCGGAGCAGGCGGATGAACATCGGAATGTCATGATGTCTTTTTTGTGACGATGCTGAAGCTCACTGCCGGATCAAGCGGATAAAAATCGACAATGTGCCGGCGTTGTTGTCCTTCGCTCACTTGAGGTTGAAAGATTAACATTGATATTTCAAATGGTTATGTTATTCACATGCTTACCCGACGGCGGGAGTGGAACATGCCGATGCTTCCGCGTATGATTGACTAAATTACAAATAAGCGTATAACCGGCGTAAGGATGCGCCGCAGTCGGGACGCTGTGCGGATGCGGCACTCTGTATCAAGGGAACCGGTTCATGTTGTGAGGCAAAACCTTATTCACCTTTTTACCGACAGATGAGGAGGATAACTATGCCGAGCTTTGTTTATTTTCTGCTGGCCCTCGGGGCCTTGCTTTTTGGTTTTTTTGTATACAGCCGGGTCATTGAAGGGCTGTTCGGCGCGAACTACGACAGACCGACGCCGGCCCACACCATGGCCGACGGCGTTGACTACATTGTCCTGCCGCGCTGGAAAATTTTTATGATCCAACTCCTGAACATCGCAGGGGTGGGACCGGTATTCGGCCCGATCCTGGGCGCTCTGTACGGACCCAGCGCCCTGCTCTGGATCGTCATCGGGTCCATTGTTGCCGGCGGCGTACACGACTATTTTTCCGGCATGATGAGCATCCGCTACAGGGGCACTTCACTGCCGGATGTCGTGGGGTATACGCTGGGCAACGGCTTCAAGCAGTTCATGCGCGGCTTTTCCATTGTGTTGCTGGTCCTGGTAGGCGTGGTCTTCGTCACGGCTCCGGCCGGTCTTCTGGCCAAACTCACCCCGGACTGGATGAATCTGCCGTTCTGGGTCATAGTCATCTTCGCCTACTACTTTCTGGCGACCATCCTGCCCATAGACGTGATCATCGCGCGCCTGTATCCGCTGTTTGCCATAGTCCTGCTGATCATGGCTTTCGGGGTGGGCGGTTCCATGATCGTAGAGGGGTACCAGTTTTATAAGTGGCCGACCATAGAAGGCGCAAGCCTGTTCGGCAACCAGCATCCGCGCGGGTTGCCCATGTGGCCCATGATGTTCATCACCATAGCCTGCGGCGCGTTGAGCGGCTTTCACGCCACGCAGTCGCCGCTGATGTCCCGCTGTGTGCCTGATGAAAAATGCGGACGCCCCATCTTTTACGGCGCGATGATTGCCGAAGGCGCCATAGCCCTGATCTGGGCTACGGCCGGCATGACTTTGTACGACAGCGCTCCGGACCTGATGAAGGCGGGCGGACCTGCCGTGGTCGTGGATTATGTGTGCAAGCATCTTATGGGTCCGGTGGGCGGCGTACTGGCCATTCTGGGCGTTGTTGCCCTGCCCGTGACCTCCGGCGACACCGCCTTCCGGGCGGCGCGCCTGGTCATCGCCGACTTCAGCGGCATACCTCAGGGTAAACCCCTGAACCGCCTGATGATTGCCGTGCCTCTCTTCGTTGTGGGCATTGTGCTTTCCCAGGTGGACTTCAACATTATATGGCGTTATTTCGGCTGGTCCAACCAGTCGCTGGCTACTGTGGTACTCTGGTCGGCTGCGGCCTATGTTGTGCGCAGGGGAGGGATGCACTGGCTCATCTCCCTGCCTGCCACCTTCATGACGGCTACGGTTATCACTTACATCTGCGTAGCCCCGGAAGGGTTGCGTCTCGACTACACCGTTTCCGTAGGCATCGGTTGTGCCGCGGCCGCTGTGGCTTTGGGTGTTTTTCTGTCCAAGGCGGCGTGGTTCCGCAACAACGTACCGCTTGAACTGAGTACAACCGGGGCTGCCGCCTGACGGGCGCGGGTCCGCAAGGATACTGTAGAAAAGGGCGGGATTTCCCGCCCTTTTCAGCGGGGAGCGCCGCCAATCCCGCCGGGGCGCTCCGGACTGCGGAGGGGACGCCCTGTTATCTCCGAACTTCGCCGGCGCACGCCGGACAAAGATTCCGGCCGTCGATTCGGGGCGCCCGCCCGATCTGCATTCGACGTGTCGGTTCAGCGGCGTATGGGCAGGGTGCTTCCCCGGACGGGCGGTGCGGCCCTGCCGGCTTCCGGCTTCTGCCTTCGGGGCGCCTGCCGCGCCGGGGTGCCCGATCCTTCAAAAAGTGACCCTATGCCCGTGACCGCCTTGGCGGGAAGCTCAAGCACGCCTCTGATCAGGCCGAACAGCCCGGACCCGGCGGCCTGCATCGTTTCCAGCACCATGTCGACACCGCGGATGTTCATGCGCGGGGAATCGGCATTTCCGTAAAACTGCACGGGCAGCGTCGGCACTTTGGCAAAAGTCACGCTGATCTTGATATCCAGATCCCTGGTGTTCAGGTCGTACCAGCCGCCGCCCGACATATCCACCATGGGGCCGCCGAGCGTGAAGTTGTCCGAGCGGATGACCCCGCGATCCAGCGGCCCCGAGGCCGAGGCACGGGAAAAGGTGTTGCGCAGCCGCGAGTCGGGACCGGAGAAAAAGGCCGGGTACATGCCGTCCTTGATATCCAGTTTCCAGGAGCCGGAAAGCCCGGCCGTGTAATCCGAGCCGCGCGCGAAGACCCCGTGCAGTTCGGCGTCCAGGTCTGTCGTGCCGGCGCAGGATTGTTCGCCGGTGTAATCCCCCAGCACTCCTTCCAGGGCGACACCGCGCAGGCGCAATCCTCCCCGTTGCAGCCTGACCGATGAATCCGGATGCACGATTCCCTGCAAATCCAGGTCGCAGACGCCGCCGTACAGTTTATCCGTCGTGAAACGCATGGAAAACGCGTTCTTGCTCAGTACGGCAGTGAAAACCGCGTCTTCGGCCGTCATCCTGCTCTTCCTGAGGCGTTTGGCATGGATGCGCACATCCGCGGCCAGTCCTTTGACAAAGGAAAGATCCGGGCCTTTGTTTTCTCCGGCGCGTTCCCTGCCGGCGGTCGTCCCCGCGTTTTCGGGCCGCCTGGACACAGCGGCGCCATGTCCGGCGCGATGTCCCGGCGGCGTCCCGCTTGTGTGTCCGTCCGGAAAAAAGCTGTCCAGATCCAGTTGGTCCGATTGCAGCCGCACCGTCCACAGTTCCCGCAGACCGGGGTCGTCTGCCGCCGGTCCGCCGGCGTGCCTGCCGGAGGAGGCGGCAAACGGCGCGTAACGCACGGCAAATTCGCCGCTCAAAGGAGAGGAATCAATCTCGGCCTTGATTTTTTCCAGGCGCACGCTGTTGTCGCCGATAACCAGCTCCGTCCGTCCGGACAGGACTTTCGGCGCCTGTACGGCCTCGGGCACGGTTATTTTCCAGGCCGCGAGCAATTCGCGCAGGCTGAGCTTGAACGAAGGCGCGGCCTGCACGGTGGTTTCCGGCCCGGAGAAATCAAGGGAGGCTGTTGTTTCCGCGTAACTGTCCATGCCTTCGAAGGCGGCTTTCCTGACTTGTAATTTTTCGGCGTGGACGTTCCAGACAAAGTCCGCCGTCACTGTGCCTTTCAGGGGGACGAACCGGGATGCGAACGGCAGGGTCATGACTCCGCTCAGGGTGCATTTGCCTTCCGTCCGTTCAACCGAATAGCGTTGCTCCTTCTTCGCATCGCCTGCGGCATTGCGCGCGGGTATGGGCGGCCAGGTGAGGGTTCCGGCGAAGGTCCCTTTGAGGGCGTCGTCTCCTCCGGGATGCCAGGAGGCACGCAGCGTATGGGCGTCCAGATTCCAGTCGCCGCCGATGACGACGCCTTGTTCCGGCACGGCGTATATGGAACCGGCACCCTTGCCGGCTGCGCTCCCGAAGTTCAGGAACCAGTCTTTGCCCCTGAACCTGCCGCTTATCCGCATATTTTTCACCTGGACATCCGCGCGCAGCGGCCAGTCGTCGACAATGCTCCCGTCCTGCTTCATGGGCATGTCGATTTCGCAGGTTCCGGTCGCGGTACCGGCTATGCGTATACTTCCGGCTTCATTTTCCGGCAGCATGCCCAGTTCCGTCCCGGCGACGGCATAGCGCATGCGCAGGCCCGCGGCGTCTACGTCGATATATCCCTCGGCCCGGCCGCGCAGCAGATTTTCCGCCTTGATGTCCACGCGCGTTCTGTCCGAGCCGTCCGGGGCCGGGTGTACACGCACGTCCAGAGGCCCGCCTTCAACGCCGTGCAGCAGGATTTCGTCCGCGTGGAGGTTGATGTCGTAGCCGACGTTTATTCCTTCATCCGCCTGTGGGGGCGGCGCCGCCGGGTCGTCGGGGTACGGGGCCAGAGGCGGGTGATCAAAGACCGGAGGCTGCGGAACCGGCAAAGGCCGCCCGGCGACTCCGAGAAAGGGGAACAGGCGGTCCGCATCCAGCTTGCCCTGAAGCGCGGCATGCACCACAACGGCAGGAGCGCTGAAGTCCGGGGTGCCCACATACCCCTGCAAACGCAAGTCCCCGGACTCGGCGCGCAGGTTGTGGGCCTCAACCTTGTCGCTGTCGAAAAGCAGGTCGAATTCCCCGCGCATGGCATGCAAGGCCTCACGCAGACCCGGAGGCAGAACGCGCCCGAAGCCGAACCAGCGGGTAAGGCTGAGCCTGTCCAGCATGACTTTCCCCGTGCACTCCGGCGCGGCGAGATCAACACGCAGTTCCGCCCGCAGGGCATCGCCTTCGCTGTTCAGGGAAAATCCGGGCAGGTGCAGAACGGAAGCGTCCGCGTTCAGGGCAAAGCCGGAGGAAAATTCAGCCGTTATGGCGCGGCTGCCGGGCGGTTGCATCTCCAGCACGCCTCCGATGCGCCCCTGTGCCGGTGAGGCGGGACGCCCTATGCCGGCAGCCAGGGAGAAACGCATGGAAAGACCGGCATCAGGCAGGGCAAAGGCCGCGGAAACTTGAAAATTTTTGCCTCCCGCCGCGGGTGCGAAACTGCCGTCGACTTCGCGCAGGCTGAGCAGAAGCTCGCCGTTTCCGGTATACATGAAAAATCTGCCTTCCCTGACGACAACGGGCGGCATGCCTTCGCCGGGCGGGGCGCAGAGCAGTTCGGCAACGTGCCGCAACATTTTCAGGCGCGCTTCTCTGCCTGCGTTTTTACCGGCTTCGGCGTCCGGCGAGGCGTTTGCTTCCGTATCTCCGTCCCGACCCGCATTGTATCCCCCGGTATCGACAAGGACCGCGCTTCCTTCTCCTGCATCGTCGTCCCGCGCGTCGCTCCGGGCAGCGTTCCCGTTTTCGGTGTTTTCCGCATGTCCCGCGGGGCGAGGCAACCGCAGGCGCCCGCTTGTGCCGTCGAAGGAAAGGTTGATTACCGGCTTGTAGAATTCGACTCGCCCGATGCCGAGTTTGCCGCGCAACAGGCTTGCGGGGTCCAGGTACACGCCGAGGGTCCGCGCGCGGGCCAGGGGTTTATCCTCACCGGCCTGCGCGTCCCGGCCGTTGTCCGGCGCGGCTATGAGTACATCCGTCGCTTCCAGGCCGGGCGCGGGCAGCAGCACTGGGCGTACCCCGCCGTGAATGCGGAACGGCAGCCCGGAAGCCGCGCTCAACACTTTCTGCGCCTCGGACGCAACCAGCCCCGGGTTGATCAGGCAGAGAATATACATACCGGCAGCGAGGCAGAGCAGGAGCAGCAACAAAGCTGCCGCCGCCCGTCCGAGTATGCGGAGCGGCCCGAAGCGCCGGGAACCTTGCGCCCGTGCCGGTGGAACCCGCACCGCCTGAGGAAGTTTATCCGAATGCGCCATATAGCGTTCCGCCGCCCCCGGTGTTAGAAGCTCGCCCCGACGGCCGCCGTCACTGCCGCCAGAAGCGCCCCGCCGGTAAACAGCGCCGCCGTCGGACGGACCAGCGAACGCCAGATGCGCGGGAGTTTCGTGTTGAAAAATTCGCAGGTCACTACCAGGCAGACATGCAGCGGGGAAAGCATTTGACCGCAATTCCCGGCCGCGAGACTCAGCACGACAAGCGGAAGGGTATATTCCTGCAACCCGGCATGCCGGATAAGGTCAAGCAGCACGGGAAAGGAAAGCCCGACAAAGCCCACCATAACGCCGGTCAACAGTCCGGCGACAAAGGGCAGGACGACACAGGCCGCGGCAACCATGGGCAGACCGGAAACAGACCTGCCGAGATCCCGCACGATCCCGCTCGCGGCAAGCAGGTCTTTGAACAGAAAAACGGCGAACAACAGGATGAGGATGCGTCCGGCATTCGCGGAAAAGACCAGACGCGCCGCCCTGCCGCGCAATTTCCCGCGGTTTTGGACAACAGCCGCGCCCACGGCCGCGCACAGGGCAAGACAGAAGGCCGTCTGCTTCGGTGCTTCCGGAAACAAAAGGTCCAGAAGCGGCGTGAAAAGCGCCGCGCCGACGAGGACTACGAATATGGGCAGGAAATTGCCCAGCAGGGAGAGAAGGCGCTTATTCGGCGCAGAGGCGGCGCCCCAGCGCACTGAAGCGGCACCGTCCGCGGGGCGGCACGAATGCCCTTGGACAGCGGCGCCTCCGTGTACAGGGGCGGCGGCATAAGCAGGTTGTGTTCCCAATCCGCAGGCGGCGGCGTCCTCGTGCACAGGAGCAGCCTCCGCATGCACAGGTGAACGGCCGTACTCACCGTTAATACCTTTGACGGGGATATCGCGCAGGAAAAAATGCCGGCCTACCCCGACGGCCAGAAAGACCATCGGAAAGGTGTAGCGGCAGATGACGTCCAGAGACAGCCCGAGCAGCGAACTCGCCAGAATGTAGCCCGGGTACAGCGGCCATGCCGTTTCCCATATATGCCTGAACCAGTAATTGATCAGCGCCTGACGGCTTTCGCCGACGGACATGTGCCCGGCGACCGCCCTGATCATCGGGCAGGAAAACAAGGCCCCGCCCGGCATGGGCAGCAGCCCGACCAGCGCTGGAAAGATGAGCAGGCGTATCCGCGGGTTATGCAGGTAGTCCTCCAGGCCGTCCACGAGCCGCGCGCTCTGCCCGCCCGCTTCCTGAACGCCCGAAAGCGTGATCATCATCCATATCATGAAACACAGGAAGAGGAAGTCCGTATCGGCAGCCGTGCGCAGGATCATGCCGGGCCACTGCCCCGGCCCCAGACCGGAAACAAGGGCCGTACACAGACTTGCCGCGAGCAGGGCGCGCCCGAGTTGCACGCCCCGGCGCAGCAACAGGACGATAACGGCGAAAATCAGCAGGAGCTTGAAGCAGGCGAGGCCGGCAGGTTCCATAATGTTCCGGTCCGAAGGCGAAACGCCTGCCGTAGGGAGAGTTCCGGGGCGGTCCGCGGGCCGGCGCGGACCGTGTGATCCGTCCGGCCTGTATTTACTGAATTTTCAGCGAGTTTACGATTTTGCGTATATCCTGCTCGGCTGCGGCGTTGTCCGGATCGCATTCGGCGCGCACGGCCATCCCGGCCCCGTCCGGCAGGTAGATGTCCCAGCGCAGGGAGCGCAAAGGCACGCCTTTGGAATCGGCTATCAGCACCCGATGCAACAGGGCGAATCTGCCGTCCACCCTTTCGGGGGACAGTTTGAGTTCCATCAGGGTGAGCTTGCTTTTGCTCTTTTTTACGGCCGCTTTTTCCTGCTCGAAAAGTTCCGCGCTGATTCTGTCGAATTCCGCAGGCTGCAGTTTTTCCGCAAAATCGCGGGGCATGAAGTTGCGCTGTTCGTTGAGCAGAAACAAGGCGGCCACGGATTCAATGCCTCGGGTCGACGGGGGGGCCGTTGCGCCGAAAAGCATGATGCGTTCCCCGCCCCTGCGCCGCTGATCAAGGGCCGCTTTGGAGGCGGCATCGGGGGCAAGTTCGCCGGCCACGGTCCACGACGACGGCAGGTTGAGGCTGATTCCGTAAGCCAGATGTTTACGGTTCGGGTCGGTGGAGCCGGCCTCCTGTTGCGCCGCGTCTTTCGGCACGCAGGAGGCAACAGAAAAAAGCAGGACAAGGAGGCAGGCTATCCCGGCCTGGATTCTTCCGGTGAATCGGGAACACAGGGGTACCGTATTCATGAAAATTTCCTTTATGGTTTGAAAGCTCTCCCTTCAGGCAGATTCCGGATTGCCCCCGGCGATGCCGGGAAAACAGCATTTAGACAACCCCATCCTTATACACCGAAGCGCGGCATGTTTCAAGGCGTGCGGAACGCCGGAAAATCCGCGTTCCGTCAGGCAGGCCGGTACAGGATGTGCGGGCCGGCGGCGCGTGCCGTTCCCGTTCCCGTCAGGGTCATGGCCGCGGTCAGTTCCGAGGCCAGTTTTTTGAAGTACAGGGCCACGCCTTCCGCGCCGCCGCCGACCACGGGCGGCACGAGCGGCCTGCCGATGAGCGCGGCGTCGGCGCCCATGGCCAGGGCCTTGAGTACATCCGCCCCGCTGCGCAGACCTCCGTCCACGAAAATTTTCATCCTGCCGCGCACGGCCGCCGCCACGGCGGGCAGGACTTCGGCCGTTGCCGGGCAGGCTTCCAGCGCCCGGCCGCCGTGGTTGGATACCACAATGCCGCTGATGCCGACGGCGGCCGCTGCAACGGCCTCGTCCGGAGTCATGATGCCCTTGAGGATAACCGGCAGTTTCGTGCTGCGGACTATTTTTTCCAGGTCCGCCGGGTTTCCCGCGCCGACGGGCAGTCCGGGCGCGGGCGGGCGGAAGGCGGCGGCGTCCACGTCCACGGCCGCGGCGATTGCCCCGGCATCTTCGGCCATGCGGACGCGCCGTATAATTTCCTCAACCCCGTGCGGTTTGACGGTCACAATGCCGCATCCGCCCTGTGCGGCAACGGCGGCAAGGCCGGCTTCAAAAATGCCGGGGATAAAAGCGTCTCCGCTCCAGGCTATGGTCCCGGCCGCGCGGCTGCCGGCGTGCAGGCCGTCATTCAGTTCTTTCTCGCTCAAGGCCCCGCCCAAGTTGTACGCGGCCCCGGCCAGAGGCGCGGCCATGACCGGCAGAGACAGGCTGTGCCCCCAGAATTCCGTGCCCGTGTCGGGCTCAGGGGAGCTGTGCAGGGCGCGCAGGTTCAGTTTGACGGCGCTGAACGCGCGCACGTTTTCCATGAAGGCGGCACCGCTGCCTGTGCCGCCCATGCCGGGCACCTCCCCGGCGCAGACCCGTCCGTCACAGTTCGGGCATACGCGACAGATGCCCTTGAGTTTTTCCTTGGCCTTGATCCTGATTTCACGCATATCCACGGCAGACTCCTTATTTGCGGCACATTGTTCAACCTGCTGTCGCTTCTGTTTTCCCTCTTACCTGCCCGTTTCTCCGATAAACACCCGGCAGTCCATGGGCAGGTCCAGGCCGGCGTCGCGCACGTCGACCACCCCGGCCGCTTTCATCATATCCTGTATTTCCCGGCTGGTATAAGCTTTGCCTCCCGGCGTCCCCACCAGCATGTTCAGACCGAAAAGGGCCGCGTGCCGGGGGCCGCTCCTGTCGTCATACAGGGTAAATTCCTGGACGCAGAGAAGCCCGCCGGGGTTCAGGCAGGCCGCGGCAGCGGCGATCAGGGCTGCGGCGTCTTCGGCGTTCTCGCCGTGGATGACCTGGGAAATCCAGGCTACGTCGAAGTATTCCGGAAGCGGGTCGATCATGAAATTGCCGGAGTGAAAAGTTATGCGGTCCTCAAGACCGAAGCGCGCGATACATTTGCGCGCCGCCGGCGCGCTGCCGGGCAGATCGAAAACTACGGCCTTAAGAGCGGGATTGTGCCGGCAGAAATAGACGGCATAGGTGCCGGGTCCGCCGCCGATGTCGATAAGGCGGGCGCGTCCGGAAAAATTCAGCCCCGAGGCTACGGCGTCGGCCTGCAGGGAGGCCACGTTGAACATGCCCATGAGAAAGTCTTCGCGTTCTTTTTCGTCTTCCGTGAAAACCGACTCGGAGCGTTTTGCCGTGCGGCCCTTGCGCACGGTTTCGGGCAGACGCAGCCAGTTCTGCATAATCTGCGCGTGGTGGCTGATGATGAATCCCGTGTATTCCGGCGATTCACGCGACAACAGGCGCAGGGCGCTTTCCGGGACGCACACCCGGTCTCCCTGCGTGTCCAGCAGTTCATGGGCGCGCAGGGCGGTGACGAGCACGGCAAGGGCCTCTTCGTTGCAGTCCAGGGCGCGGGCCAGGGCTGGCATGCCCTTGGGTTCCTTGCCGAGCAGCGTAAAGAGGTCCAGGGCAACGCCGGCCTGCAGGGCGCATCCGGCCCAGTAGGCACCCGACATTTTCACAAGTTCCTCGGCTTTCCATTCTTTTGCCATGCGCTTGCGCCTCCTGGTGAGATGTCGCGCCTGTACTTTTGTAGTGATTACTTTTGCAGGTAAACAGCAGCGTTTTGCCGACAGCGTCACAGCCGCGAGTCGGTGACCCGCCGCGATTTGCCGAAGGAACGCGGCAGCGTGCCGGGGTTTACAATCCGCACCTCGGCGCTGATCAATACCCTGGAATGCAGGCTTTTTGTCACGCGTGCCGCCAGAAGCGCGTCCGCATCGCCGCCCGCGTCCTCCGCCCGCTCGATTTCCAGGAGCATGGAGTCCAGACCGTCCTTACGGCTCAGACTGATGTGGTATTCGGAACCGAGTTCGGGGTAATCCTGCAAGATGTCGGTTATCTGTCCGGGGTAGACGTTGACGCCGCGGAAAATGATCATGTCATCGGCGCGTCCGATCAGGCGGTCATGCCGCGGCATGGAGCAGCCGCAGGGGCAGGGACCGGGAAGCAGGCGGCTGAGGTCCCCGGTGCGGTAGCGGATCAGCGGGCTGGCTTGCTTGCGCAGGCTGGTGACCACCATTTCGCCTGCTTGTCCGGGCGGGACGGGTTGCAGACTATCCGGGTCCACTATTTCAATGACGAAAAGGTCGGCCCAGTAATGCAGCCCTTCGCGGGCGCGGCATTCCAACGCGGTGCCGGGGCCGTACATTTCGGTCATGCCGCCGATGTCGAAACTCTCCTCAATGCCCAGGGCGCGCTCAAAGGAACGGCGCATCTTAGGGCTGTAGCCTTCCGAACCGAAGATGACCGTACGCAGTTTCACCTTTTCCGCCAGTTTGTGGCGTTGCACTTCCTCACCCATGAGCAGGGCCATGGAGGCGGTGCTGCACAGGCAGGTGGAGCCGATGTCCGTCAACATCTGCAGTTGTATTTCC
Source organism: Desulfovibrio sp. (assembly GCA_031271265.1). GTDB lineage: Bacteria > Desulfobacterota > Desulfovibrionia > Desulfovibrionales > Desulfovibrionaceae > Frigididesulfovibrio. Next base: position 80,567 of record JAISWB010000071.1, on the reverse strand, counting down.
AGGTTGCCCGCGCCCACGGGCACGGCCAGGGCGCCGAACAGTTCGCAGCCGGCCTGGAAGCCCACGCCCGCGGTCCATAGGCCGTAGCCCACGGCGATCTGCACCCGGTCCTGCGGCGTCAGGCCGGCCAGTTCGAAACAGCGGGCCATCTGCAGGGCGAAAGTATCCACATCCTCCTGCGTATACGCGAGGATTTTACGTTTGCCGGTGGTCCCGCTGGAGGCATGGATGCGCACCACCTCCGACTCCGGCACGCTGAGCAGGGGCAGAGGGTAGCCCAGGCGCAGGTCATCGGCACCGGTAAAGGGCAGCTTGTCCAAATCTTCCAGGCCGCGTACCGCGCGGGGGTCTATCCCGGCGGCGGCGAACTTGGCGCGGTATGCGGGGGAACGGGAACAGGCGTTCAGTACGGTCCGGCGCACGCCGTCATCCTGAATGCGCTGCAGGCTCTCGGGGTCAAGTTGGGGTATAAACCGGCGCATGCCTTCTCCCGGCGGGGCGGATGCCGATTCCCGGCTGCGGTTGAGTTGGGGTATGAACCGGCGCATGCATTCTCCCAAGTGTAAGCGAAGGCAAAGGGTGCGTTTTCGATGGGTTGAAACCTCTCCCTTCAGGGAGATTCCCGCTTGACGCCCGGCAAGGCCGGGCATACCTTCCCGCTAACCCATCCCTTCAGGGAGGGGCAATACACCCGGCTCCCATCCGCCGGGCGGCGTCATCCGGCGGATGGCGCCGGATTGCGGATTGAAACAAACATTCGTGAACTGCTCTAACATAAAACATTTCCGGGGAAAAGCCCTGCGGACGGCGGCGGCTTTTCCGCACGGCAAGAGAGGTCGGGCGTGCGGATTCTGATAATCGGTTCGGGCGGCCGGGAGCATGCCCTGGCGTGGAAACTGGGGCAAAGCCGGGAAAAACCGGACATACTCGTCGCACCCGGCAACGGCGGCACGGCACGGGAAGGCCGCAACGCCGATTTGCCGCCCGGCGGCATTGACCGAATCATGGAGTTCATCCGGGAACACAAGGTGGATTTCGTCGTTCCCGGCGCGGAATTGCCCCTGGTGAACGGTATCGTCGATGCCTGTGCCCGCGCGGGCGTGCTCTGCTTCGGGCCTGTCGCCCGTGCCGCCCGCCTGGAAGGTTCCAAGGCCTTTGCCAAGGAAGTCATGCGCGAAGCCGGCGTGCCGACGGCGGATTTCGCGGTCTTCAACGATTTTGCCGTTGCGGAAAAGTACGTGCGGGACAGGAAGCGCCCCCTGGCGGTCAAGGCCGACGGCCTTGCGGCGGGCAAAGGCGTGGTTATGGCCGCCGGCCCGGAAGACGCCGTTGCCGCCCTGCGCGGCATGATGCTTGAAAAACAGTTCGGCCCGGCCGGGGAAACGGTGGTCGTCGAAGACGCGCTCGCAGGCGAGGAAGTTTCCCTGCTGGCCGTTTGCCGTGACGAAACGCTGGTCCTCCTGCCGGCGGCCCAGGATCACAAGAGAGCCTGGGACGGGGACAGGGGACCCAATACCGGCGGGATGGGCGCTTACAGCCCCGCCCCGGTTCTGCCGGAGAGCCGGATGGGGGAAATTGCCGATCTGACGTTGCGCCCCGTGCTGAACATAATGAAAAAACGCGGCATTCCCTACTCCGGCGTGCTGTATGCCGGCCTGATGCTGACCGCGGACGGGCCGCAGGTGCTGGAATTCAACGTGCGCTTCGGCGATCCGGAATGCCAGGCCCTGCTCATGCGTTTCAAGGGCGATCTGTTGGAACTCCTGGTCGATTGCGCGAGTGGACGCCTGGGCGACGCACCGGGCGCAGCCGGGGAAGCGTGTCCCCCGCAGGCAGCAGGCGGCGCGCGCGGGCGACCGGGCGATACGGCTCACCGGACGGGTTCAGCAAATCCTCCCGACCTTGCCCCTGACGGTCCAAAGGCGTCCGCGGAGTCTGCGGACTCCGGCGTCCGTTCCCCGCTGTGGACGGATGAAACGTCCCTGTGCGTGGTCGTGGCCGCCGAGGGCTACCCCGGCGAATACCGCAAAGGCATGACCGTCGGGGGCATTGATGAGGCCGAGTCCCGTGTGCCGGGAAAAATCAAGGTCTTCCACGCCGGAACGGTTGCAGAGCAGGGACAGGTCAAGGCTTCGGGCGGGCGGGTGCTGGGAGTTACGGCCCTCGGCGCGGATCTGCGGGAGGCACAGGAACGCGCCTATGCGGCCGTTGCCGAGATCCGGCTGGAGCATGCCTTTTTTCGGCGCGACATAGGCTGCAGGGGATTGAAGGCCGCCTGCACCGGGCACCGGGTATCCGGTCTTTGTCCGGAGCGGCGCATCGCGGAGCGCGGGGAAGAGCGTCCGCCGTTTGCAGATCCTGACGGGAGCGGGACATGACTCAGGCACTGATACTTATGGGCAGCATTTCGGATGAGGAAACGGTGCGTCCATGCGCGGAACTGCTGGAAAAGCTGGGTATCGGTTTTCGTATCGCGGTAAGCTCCGCCCACAGGACCCCGGAGCGCACGGAAACGCTGGTGCGCGAGGCGGAGCGGGACGGTTGCCGGGTCTTTATCTGCGCGGCCGGTATGGCGGCACACTTGGCCGGAGCTGTGGCGGCCCGGACGGTCAGGCCGGTCATAGGCATCCCGGTGACGGCGTCTTCGCTCGGCGGACTGGATGCGGTGCTTTCCACGCTGATGATGCCCCCAGGTTTCCCGGTGGCGACGCTGGCTCTGGACAAGGCCGGCGCGCGCAACGCGGCCTGGCTGGCGGCCCAGATACTGGCCTTGAACGACGAGAGCCTGACATTGCGGCTCAGGGAAGAACGCGCGGCCATGGCGCGCGGTGTGGAAGAAGCCTCCCGGCGCTTGGCCGGCAACCCGCGGCCGTCACCGACCGCCGGTCCGGATGCGATTCAGTAAGTGTATCAGAACTTCCTTTATGGTTCGAAACCTCTCTCTTTCGGGAGGGAATACGTCTGCCGGCTCCTGTCCGCCGGAGCGATAGCGGCCTGCAGAGCCGGATGTGGATTGATCCGTCCGCAATTTCAAGAGGAACAGCCGGCCTGACGCCGGCCCGGAGGAGATGCCGATGAACCGTCTTCCGGCTGTGTCGACCTTCCTTGTTTTGTTGCTTGCGGCGCCGACGTCCTGCGTCCCCGTCAGGGTGAGCATGCCCGCCCTCGTCCTTGACGGCCCTGCTTTGCATGTCGCGGGTGTTTATTCCGGCATGCGCCTGGAAGGCGTTATGGACCGGGGCTGCATGGCGGGCGTCGGGACCCTCAGCCTGCGGGCGGTGGGGGCGGCGGATACGGACAAGGCGGCTGGCGCTGCCGGGCAGGGCGAGGCTGAAGATGCCGCGGCAACGGGCACAGCGGCAAACACCAAGGGAAAGACGGAGCTCAGGGGCAAAGCGGCAGATACAGAAAAAACAGGCAAAGCGGCGACAAAGAGCAAGGCTGCGGACACCGGGAAAAGCGGCAGAGCGAATGCCGAAGGCAGCGCGACGGCTGCCGTGGAAGCGGGCGAAGCTGATACCGCGGGTAAAGCGACGGCGGAAGTTGAACGGGATAAAGCGGAGGCAAAAGGCAAGGTTTCGACAGCCGGGGAAAAGAGTACGGGACATCCCGCGGACGGTGCGGGCGGCGCGGCCGAAACGGACGAGGCGTCCGCGCCGGCATTCGCCTGTTCAGCCAAGCTGGATGTCCTGCCGGACAGGAAAGCGCGGGTGAACGGCACGTTGGAATGCACGTCCGGCAGGCGCATGGCCTTTTCTCTGCGCAACCTCGGCCCCGACCAGGGTCTGGGCATAGCCAGGGAGTCACAGGAAGGCGGCTTGATGGTCTTTTTTTACCATGCGGCGGAAAGCGAAGCCAAGCGGCGTTTGCCGCAGATACTGGCTGAAATGGAAAGCCTCCGCGCCGGCGCGGAAAAATAGCTCGGGAAACGCCGTTTTTTTGATTACGGCAACGGTCCGCGCCTGAAGCCCGGCTCCCCCGCGAGCGCGTGCAGCCTCCGGCGGGAATGTGAGCGTTCGCAGCTCAGTTCTTTGATCGTGTTGCCGCGTCATTGACATCGGGATTGCCGCCGCCCGGTTTTCTCCTTTTTCGCAGGTTCTTTTTGACGGCGGCGAGTACGTCGAGACAGACGGCGCTGTCCCGCGGGTCGACACCGTCAAGCGCATGCGCAAGAACTGTCCGCACAACGTCCAGACTGCGCTGTTGTATTTCCTGCGCATGCGCCGTGGTACAAATGCATTTTCGCCGCGCATCGGCAAGGTCTGTGCGGCGGGCGATCAGGCCGTTCTTTTCCATCAGCGACAGCACCCGGCTCATTGTGGACTTGTCGACGCACGCGATTTCGGCCAGTTCATCCTGCGTTACCGTTGCCTTGTTCCAAAGACAAACCAGCACACCCCATTGCTCCCCCGTGAGATCTATGCCGGCTTTCAGCATTTCCCTGCTCAGGGTCGAACTCAACACGCGGTGTGTCGTAACGCTCATATAACCCAAGCAGTTGTGCAGGTCGAAAAAGAACGCGCTCATAGCGTGAGTGCCCCCGGTGCGGGTTGCGCAAGTGCCGTGCCGCAAATATGTATATGCAATAGTTGATATTGTCAACTATCAGGCAATAAAAAAGAGTGCCGACGCATCTCGACATGAGGCATGAGCCTCGGCGTCAGCGTGAGTGATGTCAGTTTTCCTGCCGGTACGACAACGCAGCATGCGTCAGGAAGGCCGACCGCGTAAAACCGTAGGCAAGGGCCTTGGCATCAATCTCCGCGAGCGATGCCCTGGGAATGGACACGTTGACGCGTACCGGAGTCAGGTCGAAGCTCGGCGCCGGCACAAGCTGGTACACCGTATCTTCCGGATACGGCAAATCATCAAGCAACCTGACGGCCTTGACCTGTTCCCGCGCGGAGGAGAGTACGCTGGGCTCGGGCACGGCATTGTTGCTCCGCACCATGGATTCCAGCAGTGTTCTGAGAGCATCTGCGGCGTTCTCCGTCGCTTCTTCCAACGTACCGCCGCCCGTATGAATTTCCGGGAAGTCGGGGAAATATACCGTCCAGGTTGAGCCTGTTTCCGATACAAACCCCGCCGTATAATACTTCCGCATGGCTGCTCTCCCTGTCGGACCGGAGTTCAGCTCAGTTTCACTCCGGTTTGCCGCTCAAGGCTGCGCAAGGTTTCGGGGCCGACGTCTTCCGAGCGCCGGTTGACGACAGTTTTCCTTGCACCGTCAGGGCTGATGCCGACAGTGTGATTCACGCCTTCCCGAAACGTCCACCCGGCATCCTTGAGTTTGTTGATAAGTTCTTTTACCGTCACGCCTATCCTCCGGACTTGACCGTCATGTGCGGAATAAAACGCAAAATTCCGGGCATTGTCAAGCGGCATCCGACCCGACGCCGGGAGCAAATACTTCGCGCCCGGCCAGGGTCCGGCATGGGGCAGGGTCAGGCCCATAATTTCGTAGACCAGCCGCGCCGCCGTATAGTCCGGGGCGTGCATGCCGGGAAGCGGGGCAAGTTCCACCACGTCGAAGCCCAGGCAGACGCGCCCGGCAAGGGCGCGCTCCACAAGCGCAAGAACCTGCCGCCATAACAGTCCTCCGGGTTCCGGGGTACCCGTTGCAGGCATCAGCGAAGCGTCAAGGACGTCCACATCAAAGGTGACGTATATCTTGCCCGGAAAGTCGGACGGCAGGAACGAAGAACCGCTGTGCCTGCGCGCCTCGTCTTCCGCCTCACCCACATTAAGGCCGCGGATGCGCCGGGTCAGGCGAAAAACATGCTCTTCCCGCGAGAGACTGCGCACGCCTATTTGAAAGAGTGGAAGATTCAGATCATCCACGGCCCTGCGCATGACACAGGCATGACTGTAGGGAGTGCCGTCGTAACTGTCGCGCAGGTCGGCGTGGGCGTCGAACTGGATGATGCCGAAATCCCCGCAGCGGTTCTTCAATGCCCGCAGAGCCCCGAGCGTAACGGTGTGCTCGCCGCCCAAAAGCACCGGCACTACCGGCAAAGTCGGGCTTGACTCGGCATTGAACGGGACGGATACGGTATCACGCCGGCCGGATTCGGTATCAATCGGCCCGTTGTTGCGGGCGCAGTCCGCATGTTGCTCCTCCCGGTCCCCCGGGGGGAGAGCTTCGGAGCCGGAGTCCAAGGTGCACAGGACGGCTTTTTCAATGCGCTCAAGGACGTCTTCCGGGCCGCCCTGCACATCGACGGCCGGACGGGTGTATATGCCTGCGGCAGCGGGAATGCCGTGTCCGTTCCATGTTTCAAGCTGATTGGAGGCCGCAAGGACGGCCTGCGGCCCTTGGGCCGTGCCGCGCCCGTATGACGTTGTCGCCTCGTAGGGCACGGGAATGACGTGAAAGCGGCAGGCGTGCGCGGGAGCGGGGGCAAGTTCCGATTCCAGAAAACGCGGGGTGTCGGCGTCCATCAATATTTCCTTTACGGTCTGCGGCGGCGGTTCAATAAATCGGCGTTTCGCTAAGACAGGCGCCTTTTGAAATCCCTGTACCCGAAGCTGCGCACCGGGCGAAGGCCGCCGCCCCTTTGCGCAAGGGCGATGCCGGGCAACGCGAGACCGTTGAAGGTGTTGGTCTTCACCATGGTGTAGTGGGCCATGTCCAAAAACACGACCGTATCGCCGGGCTGAAGGGGGGTATCGAAAGAATATTCACCCATGACGTCCCCGGCCAGACAGGATTTGCCGGCCAGACGGCAGGTCCACGCCTTTTCATATGGCCGACCGGCCCCGGCCACGTCCGGCCTGTAGGGCATTTCCAGAATATCGGGCATGTGGGCGGCGGCTGAACTGTCCAGCACGGCCACGGGCATATCGGCATGCACGATGTCCAGCACGGTGCTGTGCAGTGTGCCGGCATTCAGGGCCACGGCCTCTCCCGGCTCCAGGTAGACCTGCAGGCCGTACCGCGCGGCGATGCGGCCGATGCAGCGGCAAAGGAGGTCCACATCGTAGCCGGGGCGGGTGATGTGGTGTCCTCCTCCGAAATTGAGCGTGCGCATATAGGGGAGATATTCCCCGAATTTTTCCTCCACCGTGGCCAGGGTACGGGCCAGAGGGGCGGCGTCCTGTTCGCAGAGGGTATGGAAGTGCAGCCCCGAGACGCCCAGTTCGCGGAGCCGCAAGGGATGTACGCCCTGTAAATCCTTTTGCCGGACGCCGAGGCGTGAGCCGGGCGCGCAGGGATCGTACAGGGGTATGGTCCCTTCAGAGTGTTCGGGGTTAAGGCGCAGGGCGAACTCCACGCTCCGCCCCTTTTTTGCGGCGACATTACGTGCAAGGGAACCCAGGCGTTCGAGCTGCGTCAACGAATTGAACACAATATGGTCGGCTGTCGCGGCAATCTCGCGTATGTCGCGTTCGCTGTAAGCTGCGGCGTACACATGCACTTCGCGCACGGCGTCCGGGGCGGAGAACTCCTCACGTCCCAGACGCGCCTCATGGGGTGAAGAGGCGCACACGCCGTCCAGACTCCTGCGCAACAGGGGGAAAACGCTGAATGCGGCAAACGCCTTGAGCGCCAGAAGGATGCGCGCCCCGCTGCGTTGCCGGACACCGTCCAGCACGGCGAGATTGGCCGCCAGAGCATCCTCGTCCACTACAAAGCAGGGTGAAGGCAACCTGCGTCCGCTCCGGGCGGAGGCCGGCGTTGCGTCACCCCGCCGGGTCAAAGCGCTCCACCCAGGGCAGGCCGTAACGGTTCAGATCGCGCATAAAAGGGTCGGGGTCGAGTTCTTCCAGGTTCCACACCCCCGGTTTTTTCCATACGCCCTCAAGCACGAGTTTCGCCCCGATCATCGCGGGTACGCCGGTGGTGTAGCTGACGGCCTGGGACCCGACCTCGCGCATGCATTCCTGATGGTCGCAGACGTTGTACAGGTAACATACCCGATCAATGCCGTCTTTGCTGCCTTTCAGCAGGCAGCCGATGCAGGTTTTGCCCCTGGTCAGCGGTCCGAGGGAGGCGGGGTCCGGGAGCAGGGCTTTCAAAAAGCGCAGGGGCACTATCGCGCGTCCTTCGAAGTCCACGGCGTCTATGCGGGTCATGCCGACGTTTTCAAGGATTTTCAGGTGCGTGAGGTAGGATTCGGAAAAGGTCATCCAGAAGCGGGCGCGCTTGAGGCCGCGTATATTGAGTACAAGGGATTCCAGTTCTTCGTGGTAGAGGAGGAAACACTTTTTCCTGCCGATGCCGTCCGGGAAATCATAGGTCATGGACCAGGACAGCGGGTCGATTTCCAGCCATTCGCCCCGGTCCCACCAGCGGCCGCGCGCGGTGACTTCGCGGATGTTGATTTCCGGGTTGAAGTTGGTGGCAAAGGGCAGGCCGTGGTCGCCCGCGTTGCAGTCAATAATGTCCAGTTCGCGGATTTCGTCGAAGTGATGTTTTTGGGCGTAGGCGCAAAAGACATTGGTCACGCCGGGGTCGAAACCCGAGCCGAGGACGGCCGTAAGACCTTTTTCCCTGAAGCGTTCCCGGTAGGCCCACTGCGGGCCGTAAGCAAACTCGGCTTTTTCCGGGGCCTCGTAGTTGGCGGTATCCAGGTAGTGTACGCCGCATTCCAGGCAGGCGTCCATGATATGCAGGTCCTGGTAAGGCAGGGCGACGTTGATGACCAGGTCCGGCTTGAAATTGTCGATGAGCGGCACAAGTTCCCGCGGGTTGTCCGCATCGACCCCGGCGGTGCGGATGGGGCGCGGCAGTCGGGCGGCCACGGCGTCGCAGCGCGCCGCGGTGCGGCTTGCCAGCATGATTTCACCGAAAACTTCGGGAACTTGGGCGCATTTGTGGGCCGCAACGGCTCCGACGCCGCCCGCGCCTATGATAAGCACTTTTTGCATGGATTCATCTCTCAAAATAGGTATAGCCGCGCAGGCCGTCTTCAAAAGCCTGCATGGTCAGCAGGCGTTCCGCGGGCTGGATGCGCCCGTCGCGCACGGCCTTTTCCGCCGCTTTGCGCAGTCTTTCCAAGATGCGGCGGGGGTCGTATTCCACATAGGACAGGATGTCGGCCACAGAGTCCCCGCGCAGTTCGCGCACGAACTCGAAGTTGCCGTCTTCGCCGACGCGCACCGATACCACGTTGGTGTCTCCGAGCAGGTTGTGCAGGTCTCCCAATGTTTCCTGGTAAGCGCCGACGAGAAAGACGCCGAGATAATACTCTTCGTTTTCCTTTAATACATGCAGGTCCAGCGTGTCTTTCACACCCTGTCCGGCATCTATGAAATGGCCGATGCGCCCGTCGCTGTCGCAGGTGAGGTCCGAAAGGATGGCCTGCCTGGTCGGCTCCTCCGTGAGCCGGTGAACGGGCATGACGGGGAAAAGCTGGCCTATGGCCCAGGCATCGGGCAGAGACTGGAAGACGCTGAAATTACCGTAGTAAATATCGGCGAGAGCCGGATCGATTTCCGTCAGGTCTTTCGGTATGTGCGGCAGCTTGCTTTTTTCACGGGCGATGCGGTTGATGATGGCCCAGAACAGGCGTTCGGCCACGGCGCGCTCGCGCAGGGTGGCCTTGCCCTGCATGAACTGCCGCCGGATGTCGTCCCGGTAATACACGGCATCGTTGTAGCTTTCCTGCAGATTGCGCAGGTTGATGCCCTGAAGGGTTTGCTGCAGGTTGCGCGTGGACTCCGGCGCATCGACAGGCAGGACGGTTTCTTCCGTCGCCTCAAGGGTCGAACCCTGATCGGCGATGCGGCTGACGTCCAGCACATTGAACAACAGTACGGAATAGTAGGCGACGGTGGCCCGGCCCGATTCCGTGATCAGGACGGGGTGGTGGATGCCGCTTTCATCCATGATGCTCATCACCGCTTCCACCATATCCGTACAGTATTCGTCCAGGCTGTAGTTGCGGCTGGAGATGAAATTGGTGCGCGAGCCGTCGTAGTCGACGGCCAGGCCGCCGCCGAGGTCGAGAAAGCCCATGGGAGCGCCTTCTTTCACCAGTCCGGCGTACATGCGCGAGGCTTCCATGGCCGCGTCGCGGATATCCCGGATGTTGGAGATCTGCGAGCCCAGGTGAAAGTGCAGCAGGCGGAAGGAGTCGAGCATGCCTCTTTCGCGCAGGGTATCCACGGCGTCGACGATTTGCGTGGTGGTCAGGCCGAAAGTGGAGTGATCGCTGCCCGAGGCCGTCCAGTGTCCGCCTGCCTGGCAGGCGAGTTTGGCGCGCACGCCGATAAGGGGTTTGACGCCCGTGCGTTCCGCGCATTCAAGGATAAGGTGCAGTTCGCTCGGCATTTCCACAACGAAAAAACAGAGAAAGCCCAAACGGACGGCATGCAGGCCGAGTTCGATAAATTCCTCGTCCTTGTACCCGTTGCAGATCAGGCAGGCTTCCTCGTCGCGTAACTGCGAGAGGGCGGCGAAAAGCTCGGCCTTGCTGCCCACTTCCATGCCGTGATGGAAATTCGCGCCGAAGCGGGCGACGGCTTCCACCACCTGCTGTTGCTGGTTGACCTTGATCGGGAATACGCCCCGGTAGTCCCCGCGATAGCCCAGGGTTTTGACGGCCTTGCGGAAACTGTCGTGCAACAGGGCAATCTGCGTATCCAGAATATTTTCTATGCGCAGCAGGACCGGCATGTTCAGACCCCGGTCGCGCATGCCGCGGATAATGTCCATGATGCCGACGGTCACAGGATTTTTGCGTCCGAACGGGCGCACCAGAACATCGCCTTCGGGGGAAATGTCGAAATAGCCGGCGCCCCAGTTGTGTACGCCGTACAGTTCGGCGGCGTCATCGGCGCTCCAGCGCTGGAGAGAGCGTTTTTTTGCCAAGAATTTCGCCCCGGCGGACGTGAGGTATCCGGCGTTTTTAGAGAGTTGCGCGTTGAGGAAACGGTATAGGTCATTATCCGGGCGCAGGCTGCCTGTCAAGGGGAATGTCGGCACCTTGTCGACAGCACATTATCTCGGCCGCTTATAGGCGGCACTCGGATTGACCGCCCCGCCCCGCTCCGTAGGCTGATTAAGGGGTTGGTCGGTCCTTTCCAGGCATGAAGTGTCCTGAAGCGCAAGGCAGCCCGTAAGGGCGACCTGCTCGCGCAGGCGGCCCTTACGCCCCTTGACATCAAGCCGGAAAGCATATATTTCTACAAAAAAGCCGGTAAAAAGCTTTGTCCTCCTGCGGGGAGCATTGTACGCGGGGGCGCACCGGTTTCGACGGGGATGCAGACATCGCAGACAGCGGGCCGAGGCGCCGCGGGCCTCGTAAAAAGCGGCAAAAAAATAATCGGCAACGATTACGAATACGCTTACGCGGCTTAATCAAGTCGCGCCGTAATGTGTGATAATACCTGATAGGCGCACATTACGGACGATATGTTCAGGTCGGCATTCGGAGGTGTCCGCCCCGAAGAATGCGGGACGACAAGGTGGACTGGCTGCGGCACGCTGTGAGTGGGTGCAAAGCCGCAGCAAGAGGGTAATCGCATTCTACGCCCGTAGATGTTGCGGCTGAAGCTTCTCGGACGCGAGTTCAACTCTCGCCGCCTCCACCAAAAAAGAATCCACGGAAGTCCCGCAAAGGTTAAAAACCCTTGCGGGACTTCATTTTTATCAAAACAGTAATGCTTACTTCATCCGAAAAGAGCCTTTTGCCATGGCATAAAGCGGCACGCAAAGCGCCTTTTTGGCCACTGCTTTTTAGTTTGTGCGGGCATCATCTTCCCTAAAATTGCACCCGCGTTCCTTGCAAAGAAATCTTTGCTTGTCTGCCGCGACGCCGCTTTTAACCGCCTGTCCTGAGCCGCATTTTTTGCATATCGGCATCGTCCCATATCCTTCGTTTCTGATGGGTGCATTCTGCCAAAAATATGAGGGTATTACCCAAAGAATGTTTCAGTTTCTTAAAACCCTTGCCCCACAATCGATTCAGGGGGTAAAATCATTCGTAAGTCAACACCGTCGTGAAAAAAATACTTGACGAAATGTGCTGAAGTGTGATGAAGAGCATTGCAACTTGTCGCGATAGCGTAAAATTTATCGGAAGGCACCGCTTGGGAGCGACGATGGGAGCAGAGCTTTCGCCCGGAATCTTCTTCTCCGGAACCGAGGAACACAGCATAAGATATGCTGAAAGATCAATCTTTGGCATGATTTTTGCACACACACACACACACACACACACACACACACACACACACACACACACACACACACACACACACACTAACAAGTTCCGCCGTTTCCTTCTTCTCCAGGGGCGGCGCGGAATTTCTCGCTCTCTCAGGCCCTGTTTCTTTTTTTGAAGCAGGGCCTTTTTGGCGTTTCTTTTTTTCGTTTCCCAACACTCTGTATGCCCGGCAGGCATGTGCCTCGGCAGCATAAATTTTTCAATGCGCAGGGAATAAGAAAATTGCCGAAAGCTGTTCGACTGCGCCAAGGAGTAAGGACTATGAGTACCAAGATTAGAATTATCTCCGGATTTATTTTGATGGTAGCCATTTTGGCTGTTGTTTCAATTATCGGCTACAATGGGCTTAACAAGGCGTCAACACATTTTCTCGATTACGTTCGCTTTGCACAACTCAATGTAGATTCAAGCGATATGGAAATTGGAATAAATGAGTCTGCTTACCACCTTGAAAAATTTATGCGCCTGTCAGACATGGATGATATGCAACGATCCATAGCTGCTCAACAGAAAACATTTGAGTTTGCCCGACATGGATTGAAATACATTATTATACATGAACGCAGAGAGATGATGGATCGGGCGTTAAAACGTTTGGAAACCTACATTGAAGAACTCAAGAAGATGGGAAATATACTTGGACCTTGGTATCGTGACTACCTGCAGACGATACGTCCGAGTTTCAAAGCAGCGCAAAAATACCTCGGGGATGTCGGCGATCTTGCGGTTCAGGTGAATAATATCAGATTGCTCCGCCAGACCAATGATATATGGCGCATGAACGTCAACCTTGATGAGGCCGTCATAAACTTCCGCAATAACCCTGTTGAAGCGAATGCCGCCGCCGTCGACAAGCTCTTGGATCAAGGAAAATCGTTAAATGATAATTTCAGAGCATTGCTCTCCACTGAAGAAGGTCGGCGTATATTTTCAGAATATCAGACGCATTACAACGCTATTGTCGAGGCATACGGGAAACACAGGCAGCAGGCCATGCGTGCCGAGGATATCTTGCAGCAGACGTATAAATGGGATGATGAGTTGAACGAGATCAGTACCGCTTTGAGTACGGGGGCCGCTGCGGATCAAAGCAAAACGCAGGCAGAGATTATCGCTTCCAACGACAGTGACCTGTCTTTCGTGCTTGTTTCTTCCGCTGCCGGTCTCCTTGTCGGCATTCTTTTCGCCGTATATATTATTGTCAAGCTGATCGCAGTACTGCGTAAGATCGCAACATTCGCCGAAGCGATAGCCGAAGGTGATTTTGCATACAACGTCCATATTAATGAAAAAGGCGAAATAGGCAAACTTGTTGATGATATGCGTACAATACCTGGTGTACTCAATGATGTCCTGAACACATATAAACGCCTGGATCATGATATTCAATACGGAAAATTACAAAGTCAAGCTGACGCTGCGCATTTTAAAGGCAGTTTTGCCACATTGATCATCGGAACAAATAATATCTTGAGTAACATGCGCGGCATTATTGACAATATACCGACACCTGTAGCCATGATGAACAATGAGATGAGAGCTGAGTATCTGAACGGCCAAGCTTTGGCAATAGTAGGCGATGGCGGGATCGGGAAAACATGCAGACAGATTTTCAACCGTGAGGATACAGACACCCCCAACGACGCATTGAAAAAAGCGATCGATTCAAAGCGCCCGGCTACCGCGGAAACGCGCTGTTATCCCGGCGGCAAGGCAATGGACATCACCTACACATCCTGGCCCATTCTCGACAAGGACGGCAGACTGACTGCCGTTTTGCAGCTTATCACCGACCTGACGGCAAGAAAGGAAACCGAACGCACCATACGCAAGGTTGCCGAGCAAGCATCCGGCATCGCAAGGCGAGTGGCGGCGGCCTCGGAAGAACTCTCTGCCCGGATTGAACAGGTGTCGCGCGGAGCCGAGACGCAGCGCACGCGCGTCGAGTCCACGGCAAGCGCCATGAGCGAGATGAACTCCACAGTCCTGGAAGTTGCGCGCAATGCCGCGCAGGCATCGGAGCAAAGCGGTTTAACGCGCGACAAGGCCCGGAACGGGTCCAATCTTGTCAATCAGGTGGTGTCGGCCATCAACAACGTGAACAGCGTTGCCGCGACCCTGCAGAACAACATGAAGGAACTGGGCACCCAGGCCGAGAGCATAGGCGGCGTGATGAACGTCATTTCGGATATAGCGGACCAGACCAACCTTCTGGCCCTGAACGCGGCGATTGAAGCGGCAAGGGCGGGCGAAGCCGGGCGCGGGTTTGCCGTGGTGGCCGACGAAGTGCGCAAGCTGGCGGAGAAAACCATGTCCGCGACCCAGGAAGTCGGCAGCAGCATCAACGCCATCCAGCAGTCGACCAAGGTCAATGTTGAGGAAGTCGGCTCGGCGGTGAACAGTATAGGCGAAGCCACATCATTGGCCGATTCCTCCGGCGAAGCCCTGAAGGAAATCGTCGACCTGGCGTCGGCCAATTCTTCGGTCGTGACGTCCATTGCCACGGCCGCGGAAGAACAAAGCTCGACTTCTGAGGAAATCAATCACGCCGTTGAGGAGATACACCACATCGTCAACGAAACGGCCAACGGCATGGTGCAAGCCTCCGCAGCGGTTCAGGAATTATCGCAAACTGCACAGGAATTGAACCGTGTCATGGAGCAGTTGATGAAACAGTAAATTGCAGCACCGGGACGTTTCCGCAAGACAGGAAACATCATGCGTCACGCACTGCACAAATGTAATGAGTGTGGATATAACTTTGTAAAGGGAAGGTGACCGTCACTCGTGAGTATCTCCCCGCCCGTTTGCACCTTGGTCTTTTACAAACATGTGCGGCAACCAGAGCGCGGCAGGCACAAGCAGGGGGAGAAAGCCGAGAAGTTCGGCTGCTTCTCTGGGCAGAATGGGCAGGCAGAAACTATGGACACCAAGAGCGGCAAGGACGGCCGCAGCCGCCCCGCACAGATGCGCAGGCCGGAACTCCAGACCGCGGCGCATGGCCAGACCTACGGTGCAGGCCGCCATAAAAGTTTTGGTGCCGGATATCGCCCACGCCGCCCCCCAGGCCTCTTGGGCGGGGATCAGCATGGCGCACAAGGCGATGTTCAGCGCAAGCCCGGCGAGATATACAACGAAAACCTGCCTGTGCAGGCCCATGCTCAGAAGCATGCAGACGGCCAGATTGTGCAGGAAAGAGGCCGTGATGCACGGGAGCTGCGCACGCAGCAGACCGGCCGCTTCCAGATATGTCTGCCCGTAAATCAGGTCCAGTATTCTGTCTCCTTCCGTAAACAGAGGGTAGCCGGAGACGAGTCCCAGCAGCAGGAGGCATTTGACGGAAAAATTGTTCAGGCGCATGAACGATGCGCGGTCCTTGTTCCATTGCCCGGCCATAAGCGGGAACATGACCTTTTCAATAAGCGCCCCCGAAATGAGAATGCTCAACCCGTCCACCAGTTCCCAGGGCGCGTTGTACAGTCCCAGGGCATAAGCTCCGCTGCCGTAATCAAGCATGTACATGTTGAGCTTGTTGTAGAGCAGGCCGCAAACAGCTATGCCCGCAAAGATCATGGCGTCGCGGCCGCGGGGATGCCGCGTTCCGGTCCGCGGGGCGTAGATGCCTGAACGCCTGCGCAGCAGCGGAGCTATGCACAAAAAGACGACTGATGCTTCCGCAAGCTTGAAGCAGGCCGTGACCGGCAGGGGGGCGTCAAGCAGCAACGCGCCGATGCCGAAAAGGCTTCCGGCAAACGCGGCCGGGACGCGAATGCGCATCTCCGTATCCTGCCGTCCCTGCACACGGCACAGGGCGAAAAAGGACTGCGACGCGGACAGGGGACCCATGCCCCCCGCGACGATGAGTATGACCCGCGTTTTTTCCAAGCCGTAGCCGAGGCAGAAACAGAGAAAAGCGAGCAGCGCCAGGGACAGGAACATGAGGCGAAGTTGTATGCGCAAGGTATGCAGCAAAATGCCCCGCTTGTCGGCGCGGTTTTCACTGAGCAGCGGCACGAGATAACTGTCGAAGCCCGCGCCCGTGACCATGGCGACAAGCATGCCGAGCGCGGCGGCCAGAGTGAAAAGCCCGAAGGTTTCCGGCCCGGAACGGGCCAGAAGAATCATGAACACACCGCTGAGCAGCCCGCTGCCCCATTGAGCGCATACCATAAAACCGAAACGGCGCGAAAGCGGTTTCAGAAAAGAGGAAGCCCCGAAGCAGGGCGCGCCCGAACCTTGTTCCGGACCGCCTGCGGAGGCCGCACAACCGTCAACTTCCGGAGCCGCCGTCGTTGCCGATATGGTGCAGATGCCCTGTTCCGGCGGGTCCGCCGTTGCCGAAGCGGCGTAAGCCTCTCTTTCCGGACCGCCTGTGGATGCGGCGGCGGATCCGGCAGCGCTTTCCGGCCCGGCTGCGGCGCCGGCGTCCCGTTCAGGCCCGGCCGCCGAGCATGCGCTCGTATACTTCTTCATGCTTCTCTACCATAGTCCGCAGGGAATAGTACTCCAGTACTCTCTGCCTGCCCGCCCGGCCTAAACGGATGCGTTCCCCGGCGTCGTTCAACAGCCTCAGCATGCCGCACGCAAGCGCGGCGGCGTCCCCGGCGGGAGTCAACAGCCCCGTCCTTTCATGCAGGACGGCTTCGGCATTGCCCCCCACGTTTGTGGCCAGCACCGGCAAGGCGCAGGACATGGCCTCAAGAACGGCGTTGGGCGTACCCTCATGGTCCGAGGCCAGAACGAAGAGCCGGGCCTTGTGCAGCCATGCCCGTACCTCGCGGCTGTTTCCGTGCAGAAAGACTTTGCCGCGCAGGGGCGGCGTTCGGGATTGCCTGAGAATTACCTCCCGGCAGCTTCCGTCCCCGATCAGGTGCAGTTCGGCGTCCGGCCTGTCGCGCAGGACGCGGGCAAAGGCCTTGAGCAGCAGGGCGTGGTTTTTGGCCGGAACCAGCCTGGCGACGCAAAGTATACATTCGGGATTTGCCCCGAGCGCCCCGCAGGCTTCCGCAACGGGCGCGTCCTTTACCTTGCCCGGTGCCGTGTCTCGAAAAGCGGCTTGCCGCCCGAAAGTATCGGCGAAGAGCGCGCTGTCTGCGCCGGATCCGTGAACGGGCAATTTTTCCGCCGAGGCATCGGGCGGCCGGAAAAAGTCCGAGTCAACGCCGTTGGGGATGTACACGACCTTGTCTTCCGGAATGCCTATGCTGTGTTGCAGTGTGCGGCAAATGGACCCGGCATTGCCTATGTGGATATCGGCCGATCTGTACAGCAGGCGTTCGTGCAGGCTCTCGACGGCGGCTTGGCCGCGGCAACAGGCGATGATCGCGGGCAGGCGCAGCAGACGGGCGAAGATCCTCCCCCAGATGTTGGGCAGAACCGTCATAAGCTGCACAAGGGGTGGTCTTTCCCGCGCCAGGTAGTTCCACAGGGCGGGTAGGGCGCGGGAAACGCTGAAATCCGCCGAGTCCGTCAAAGACAGCACGGCAAGGCCGCGCGCCGCGGCCTCGGGCAGCAGGTCGCCGCTTCCGGCGCGCAACGTAACAAGCCGCGGCGCAAAGCGCGTTTTGTCCAGGCGAGATGCCAGTTCCAACGCCTGACGCTGCG
The DNA here is from genome assembly GCA_031271265.1 of Desulfovibrio sp. GTDB lineage: Bacteria > Desulfobacterota > Desulfovibrionia > Desulfovibrionales > Desulfovibrionaceae > Frigididesulfovibrio. Next base: position 62,790 of record JAISWB010000071.1, on the reverse strand, counting down.
TGCCCCCGAATTCGAGATCTTCCAGAAGCAGAAGCAGCGGCACGGGCCCGTTGCGGCGCATCATGCGCGGGTTCCCCGATCACGGGCCATCGGCCGTTGTGTTCCCGGAACACTGTGTTGTTTCGGCTCCGGCTCCGGTTTCGGCCTCTTCGGCCGCGGGCAGGGAGGAGCGCACGCCGGACAGGGACCATTGCCCGCGCAGCGCGGCGTAAGCGGCATACAGTACGGCAGGGATAACCTGCACCAGGTGCAGGACAAGGGCAAAGGCGAGAGCTTCGCTTTTATCCATGTTTACCAAGCTCAGGGCGGCGACTACGGAGGCCTCGAAAGTGCCTATCCCCCCAGGTGTACCGGGCAGCATGACCCCGACGGCCCCGGCCGTCGTCAGCAGCAGGCCGGTGAACAGGTCCGGCGCGGTATTGTGGAAATACGCGAAAAACAGGGAGTTGAAGATGCAGAATCCCGTCCAAACAGGCAGGGTCAAGGCGGACAACAGCAGGGAAGAAGGGCGGTATTGCTCGCCGGCAAGGCGCAGTATCACTGCGTCCAGTTGTGCGCGCGGGGCGGCGTTCGGCAACAGGGAGACGCACTTGTGAAAAAAAGGCCGGAAACGGCGGACAAGAATCAGACCCGCTATCAGCGCCAACGGCAACGCCAGTGTCGGCATGTAGAGTTCCGGAGCATCGAAATACAGGCCCACGCCGACCGCCAAGAGCAATACGGCCAGGAGATCGCTCAGGCGTTCCCAGAAGACGGCGCACAGGGTCGCGGGAATGGATATCGCGCAGTTTACCGACAAGGAGACGGACTTGACCACATCGCCCAACCGCGCCGGCAGCAGCGTATTCACGCCTGAACAAAGAAAGCAGGCGCGAACGGCCTGGGACAGGGCGCAGCGTTTTTCCAAAATATAATACAGGCGCAGTCCCTGGAGCAGGGCGGTTGTGCCGAACAGCAGGCAGGCGGCGGCAAAGGCATACGCGGGCAGCGCGCCGAAAGCCGCCGAAAAACGCTGCACGTCAAGGTTGTGAAACAGGTACCAAAAGCAGGCCGCCGGAACGGCCGCCACAGCAAGAACCTTGACTGTCTTGCCCCGTGCCGATGTCATGAATTCGTGTCTTCCGGAATAAAACAGTAGTGAAGCAGGTGCCCGCAACAGGCAGCCGATGCGGCCGCCACAGCGGGAACCTTAACCGTCTTGCCCCGTGCCGGCGTCATTGATTCTTGTCTTCCGCAATAAACTTGACGACTGTTTTGAAGCCGGGGCGCAACACTCCCTCGTCATTGGGAAGCTCAATGCGGACATTGTAGTAGCTGGGGCGGTCGACGTTCATGTCGTCGGGATAGCGGTCTATATGGCTGACAACGCCGGCATGGACGCCGTCCAGCGACACCACCTGCACAGTGGCTTTGCCGCCTATGCGCAGGCCGGGTATTTCTGCTTCAAAGACGCGCGTGCGCACTTCCACGGGGTTGGTGCGCCCTATGGTGACGGCGTGGGACAGGGCGGGGACGATGCCCCCGGCGCGCAACGACGGGTCCACGAGCAGCACCTCGCCTTCCATGGGACTGAGCAGTTCCCCGGACTCGGGAACATTGCCGTCTTCCTTTACAGGGACGCCCAACTTACGCCCGACGATGGCCCGCCTGTTGTCGAGTTCTTTTTTGTCTATTTTCATCAGCGCGGCCAGCAACCTGGATTTGTCGCGCAACTGCTCCACATTGTGCTTCAGGGTTCTCAACAGGTCGGCCGACCCCATCTTGGCCGCGGACAGGCGTTTGGCGCTTTCGTATTCCTTGTCGAGATCGGTGATGCGTATCTCGTTGTCGGCAAGGGAAATCTGCGTGTTGATGATGGTTCTGTCCAGGGAGAGATACTGCAGTATCTCCAGAATTGATTCGTCCTTGAGTTTGAAGCGGACAAGGGGCAGGCCTTCTTTGACCTTGTCGCCGGGGCGGACCAGCACTTCCGTGACGGTGCCGGCATACTCCAGCGGGACGTTGTACATGACCGTGGCGAAAATCTTCCCGTTGTGTCCGGCGTCTTCGTCAAAGGCCCGCGCCCGCGGCGGCGCAAGGACAAGCAGGGTAAAGAGCAGGGCCGGAAACAGGAATTCCGAAGGAGCCGGACGCATCCGCATTCGGCACGGAGCGGCTCGTGACGGTCCGTCGGGGGCACGGCCCGATGCATGTGTTCCCGGCGCGCTGTAAATGTACGTCAGCCGGTTCACAGCGCCGCCTTTGTTACGTTGCTCTCGGCGTTTTCAAAATATCGGCGCCGGAAATTCCCGCTCAACAGCCAGTTGAAAAATTCTTTGAGTTTGAGTTGCAGTTCGGTTTCGATCATTGCCAATTCCTCTTCGTAAAGGCGGGTTCTGATATTGTCCACAACAGAGAAATCAATCTGCCCGCTGCGGTACTGTACTTCTGCTCTCTGTTCGTCCAGAGCCAGTGCCGCTACCTTGTTTCGCGCGGCCTCATACGAACCGGCGGCCATTCTGTACTCGTTCCAGGCCTCCTGCCATCCGGCGGCAAAGCCTGTGCGCGCCGCCTTGGCCCGTTGCAGTTCCTGAAGCTTGCGCAGGCGGCTGCCCTGCAGGCCGCGCTCGCGCTCTCCCCAGTCCAGCAGGGGAAGGGTGAAGGTGATGTTTAGAAAGATATCGTCTTTGGTGGAATAGGTGGCATAATCGCTGTCCGGGTTGGCCGCATACACGTCCATGCTCACGGAGGGCAGGTAGCGGGTCCAGCTCAACATGATGTCGTAGTCGCGCAGCTTCAGCGCCAGCTTGAACATCGCCGACTCAGGCGAAGCCTGCCAGATGCTTTCCCAGGAATGTTTGGTCAGGGCCGCGGACGCCCCGTCGGCGTCCAGCATTTTATTCAGGCTTGTGGGATCGATGTTCAGCTTCCTGTCCAGGTCCAGGCCGGTCAGGACTTTGAGACCGAGGAGCAGGGACGCTGTGGACGCTTCCGTTTTTTCCAGCTCCGCCGCAATGCGCTTTTCAAAGTGCGCGGCCTTGGCCTGCTCCAGGGGGTTGGGGGTGGAGCCTTCCTTGGCCTTTTGATACGCCGAGAACTGTTTCGCCTGCGCGAGCCGGGTCTTTTGCAGGTCCCGCAATTTTTCCCTGCTCTGCAGGCTCAGTATGGCTTCGCCTACCCGGCCGGCCTTTTTCTCCAGCGCCGTTTTGTGGGTCAGCAGGGCTATCTCTTCCATGAGCAGGGAGGCTTTATGGGAAAAATAGCCGGCCACCGGCTCGAAGCCGTACACAACGAACCCGAGGCGGAAGGAGGTGTCTTCGTATTGCTTGTGTTGGCGCGTAGTGTTGGCGATGACGCGGAAAAAGCTCTGTACGCTCGGATATTTCCTGGCGGCGGCAGATTCCGAGCTCATCTGCGTCAGTTCCAGTCCGATCAGGCTTTCCGCCATATCCGGCGCGTGGTGCGCCGCGGTGAGGATGCAGTCGTCAAAAGACAGAGTTTTGCCTGCGGGAGGCAGGGGAGCGACCGGCAATTTTTCTTCGGACCACGCGCTTTCCCTGTCAAGGATATTCGAGTTCCACGGGGGGCCCAGCCTGTCGTTGCCCGCGATTTTTCTGGCGCAGCCGCCGGCGCTTGCCGTCAGCAGCAGTATTCCGAGGATCAGCAGGGCGCGTCCGTTGCTTACCGGGGTCATCAGAATTTCCTTTATGGTCCGAAATCTCTCCCTTCAGGGAGACTTACGCATGACGCCCGGCAGAGCCGGGCAGACCTTTCCTGCGGCATCCCCTCCAGGGATAGGACAAGCCGGCCGGGGGGTGCCGGTCGGCTGACAACCGCCGGATGTGGATTGAAACAAGAAAAGCGCTGTCCACGTCGGACCTCAGGCGACAATCGCCCGGCCGTCCCGAAGCTGATAGACCGTATCGCAATAGTCGGCCACCTGGGGGTCATGGGTGACGATAATGATCCCGACCGCAAGGTCGTCGCATACGCGGCGGAAATGTGCCATGAGTTTTTGGGTATTCTCGCCGTCGAGTTGCCCGGTCGGCTCGTCCGCAAGCAGCACCCTGGGGTTGCCGATCAGGGCGCGGGCAATGGCGACGCGCTGCTGTTCGCCGCCGGAAAGCAGGTTGCTGCGCGCCTGCGCCTTGCCGGCAAGGTTGACCGATTCCAGCAAATCCATGACCCGCGCCAGGCGTTCCCTGCGCGGCACCCCGGAATACATGAGGGGAAACTCCACGTTTTCTTCCACTGTGGAATAGGAAAACACTGCGCAACTTTGCAGGATGAAGCCGAAAAACCGCCTGCGGAACAATGCCTGCTCCCGTGCGTCCAGGCTGAGCAAATCCCGGCCCAAGCCGGTGTATGTGCCGGCGTCGGGTTTCTGGAGCAACCCGAGGATGAGCAGCAGGGTGGATTTGCCGCAACCGGACGGCCCCATGACCGCGGCCATGCGCCCGGCATGGAGCGTCAGGGAAACGCCCCGCAGAGCCTGGTAGGACCCGTAGTTTTTGACGATATCGGCGGCGGTCAACAATTCTTCCACGGCTGTGTCTGCGCTTGCTGTCATGTAACGGACCGTCATGCCGGTTCTGCGCAGGCGGCTCACCGCGGCGCGCGGTTCTGCGCTTGTTCTGTCGTGTAAGAGAACATCATACTCCGCTGTTACTCAAAGCGCAAGGCCGAGGCCACGTCCATGCGCCCGGCCTGCACGGCCGGCCATGTGCCGCCGAGCGCACCCACAAGCGATGCGGCCGCAAGACAGATCGGAATATGCAGGATGATGGAAAGCCAGGCAACGGGCATGCCCATGGCCATGCAAACCGCCAGAATAGTGATGATCCCGAAAAGTATGCCGGCCAGACCGCCGAGCAGGGCATTGCACAACGCCTCGCCGAGAAACTGCCGCATGATGTCGCCCTGTTCCGCCCCCATGGCAAGTTGCAGGCCGATTTCACGCGTGCGCTCGCGTACCGAGGCAAAGGAACTCTGCCAGATGCCGAAAGCCCCCAACCCCAAGGACGCCGCTATGCCCAGCAACAACAGAACATGTACTCTTCTGATGATTGTCCGCACTGTAGTTATTTCATCTTTGGCATATTCTATCTTTAAATACGGTGTATTTTGCTGCGAAAGAATGAGTTCGGGCATTTTTTTGATAATAGGTTCAACATCATCAATACTGCGCATACGCAAAAGTAACATATTAGGGTATGTATTAGGAGCAATAAGCCGGTCTGATGCTGCCGTCAACGGAATAAAACAATCTAATGTTCTACTACGCATCATCAGGCCGCCGGCTATACCTACAACAGTATAGTTATCATTAAAAATTGTCAAGGTTTTACCAACATACGGTTCGTTTTGAAAGAGGTTACGTGCAAGATCTATACCTAAAACACAAACGCGTGAACGCTGTTTTTCATCAATCTCATTTAATAACCTCCCTTGGTATGCATTGAGTTCGTAGACTTTCCAAAAGAAAGGATCGACACCTCGTATGCGAATATAAACATTTTTATCTTGGACTTGTGTACGTATTACTTCAACAAAGCGCATCGAAAGACCGGCATACATAACTCCTGGAAGATTCTTAAACATTGTTACGGTTTTATCGGTAAAAAAATGGGGCGGAGTATTAGGATATAAGTGTTCCTCCATAGTTACTGTCAGAATTGTGACATTCCCGATAAGGGCCACATCGCTGACTATGCGGTTTTCAAGGTCTTTGCCGACAACATCGACACCGATGAACATGGCGATGCCGAGGCTTATGGACAAGATTACGCCGAGTTTCAACTGGCGTAATTGTCGTTTGACGACGATGCGCAGAAGGTCGGAAGTTTTCAGCACAGGCTGTCAATTCCTATGCGGCAAAGGCGCGGCGGATTTGCGCAGAGGCAAGATTCATCAAAATTCCCTTGGATTTCGTCCGTCCGTATCGCAGTTTCACGGTACGGAATATGTCATGCGATGTAAAGGTGCAGAAATTGCCGCGGCATTGGACAGCCTCAGGTCGAGTTGTTTGCCTGTTTCCCGCAGCCGTTGACCACAGCGCCGATCATGATGCCCAAATGGCTCATGGCCAACCCCATCCACCATGTGCGGTAAAAATCGTGACCGAAGATGCCGTTGATCGGCCACGCCGCGAATCCTATCCAGAACCAGACCGTCAGCCGCCAGTAAATGCTTTCTCCCCCGCCGGCGCTTTCTTCGCGCAGGCGCGGCCGGATGCGTTTGTATCCCCACCGCAGGAAACCCAGCAGAAAGACCATGCCGAGGGTAAACCCCACCAATCCGTGGGCATAGAGCATATCCAGAAAGATGTTGTGCGGATGACTGATGGTGATGAGGTCTTTTCCCGGCGCGAGGTCCAGTGCGCGGAAAGCTGCGTTGTATTGCCCGGCGCCTGCTCCGAACCATGGATGTTCCAGAAAGACGTTCCATGCCAGTTTCCAAAGGCTCCAGCGGCCGTCCTCCGTCACCGCGTTCAACTGCGCCCTGCCCTGCAGCAAAAGAATGAGCGGCAGGATTGCGGCCGCCAGGACAGCGTATTTCCGGCGCGGTTTTGCGTCGGTCTGCAGAAGGCGGATAGTGAGAGCCGCGGCCACGGCCAGTGCGCCGCTGCGGCTTGCGGCCCCTACAAGGAGAAAGAACGCGGGCCAGAGTGCCGCCGCCCACAGGAAGGCGGCGCTCACGGGCGGCAGTCCGCGCCGCAGCACGGACCACAGTCCGAAGGCGGGAATCACGGCCAGGGCAATATAGTTGCCCACGCTGTAATCCCCCAGACTGCCCGTCAATCGTCCGGCGTTGCGGGCATAGCCGAGAATGAAGTCTCTGCCGGTACAGGCCTGCCAGATGCCGTCCAGACCCTGCCAGAAGCAGGCCGCCGCGCAGGCCCAGATCAGGCGGCGCAGGTCTTTTTCTTCCCGTACGCATTCCATGGCGATGAAGGGCAGAATGATGCCCATGTTGAGATTCTTGCCTACGTGCTGCAGAGAGGAAAAAATATTTTCCGAAAACAGCACGCCCATGAGCATCATCGACCACAGGCAATAAAAGAGGGGCCGCGCGTCCAGCCTGCGCCACACGCCGGCCTGCGGGTTGCCGCGGTAATAGAGTATCAGGAAAGCAAAGGACACTACCGGCATGACGTCACGCACGAAGTAGCCGGCAGGGAATACGGCCAACGTCAGCCAGAACGACCAGAACAGGCAGAAAAACCGACGTTCTTCGGGAGGCAGACGGCGCAAGGCGGCGATACGTTCTTTCACGGACAAGGGGCATACCCCGGCAGGTAATTGAGGGGGGTCCGGAGGAAATCATTTCCCCAGGCCGCCGGATGCGTATAAATCAACATTGCGATGTTCCGCTGTTCGACCTTGCGTATGCTCAGGCCGATAGTTCGGGTCAGTGCCCCGATTCCCCGGCATTTCGTCCGAATTACATCCCGATCAGCCCCATGATGCCGGCCGTAAGCGGCGACATGTGCAGGCGCGCCTGGGTTGCCGGCCAAGTGCCGCTCCTGTTGCTGTTTTCAAAGCGGTGTACGGCATCGTGGCGTCCCGGCGGGTTGGCCCCGCCGTAAACAACGAAAAAAATGGTGAACCCGGCATCGCGGGCGAGTTTTTCGGCTTCCGCGCACCGGCGTCCCCACGGCCAGCACAGGCTTCGCACCGTGTGACCCAGGACGCGCTCCAGTTCTTCCTTGCCCAGGCCGATTTCGCGCCACATGCGATCCCTGCGTTCGGCATCGGTTTCGTAGCGTCCCAGTCTGCCTTTATATGTTGCGAGCAGGGCGCGCAAGTCTTCCGGTCCGGAGCGCCCGGCGAAAAAGTCGGCCGCCGCGTCAAAGTCCTGCGGCACGAGTTTTTTGACTGCCTCCGCCATATCCGGGTCCGGTATGAAGGCACGGAAGCGCAGGCCGGGTTTGACGGGAAAATCCGGCATACCCCAGACCGGTTCCTCTTCCGTCCGGTAAAAGGTGCGCATCTGCGTGCGGGGGCGGAAGAAATCCCTGTAGGCCGGGCTTGCGTACACACCGTAATGGCCGCGGCCGTGCGCGGCAATGCGGAAGATGCCGTCCGCATCCATGGCCGCGGCCTCGGCCCGGCCCAGAAAAACGTCCTTGCGCACGGTGAATCCCTGCGCCGTCCGGGTCAAGGGCCGGGCTACGCCGTCCGGCACGGCGGCCCGGCCGGACAGCACCTCGTCATAAGGGGCGCGCGGTTCCGGCTGCGCCTCAAGCCTGTCGGCCACGGGAAAACAGACCGCCTTGTGACCGTATTTGTGCAGTATGGGCAGGGCATAAAAATAATTATCCGCATAACCGTCGTCGAAAGTCAGAAGCAAACTGCCGTCCGGTAATCCTTCTCCGTCAAACAGGTAGGCTTCTGCCTCATCAAGACTGATACCGCGCATGCCGCGCTCCGCAAGAATCCGGCATTGTTCATCGAAGCGGGCCGGGGAAACGGTCATGCGCCACTCGACTTCGTTGACGTAGTGGTTCATGATCACGGGAAGACTTTTGATTCCGTTTCTCGATCTAAACTTGAACAACATAATTATATCCGCTCACTATGAACTGATTCTATATAGACTGTTTGTTAATTCTATATAGACTGTTAATCTGTTTTTGATTGGGAAATTGAGAGAAGGGTCGTCAATAGGCGCCTTTGCCGCTGATCAGGGCCGGAACGGTGCGCATGACTATATAGATATCCAACCATACCGACCAGTTGTATACATAACGCTGATCAAGTTCCACACGTTCGGCATAGGAGAGGTCATTGCGTCCCGAAACCTGCCAGAGCCCGGTAATCCCCGGCCGGACGCGTTTATAGAGCGCATAGGCGTCGCCGTAGCGCCGGATTTCATCGGCGACTATGGGGCGCGGACCGACCAGACTCATGTCTCCCATGACGACGTTGAGGATCTGCGGCAGCTCGTCCAGGCCGGAGCGGCGCAGGATGCGTCCGACCCAGGTCAGGCGCGGATCGTCGGCGAGTTTTTGATCCTCATCCCATTCCCGGCGCAGATTGTCGTTTCCGGCAAGGGTTTCCCGCAGAATCTGCGGGGCATCGGCCACCATGGTGCGGAATTTGAACAAGGTGAAGACGTTCCCGTTCCGTCCCAACCTCTTTTGCGTGAAAAACACCGGTCCGCGGCTGTCCAGGCGGATAAGCAGCGCGGCCGCGGGGAGAAGCGCGAGCAGGACGACTCCGGCCGGCAGGCAGACAAGCAGATCCAGCAGTCTTTTCAGGCGCATGCGGGCCGGATCCAGCAGGTTTTGGCGCATGGCCAGCACGGGTCCGCAGGGAAAATCCGCCGCATGCAGCGAAGTCTGCTTGAGCCAGAAAGTGTCGGGCTTGACGACGATGCATCGGAAGCGGCTGCCGAGCTTGAGTACGAGTTCGTGGACGGTGCCGCCGGCCAGGGGGTCGAGCAGAATGCAGACTATGGCGTCGGAACAGGCGCGCTCCAGGTCGTCCAGGTATCGGTCTTCCGTTGTGCCGGCAGGCGCGTGCAACTTGCCGTCGGCGCTCAGGGGAACGCGCGCGGCAATGTACAGACCGCTGCGGCGGGCGTTGCCGAAGGCGCGCGCGGCGGCCGCATCCTTACCTTCCGGCGCGAACAGCAGGACAGGGTAACCCCACCACTCTGCCTGCGCGCACAGGCTGCGGGTCAGGCAGCGAAACAAAGGCACCGAGGCAAGGGTAGCAAGCCAGGCCATGAGTACGGCGGACCGGGAGAACAGTTCACCCTGCCTGCCGATGAAAAACAGGAAACCGAGGAACAGAAAGCCGACGCTCGTTCCGAGGCTCAGACGCTTCAGTTCCGCTTCCGGGGAACGCATTATGCCGGGGTAAAGGCCCAGCGTCGCATACAGGGGAATGAAGAGCAGCAGGACGGGGGCAATGTTCAGGTAAAGTTCAGAAGGCAGGTAACCGCCGCCTGCCTCGCGCAAGGTGCAGGCAAGGACCGGGCCGGCGAAGACGGCGCACAGATCCGACAGGAGCAGGGCATTGCGGGTGGAACGCAGACGAGGCAGGTGTAACGGCATCACGGTTCCGCCTTCAGCGTTGAGGTTTCAATCCACGCCTCTGCACAGGAGGCGACACGACGCAACGCCATCATGCTTCCGCCTCTTGTGTTGAGGCGCTGCTCCCGTCACCGACGGCGAACTGCATTTCGTACAGTTTGGCGTAAAGCGGGCTTGTGCGCAACAGTTCGGCATGCTTGCCCTGCGCGACGATTTTTCCTTTGTCCAGTACCAGGATGCGGTCCGCGCCCATGATCGTCGAGAGCCTGTGGGCTACGGCTATGCCGGCTCTGTCGGCCAGAAGGTTGTCCAGGGCGTTTTGCACCAGGCGTTCGGATTCCGAGTCCAGGGCGCTGGTGGCTTCATCAAGGATCAGGAGCGGGGCGTTCTTGAGCAGGGCGCGGGCAATGGTAAGTCGCTGTTTCTGACCGCCGGATATTTTTATGCCCCGTTCGCCGATCAGCGTGTCGAAGCCCAGGGGCATGGCCTCGATAAACTCGGCGGCGTACGCGGCCTTTGCGGAACGCCGGACCTGTTCGTCGTCCGCGTCTTCCAGGCCGTAAACGATGTTCTCTTTTACGGAAGTGTTGAAAAGGAAAGCATCCTGGGAAACTGTCGAGATGAGTGAACGCAGGGCATACAGGTCGTACTCTCTCAGATCCGTGCCGTTAAGGGTCAGCTTGCCTTCCTGGGGGTCGTAAAAGCGGGGAATGAGGTTTACGACGGTGCTTTTGCCCGCCCCCGAGGGACCGACCAGGGCAATCTTTTCTCCGGCACCGAGGGAGAAGGATATGCCGTCCAACGCTCTGGTGCCGTCCGGATAGTGGAACACGACATTATCGAAACGCAATTCCCGGAACGGCGGAGTAAAGGTGACCCCGCCGCCCGCCTCCATGCGCAGGTCCGGGTTGTCCAGCAGGCCGAAGACCCGTTCCGCCCCGGCAAGGGCCGTCTGCACGGACAGATTTGCCGCGCTGAATTTCTTGACCGGCTCGTACATCAAAATCAGGGCGGTAATAAAGGAAAAAAAAGTTCCCGGACTCTGTCTGCCGTCGATGACCTGCATGCCCCCGACAAAGATCACCAGACTGATACCGGCGGCGGCGATGATTTCCATGCTGCATGAAGCGAATTCGCCGGTCAGCGAGCCTTTCAGGGCAAGGTTCATGAGTCTGCGGTTCTCGCGGTCAAAGCGTGTTTTTTCCCGATCCTCGGCGCCGAAAGCCTTGACCACCTTGATGCCGCTCAACACTTCCTGCAGTTGCGACGTCAGATCGCCGGTCTGTTCCATGCCTTTGCGGGAAAGCCTGCGCACGCGCCTGCCGAAATACACGAAAGGCCAGAACACGAGAGGAAGAACGACGACGGAGTACAGGGCCAGTTCGAAATTTTGGTAAAATACCACGCCGGCGAGGCTGATCAGGGTGATGAACTGGCGCACGATCATCACGGCGGCAGGCATGCTGGAGCGGATTGACGCGACATCGTTCATGATGTGCGACATGATGACGCCGGTGCGCGAACTTTCAAAAAAACCGACCGGCAACATGATGATCTTGTTGCACAGCTCATCGCGCAGCACTTCCAGCACCTTGAGGCCGGCATAGTGCATAAGGTAGTTCTGCAGCAACTTCATCAGCGCCTTCAGCAGGGTTACGCCGACGAAAGCAAGGGGGATGAACAGCAGGAGTCCCGCGTTTTTGTCGACAAACAGTTCATCCAGGGCCGGTTTGACGAGCCAGGCCGTGCCTGCGTCGCAGAGGCCGGCTGCGGTCATGAACAGGGCGGCGAAAAAGACGTGGACCTTGTACGGGAGAAAGTAGCGGAGACAGCGCGTAAACAGCTTTGCGCCGCGGTGTTTTTCGGAGGGAATCCGGTCCAGATCGTGTGTGCCTTCCTGCATGGTTTCAGAGGCTCACAAGTTCCACGTTTTCCGGGTTCAGGGGGGCGTTGAGAAAGATGCCGCCGACGCGTGCGAAGCGTTCCGGGGCGTCCGTGGTGAGGAAACGCAGACACCCGGAAGCCGGCGGGTCGTTGGAGTCGCCCGTCTGCCGCAACAGATTCAGGCGTGTCAATTCTTGCTCCACCGCCTCGGCGGTGGTCTCCGCCGAATCAATGATCACCGGTTCCGGTCCGGCGACCGAGGCCACGGCTCCGGCCAGCGGCGGAAAATGCGTACAGCCGAGCACGATGCAGTCCGGGCGGAACCTGTTGTGTCCTGCCTCCTCTCCGATGACCGGCGCCAGATAACGCGCTGCCGTGAGTTCGGCTATAGGGCCGGTCAGCCAGCCTTCCTCCGCCATGGGGACGAAGAGGGTGCAGGCCACGCCTCTGACCTCGGCATCGGGACGCAGGGCATGTATGGCCTTGTCGTAGGCCCGGCTGTTTACGGTTGATTCCGTGCCCAGGATCAGGATGTTGCCGCCGTGCTTTTTGCCGGAAACAACCGTACAGGCAGCGCGCGCTCCGGGTTCCACGACTCCGATAACGGGCAGGGGGGCGAAGGCTTTCTGCAGGTCCGGCAGGGCGGCCGCCGTGGCGGTATTGCAGGCCACGACCAGCAGCTTGATGCGGCGTTCCACCAACTTTTCCGCGGCCTGCAAAGCGTAGCGTACAACGGTGCCCCTGCTTTTCGTGCCGTAGGGCAGGCGGGCCGTGTCGCCCAGGTAAAGGCAGCACTCGCGCGCAAGGCGTCTGTGTACCGCGGAAAGCACGGTCAGTCCGCCTATGCCGGAATCGAAAATGCCTATGGGCAGTCCGCGAACTTCAGCATCGGCGGTCATCACCGGAAACTCTATGATCTGAAACATCGTTTTCCCCCCACAGGGCGTAACCTGAAGCCGTAACCGGGGCGTTCAGGGAGTTCAGCACGCGTTCCAGTTGAATACCTTCGCGCAGGGGCGCGCCGTGGCCGAAGGCGGCGCGTATGCCCATGCTCACGAACTGTACGGCTCTGTCCATTGCCAGGGGCAGGCTGTCTCCCTGCATCATGCTCCCCAGCAACACGCTGGTGAAACAATCGCCCGTTCCGGGGTAGTCCGCGGGCAGCCAGGCGCAGTCCACGCGCCAGAAATGGTTGTGCCGCCGGCGGTAGGCGACCGTAGCGCTGCGCTTGGCCCCTGCGCACGGCACGCCGGTAATGACGGCTATATCCGGCCCGTTGTCCGTAAGCCGGTACAGCCAGTCGCGCAAGCGCCCTTCATCCATGCCGTCGCGGGCGATGTCCTGCGGGTAGCGTTCGCCGAGCAGCAGGGCGGCTTCGGTAAGGTTGGGCGTAATGCAGTCGGCTTTGCGCGCCAGAACGCGCATGGTCTCCACCATGTCCATGTTCATGGTCGGCTCCAGACGGCCGTTGTCGCCCAGAACAGGATCGACGACGGCCAGACCGCCCGGCTTCAGACAGTCGTCAATGCACTCCGCCACGATCCCGGCCTGCTCGGCGGATCCCAGAAAACCGCTGTACACGGCGTCGAATTGCAATCCGAGTTTCTTCCAGTGCTGCAGAAAACCGGCCATATGCCCGGTCAGGTCGGCGAAACGGAAATCCTCGAATCCCGTGGTGCCGGTGGAAAGCACGGCCGTCGGCAACGGGCATACCTGTATGCCGAGCGTGGAAAATACGGGAATGACGACCATCAGGGAAGTATGGCCGAAACCGGCAAGGTCGTGAACAGCAGCCAAGCGTTGTACAGGAGCCATCGTGTCGTCGCCGTCCCGGTGTTTCCTTAGTGCATTTTAAGATTGATTGTACGCCCCCGGCGGCCGGGGCTCCGTACAGAGCCTGTGCCCCGACCACGGACACCGCCGGGGAAATGATTTCCCCGGTCGGCTTTGCATCGGCTCAGGCCGACTCCCTTCATCGGGGATATGTATTTTTAAAGTTGAACCGCTCTAAGCGTATAAAAATTCTAAAGCGAAAACGAATTGCAGAACTGTTGCGCCCTGACCGCACCCTCGCGGGTAAACATCAGTACGGATTCCGTTGCTGCGGCGATACACTTGTCCATAAGCTCCGCTTCGTTTTCAGAAAAACGGCCGAGAACAAAGGAAAGGGTATTGTACGGCGTTTTGCCGATGCCGATGCGCAGGCGGAAAAAGTCCGGTGTGCCGAGGCATTGCACAATGGATTCCACGCCTTTGTGCCCGGCGCTGCCGCCGCCCTTTTTAATTTTCATGCGGCCGGGCGGCAGGTCGAGTTCGTCATGCACCACGAGGATATGTTCAGGGGCGATGCGGTAGTATGACGACACGGCGCGCACGGCTTCACCGCTTGCGTTCATGTAGGTCAGCGGCTCGCAGAGCAGCCGGTACCTATCCGTGCCGCCTGCCTCAGCGAAACGCGTTTTCCACAGCGCGAAAAGGTTCTTCCGCCCGGAGAGTTTTTGCAGCACGCCGGCTTTTTCGCGGTCCAGAAGCAGGCGTTCCAGCACCATGAAACCTAGGTTGTGACGGGTACGGCTGTATTCCGCTCCGGGATTGCCGAGTCCGACGATGAGACCGCCTATTTCCATGCTCAGGCGGTTTCACCCGTGCCTTCTTCGCTCTCTCCCTTGCCGCTGCCCGGCAGGTTGACGGTCAGCACGGCGAAATTGACGTCATAGCGGGCTCGGACCCCTTCGGGCAGGGCAAGGTCCGCGATACGCAGTCCCTGGCCCACATCAAGCCCGCTGATGTCCACAAGAATCTTTTGGGGCAGGGCTGCCGGTTTACAGAGGATATCGATGTTTTCACGGTAAATTTCCACCTTGCCGCCCGATTTGACTCCCCTGGCCGTGCCCGTGAACTCAAGAGGCACGCGCACCTTGAGTTCCCTGTCCGGGTCCGCGCCGTAAAAGTCAAGATGCATGAAGCGCTTGCGGGTAGGATAGTATTCGACATCCCAGATCAGGCAGGGGCGGATTGTTGTTTTTCCGTCATCATCGATTTCCAGGTCAAAAACCGTGGTGCGGCCGGTTCTGGCATACACTTTGGCGAGTTCGGCCTCGTTGACCTGCAGGGTCAGGGCCCGGCCCGTCGCATCATAAAAAACAGCGGGCGTGAAACCGCTTGCGCGCAGCCGGCGATTGGCGTTTTTACCTGTTTTCACGCGCGTGGACGCGCGCAGGGTGAGCTTGCTTTCCATGGAGTTCTCCTTTGATCCTCAGCCGTGACTTGCGCCGTTGCTGACGGAAGGCCGTTTTTCTCAGGCCCTGCGGCTTTAGAGAAAGAGCACGCTGACGGAGGATTCGGTGTGTATGTTGTGTATGCTTTTGGCCAGGAGCCCGGCTACGGAAATCACTTTGAGCTTGGGACAGTTTTTCGTTTTGTCCTCGGTCGGGATGGTGTCGGTGACGATCACTCGGCATAAGTCCGAAGCATTGATGCGTTCGATGGCCGGTCCGGAGAGGACGGCATGGGTGGCGCAGGCCATGATTTTTTCGGCGCCGTGTTCCAGCAGGACTTTGCCGGCGGCGACCAGCGTGCCCGCGGTATCTATCATGTCGTCGATAACAATGGCGGTTTTACCTTCCACATCGCCGATGACGTGCATGGCCGAAGCCTGATTGGGCTTGTCGCGGCGTTTGTCTATGATGGCGAGGCCGATGCCCAGGCGCTTGGCAAAGGAACGCGCGCGTTCGACGCCGCCGGCATCGGGCGAAACGATGACCGCGTCAGACGACCAGGTGCGCAGGTATTCGAGCAGCACCGGCTGGGCAAAGAGGTTGTCGACCGGCCTGTTGAAATAGGCCTGTATCTGGCCGGCGTGCAGGTCGACGGTGACCAGACGGTCCAGGCCGGCCGCTTCAAGGAAGTCGGCCACGGCCTTGGCGCTTATCGGTGCGCGAGGAGTGACTTTGCGGTCCTGGCGCGAGTATCCGTAATAGGGCACTACGGCCGTCACGCGGCCGACGCTGGCCCGCTTCAGCGCATCAAGCATAAGACAGAGCTGCATGATATTGAAGTTTACCGGGGCGCACGTGGGTTGGATGACGAAGACGTCGTCTCCGCGGACATTGTCCCCTATCTCTATGCGGATTTCACCGTCGCTGAACGTGTCGCACAGGGCGGGCGACAGCTTGCACCCAAGATGGTTGCAGATGGCTGCCGCCAGTGCCGGGTTGGCCGTGCCGGTCAGTATTTTGAGTGTGCCTGCCATGGCGGATCCGGTGTGCTTCATAGCTGCGATGGGTTGGTCAGGACCGAAACACCGTGCACGGTGCGGCGTCCATAACGGAGATTTTCCCTATCCCAAGCATTCCGGAGCGTCAATAAAAAAAAACGGACGGGAGGGAGTTCCCCAGAGAGAAAGACCGGAGCATGTCGACTTTGTGATTACCCGCGGGGTTTCATCCCGCCGCTGCCCGCCCCGGCGTTCAACAGCGCAAATACGCCGCGCGTGTACCTCCGCGGCGGGCATCCGCTTTCGCGGCCGGCTGCGCGGCTGCACAGTGAAAGCGCTGCAGTGAAGGCGTCCTTTCAGGAAGTATGCGCGGCGCGTCGCCGTTCCGGTTGCCGAGCCTGCGGCAACGGACAGTCCCCGGTCAGCATGCAGGCATCGTCCTCCGTTATGCCTGTCTGGAACTTCCGAACTTGGGCGGACAGTTTCACGATTCTGAAAGCGGGTTCCTCGCCGTTCACATACTCCACGGCCAAGTCTCTGCCGTTACTTTTGGCGTAATAGAGCGCCTTGTCCGCGCAATCGGTAATGTTTTCCAGCCAGGCGCCGCGCCATTCCGGGGAGGCTGCCGCTATCCCGGCGCTGACGGTGATGTGCAGGCCGCTTTCCACGACATTGCCGTCGGCATCGCGGATGAGGAAATTGAATTGTTTGATGGACTGCCGGACTTGTTCGACGACTTCCGGCAACCGTGATGCCTCGTCGCCGCTCACTACCATGACGAATTCCTCGCCGCCGTAGCGCGCGACCAGCACATCGCCGGGCCGGACCAGAGAGCGCGCGCCCCTGGTGAGTTGCTTGGCGACGACCACCAGCACCTGATCGCCGATACGGTGCCCGTGTTCGTCGTTGAAGTGCTTGAAAAAGTCTATATCGAGCATAGCCAGACGCAGGGGCCGCCCCATGTCGCGCCATGCCTGTACCGCCTTTTCCATAAATTCATCAAAGGCTCTGCGGTTGGCAATGCCGGTCAGGGCATCGCTGGCGGCGAGGTTTTCCAGGGAACGAATATCGTCCGCCAACAGTTCTTTGACGCGTGCAAAGGATTCGTGCAGCCTGTACGGTTTATCGGCAGTCGAGAACACGTCTTCGACGATGCTCACGGCCGTTTCTTCCAGCGTGTCCAGATCTCCGCTGCGCGCGGAAAGCAGTTTTTGAAATTCCCGCACCATGCCGGCAAGTTCCTGCAGCATGCTCTCGGTCTTTTTTCTGTAGGGTGCCACCATGCAATCCTGATAGGCGGCCAGCATTCTGTGCAGGTTTTCTTCCGAATAATCCCTGCTTGCGAATATGGCGGCCAGCAGTTCCTGAACAGTTATCTTCTGGATGTCGCTTATGTTCGAGTAATCTTTGATCTCCCTGAGAAAAAGGAGCAGGGACCTCCAGCGCATGTCACGGGGAACGCCCGCCTTGTCGAACAGTTGCAGAAGCTGCCTGTATTGGTCGATAGATTCCGCCATGGCTGTTCCTTCGGCTGTGCAGGCCCCGCAACAGGCGGGGAAGCGTTCGTGCGGGCCGCGCGTTGCGCTGCCGTATGCAGGCTCGTCGGAGAGAGCCGTCACGAGAACGGATTTTGTTCTCTGCCGAGGCGCACCGGGTTTGTTCGAAAGGAATGTACACAGGCGTACATGACATTCGGGCGGTTCCGGCGCAACGGCGGCAGAGAGCAAAAGCCGCCTTGTGCCGACACTGTCTAACACGGCTCCTGAAAAAAGTATAGTCCGGCCGGCGGCAAAGCAGGGTTGATAAGGGGTACGAAAAACAGGGAGCGGCGTCACCCCGCAGGCTTTTCCCGGCCCCCGCCGGCGCCTGCCCGGCTACGCCCCTCCGGCGCGGACCAGGCGGGGAACAGATCCTGTTGCAGGCCGAGGGCATTCAACACCTTGCCTGCCACCTGGTTTACCAGAGCGTTCAAGTCGCGGGGTTTGTGGTAAAAGGCGGGAGAGGCCGGCAGGATAAGGGCGCCCGCCCGCGCCAGGGTCAGCATGTTTTCCAGATGAACAACGCTCAGGGGTGTTTCCCTGGGGACCAGCACCAGAGTGCGTTTTTCCTTGAGCATGACTCCGGCGGCGCGCTGCAGGAGATTGAAGCTCATGCCGTGCGCCGTACAGGCCAGCGTATGCATGGAGCACGGCAGAATGACCATGCCGTCGTAAAGCGTCGAGCCGCTGGCGGGCGGGGCCGACATCTCATCCGGGTCATGAAGGTCGACATCGGGAAAATCTTCCGGATCGAGGCCGCATTCGAGACGCAGAACTTCCGCGCCCCATCGGCTGAACACGGCATGCACATCGCAACCGAGCCGCACCGCCTCCCTCAGCAGCGCGACAGCGTAGGCGCTGCCGCTGGCGCCGCTGACGCCGACCAAGAGTTTCATCGGTGTTTCCTTTATAAGAAATTTTTTTATATGGTTTAAAATCTCTCCCTTCAGGAGGAGACATGCCGGTCGGCTCCTATCCGCCGGGGCGGTGCCGGCCGGCGGACGGAGCCGGATGTTGGTTGAAGCATGGTTTGATCGGAAGTTCCTTCGTAAACGCGGTATCGTCTTGCCCGGACAGACGACGGACGCGACTGAGGACCGCAACGCACACTCCCGCCGCGCCCGCGTCGAGCAGCGCGGCGGTCGCGGAGCGCAGGGTTGCGCCCGTGGTCAGGGTATCGTCCACGAGCACGATGTGTCTGCCGCGCACTGCGCGCTCGCATGCAAAGGCCCCGGCGACGTTGGCCGCGCGTTCAGAACGGTCGGAGCGCGTTTGCGGGGCTGTCGCCCGGATGCGGCGGAGCAGGTCCGGCCGCAGGGGGCGCCCCAGCGCCGCCGCCGCCGGCCGGGCCAGTTCCAGGGCTTGGTTGTAGCCCCTGTGCAGCAGGCGCGTCCTGTGCAGGGGGACGGGCGTCAATACGTCCGCAGGCAGTTCGCGCAGGACGGGGTGCGCACTCAGGAGCGCACCCAAAGCCGATCCGAGGTGCGTTTGCCCGCGGAATTTAAGATCAAGCAGCAGCCTGCGCAATAATCCCTCGTGTTCTCCATGAAAAAGCAGGCGGTTCCACGGTGGTTTTTCTCTCAGGCACGCCGCGCAGGCGACGACGGGGAGATGGGGCCAGGCGTACAGCGCGCCGCACAGGGGGCAGAAACCGCTTTCTCTGCGTGCCGACAGGGCGGCGCAGGTCGGACAGAACGGCGTGCCGCAGCCGGCATCGCCGGCGGGACGGAAGATGGACCCGCAGGCAAAACAACGTCTCTCCGCACTCAGGGCTTTCCATATACCCCTCAGGCTGGAGTGCATAAAGGCGACAATACTGTTTCGCGGATCGTCGGCGCACGGCCGGCGGGCGTTGCGTGCCGCGTTCTTCGCTTCGGGGCCGGGTGTCACGGCGTTTGCCGCCGCCGCCGGCGCGCGTTGCGTCGATTCATACCGTTCCATCGGGGACTGCGCTCCCCGCCGCGAGGCCGTATGCGTAGACGCGTTCCGCGGCCTCGCGGTTTCGGCGCAAAGCATCGCCTGCATCCAGCCCGTAGAGCAGCAAGGGTTCTACCATTGCGGTATGCATGGTCGCAAGCGCGTATTTCAGACTGAGCAGGCTCCCGGCGAACAGGCGTTCTCCCCGCGGCCGGCCGCCTATGAGGATGATCCTGCACGGGCGTTTCGGGCCGTCGTCACGCAGACACCCGTTTTCGCGCATGGACCGGAAAATCTGCATCCTGTCCAGAAGGGCTTTGAACTGCGCGGGAAGATGGTACCAATATACCGGAGACACGAGGCACAGTTGCTCCGCAGCGACCTGCGCGCCCAGAAGGGCGCGGCCGGCATCATGCGCCGCGGCGGGGCAGGGGAAAGGTTGCGTCTCCAACAGGCTCCGCAACGACAAAGCGCCGCGCCGCGCCTTGATCCCGCGTGCGGCGCGCGCGCAGGCATCACAGGCCGTACAGGGTGAAACGGCATAGTCGCGCAGAAAAAGTACCCGCGCGTTGCATTCCGATGCGTCCGTATCCGCTTCGGGAACATCACCCGGGTACAGTGTTTCTCTCCGGCCCTGAGCGAAGGCGCGGCAAAAAATGCGGGCTGCCGTGTCGCTGTTGCCGCCGGGCCGCGGACTGCAGGAAAGCACCAGACATGCCGGCGTGTCTTCCGGCAAGGTGAGCGTTGCCGGCACGGCGGCGCCCTTCATCCGAAATCCCTTTATGGTCTGATAGGTCTCCCTGTAAGGGATGGGTTTACCGGGAAGGTATGCCCGGCTTTGCCGTGCGTCAAGCGGGAATCTCCCCGGTTGCCTTGCCCCGCGGCAATCCTGCGGCAGGGTCTTGCGGGCGGTTACCGGCAAAGAGTGTTGCCGTTTCGGAAGGAAACCGCACCGAACAGCGTTCGCTCGTGATGCTCCTCAGACTGCGGCGCAGCCCGCTGACGCCGTTGGTGTGCAGAAACAGTACCGGCGTGCCGAGGCTGCGGCTGTGATTGAGCACTTCGGATTTCGCGCTGTGCGATACCATGCCGGTCAACACGATCAGGATATCCGGGTTCCCTATTTTGCCGACAAGACAGGATTCCTTCCCGCTGAATACTTTCAGGGTCACCCCGAGTTTTTCGGCCGCTTTTTCGTATTCACGCTTCAGCCTGTCCAGTCCGCCCACAAAAGCCGCGCGCATAGCTGTGCTCCGCAACGGGGTGAAGCCCCGCCGTATTTAAACGATAAAAAAGATAAAATTAGTAATATTTTATTCGGCGGAGCAGGGAAAATAATTTTTTCGCATAAGCATATATGTGCGGGTTGCTTAAAAAGCGTGGATTACGCCGATTCGGCGCCGCGCTTCAACAACGGCAGCCGGCGCAGCGGCGCCGCCCTGATGTTGTTTTGCCGCGTAAACCGCGCGAAAAGGCATAATGGTCGGATGCCGAATGTCCTTACAAACTGAACATCCCCACAAAAGGATTGCCGCGTTTTTCGTCGGCTATGCGGGTAACAGGCCCGTGCCCCGAGTAGACAGCGGTGGTGTCGGGCAGCGTGAACAGCTTGTCGCGGATGGAGGCGCAGAGAACGGCATGGTCGCCGCCGGGGAAATCCGAACGTCCGATGGAGCGGTAAAACAGGGTATCGCCCGAGAACACGGCGCCGAGTTCGCTGAAGTAAAAGGAAAGGCTGCCCGGAGTATGCCCCGGTGTGGAGATGACCCGGCAGACGGTGCCGAGCAGCGGCATGTCGCCCGGCTGCAGCGACTTGAACTCGTAGCGCGGGACCTTGGGCAGCCCCCATGTGCCGCCCGTTCCCAGTTCGTCGGCGAGCATGTAGCGGTCGCCTTCGGGACCGAGTACTGCTGCCCCGGTGGCGGCCGCAAGCGGCGCAACGCCGAAGGTGTGGTCAAAATGCAGATGGGTCAGCAGGATGTGCGTGAGACGCAGCTTGCGCTCGCCGAGCATGCGCAGAACAGCCTTGGGGTCGCCGCCCGGATCCACGGCAACGGCTTCGTCGTCCGTATGTATGACAAAACAGTTGGTTTCCAGGGGACCAAGAGGGAAAACGGCGACTTGCATACAAGCTCCTTTCAAGTGCGGTTGTGCGTTTTGCTGTCGACGACTTTTGCGTTTACGGTTGTGAGTTTTGTTGCCGTCCGCTTTTGCGTTTACGGTTGCGCGTTTCGTCGTCAACCGATTTTGCGTTTGAACATTTTTTCCAGGTGTTCCGGAGTGAATTCCAGTACGGCGGGACGCCCGTGCGGGCAAAATTCGCAATCCGGAGTCTCCAGCCAGCTTTTCAGAAGTTCTGCCGCCTCGTCTCCCGTCAGGGCCTGACCTGCCCTGACCGCGGAACGGCAGGACATGAGATGCAGAATATCCTCCGGCCCGTCCGCGCGTTCCGCCAGAACGGCGCGCAGCAACTCCACGGCCTCGCCTTGTTCAAGCATCGGCGGGGTTCCGCGTACATACAGGACGGTCTGCTCAAGTTCAAGGTCGTACCCGAAGCGCGTCAGCATGGCGAAGCAGGAGCGCAGGCGTTCCTCTTCGGCCGGATGCAGGGGAATTTTTTCCGGAAGCATCAGCAGCCTGCTTGTGCCGGACGAGGCTGCGCGCTCGAAAGATTCCATGAGGACCCGCTCGTGGGCGGCGTGCTGATCCACGAGCAGCAACGTCCCGCCGCGCACCAGGATCAGGTAGGTGTCCGCCAGTTGCCCCAGGCAGACAAGGTCGCCCACGGCAACGGGATAGCCTTTGTCCCGCCGCTCCCGGGCATATCCGCGTGTTTCAAAGACCGGCTCTTCCTGTTCCGAGCTGCTTTCGGCAGGGCGGACATCCACCAGCCGGGGACGGTCCAGGCTGCCCCAGAAACCGGGCGGACGCACGGCGCGCAGGGCCTCTTCAGCGCGCGCGCCGCCTGTTTCCGTGCCCTGCGGGACCGCCTGCTCCGCACTTTCATGCGCGTCAGAGGCCGCGTACAAGGGAGGGAACATCCCCGTTTTCGCGCCCGATCCGAAGCTTTCGGGAATACGCCCATACGCGCCGTGAGGTCCGGGGTCGCGGTTGCCGGCGGCGTCACGCATTGCTCCGGGTCCGTCGGTGTCGGAGAGTGTCGGGCCGCCGTTTTCCGGAACGTGCCTTTCGCGTAAATATTGCGCCGCTGCGCGGCTTTCGGAGTCGTATGTATCGGGTTCCTGTTCGGCTGGAATGCCGTACGGCGTTTCCCGGCCGGCCTGAAAAGGGCTGCCGCCGAGCACGGCGGAGGAGCTGAGTATATTGACTACGGCGGAGAATACGGCGCGTTCTTCCCGAAAACGGACTTCGGTCTTGGCGGGATGCACATTGACGTCCACATCTCCGTGATCCGGTTCCAGAAAAAGCAGCACCTGCGGGTATTCGCGCGTGGTCAGGCGGCCTTTGTAGGCTTCGCGCACCGCCTGGAACACTATGCGGTTGGCTACGGGGCGCCCGTTGACGTAGAGCAGGATGCGGTCGCCCCGGACCTGGCTGTTGTGGGGCGGGGACATAAGCCCGTGCGCGCGGATCCCGTTATGCTCGCCGGCAAACGGACGGAGGTTTTCCACGATCTGGGGAGGCCAGATGAGCATGAGCCTGTCCTGCAGGGAAAGGCCGGCGGGAAGGCGCAGCAGTTCTTGGCCCCGGCTCCCCGTGCCGGAAAGGTGCAGGCTGAAGGTTGTGTCGAGGTGCGCCAGAGCCGGGCGCAACAGCAGCTCGCGGCAGCGTTTGAGTTCCGTGGCCGGATTTTTGAGAAATTTCAAGCGCGCGGGCACGTTGGCGAAAAGGTCGCGCACTTCGACGCTGGTTCCTTCGGTAACGGCCGAAGGCGCGGGAGCGGAAATGACGCCGTGGCGCACGCGTATGCAGGCGCCGCTTGCCCGAGATGCGGTATCGTCCCCCGGCGCAGGCGGGAGGTCGTGCCCGGATGTCCCTGACCGTTCCGGGCCGGAGGCCTCCTTGTCTTTTTTTCCGGGGCGGTCTTTGCGGAGGCATGCGCTTTCAAGCAGCAGGTCGGACACGGAGCCGATGCTTGCCAGTGCCTCGCCTCTGAAGCCGTAGCTCGCTACGTGCAACAGATCGTGAAACCCGGTCACTTTGCTTGTGGCGTGACGGGTAACGGCGGCTTCAAGTTCATCGGCCGGTATGCCGTGACCGTTGTCCCGCACCGCGACAAGCCCGATCCCGCCTTCCTGCAGAGACACGGCGATTTCCGTGGCTCCGGAGTCCAGGCTGTTTTCGACCAACTCTTTGAGTACGCCTGCAGGCCGGTCAATGACTTCTCCCGCGGCGATTTGATTGCGCAGGACTTCCGGCAACAGGCGTATGGAACGATGATGAGGCACGGCATGCATGGTTGCAGTATAGTGTAGAACGGCAGAAAACACGACAGGAAATTTTATGCCGGGACTGGAAAAAGTGCGCCCATTGCCTGCCCGGCACTTGATTTTACGCAACAAGAGCTTAGAATACATGCCGTATATGGGCGGACTTGGAAATAGGGAGCAGGCGTGATGTCGAACGAGAAACAGATTTTATCCGATCCGGCGCCGGAGTATGCCCGCGACCGCATTCAGGGCGGGAGTCGGCATCCGGTCGGGGTCAGGACGATGTATGATCCGGAAATGCTGTATGTGGAATGCCATGTATGCGGCAAACCGGTGCTGTGGGAGATGGGTAAAACAACCGAGTTGCTGCTTTCCGCCGGTGTGGACGTGAGCAAGCTGGACGAGCGGTGCCTGATTTTGTCCGAGGGGTGCCCCGCCTGTTCGCCCGGCAACCACAGCGGATTTACATTGGCTGTTGTGCGCATAGCCGGCCTGACCCCGGAAGAGGCCGCCTACATGGCGCGCCGCGGCGGCAGCGCATAGCGCGTGTTTTTGCAAAGATGTTCCGACGTCTTCTTTATCAAAAATTTCTTTATATCTATTCTGCTTACTTTTTTATATATTGAAAAAATAACTGGAAAATATCCCCTTTTTATCTTCCAAACAAGTCATTGTGCGCCCCTGTTCTTTCAAAGCGTATCTTACATCCTGCAGACCTATAAACCGAAATCCAATCCGGTTCAAGATGAGCGTCCCTCCCTTGTATTTTTGTGCAACGACAACGGCCGGGGAAAGTCCCCGGCCGCCGTTGTCGTCGGTGTTGTGTCCGTACTGTGCTCAGGCCAGAAGAGGCACTATCAGCAACGCGACGATGTTGATGATTTTGATGAGGGGGTTGATGGCCGGGCCGGCGGTGTCCTTGTAGGGATCGCCCACCGTGTCGCCGGTGACGGCGGCCTTGTGCGGGTCCGAGCCTTTCCCCCCGAAATGGTTGTCTTCAATATATTTTTTGGCGTTGTCCCAGGCGCCGCCGCCCGTCGTCATGGAAAAGGCGACGAAAATGCCCGTTACTATAGACCCCATGAGTACGCCGCCCAGGGCCTGTACGCCGGCATCCGGACCCATCAGCAGGCGCATGACCAGTCCGACGCAGATCGGAACCAGAACGGGCAGCAGCGACGGGGCGATCATTTCACGGATGGCGGCCTTGGTCAGCATGTCCACGGTCCGTGAATAATCCGGTTTAGCCTTGCCTTCCATGATGCCCGCGATTTCGCGGAACTGGCGACGCACTTCGTTGACCACGGAACCCGCCGCCCGGCCGACCGCCTCCATGGCCATGGCGCCGAAGACATAGGGGACCAGGCCGCCTATGAACAGGCCGATGATGACCGGGGGAGCGGAAAGGTCAAAACTGATACTGCGCCCGGCTGCTTCCAGGGCGTGCGTATAATCGGCGAAGAGCACCAGGGCGGCCAGGCCGGCCGAGCCTATGGCATAGCCCTTGGTCACGGCTTTCGTGGTGTTGCCGACGGCATCGAGGGGATCGGTCACGGCCCGGACGTAGGGGGGAAGTTCCGCCATCTCGGCTATGCCGCCTGCATTGTCGGTTATGGGCCCGTAAGCGTCGATGGCCACTATGATGCCGGTCAGGGAGAGCATGGCCGTCGCGGCCACGGCAATGCCGTACAGGCCTGCGAGCATATAGGCCGCGTAGATGCTGAAACATACGGCCAGAACGGGAAGAGCCGAAGAGCGCATGGACAGGGCCAGCCCGGCGATGATGTTCGTCGCGTGCCCGGTCTGTGAAGATTCGGCCACACGGCGCACCGGGGCATATTCCGTCGAGGTGTAGTATTCCGTGATCCAGACCAGCAGCCCGGTCAACAGCAGACCCACCAGGGACGCGCAGTAGAGCCGTAAGGCCGCGCCGCCTGCGATACCCATGGAGGCCCGCAACGCGTCGTCAGGCATGAAAATGTAGGTGATCGGCAAAAAGCCCGCGACGGCGGCCGCGCCTGCCGCAAGCAGTCCCTTGTACAGCGCCTTCATGATTTTGCCGTCCGGGCCGATGGTGACGAAACGGCATGCGAAAACCGAGGCCAGAATGGAAAATCCGCCGAGAGCCAGGGGATATGCGGCTGCGCGCGCTTCCGCGCCCTTGATCAGCAGGGTGCCGAGCAACATGGTGGCGATGACGGTCACGGCGTAGGTTTCAAAAAGATCGGCGGCCATACCCGCGCAATCGCCGACATTGTCGCCGACGTTATCGGCGATGACCGCGGGATTGCGGGGATCGTCCTCGGGGATCCCGGCCTCGACCTTGCCCACGAGGTCGGCGCCTACATCGGCGCCCTTGGTGAAAATACCGCCGCCGAGTCTGGCGAATATCGAAATCAGGGAACCGCCGAAGCCGAACCCGATCAGGGGCTTGACGATTTCAGCGGGCTCGCCGGCACAGAGCAGGTTCAACAGGGAATAATATCCGGCCACGCCGGCCAGACCAAGCCCGACCACAAGAAACCCGGTGATGGACCCGCCCTTGAAGGCAACGGCCAGGGCTTCGGACAGGCCCTGCTGCGCTGCCGCCGCGGTACGCACGTTGGCCTTGACGGAAACATTCATGCCGATGAAGCCCGCCGCTCCTGAAAGAGCCGCGCCCAGGGCGAAGCCGAACGCGGTGCCGAAACCCAGGATCGCCCACAGCAGGATGAACAACACACAGCCGACGACGGCAATAGTTCTGTATTGGCGTTTCAGGTAGGCGCCGGCGCCTTCCTGCACGGCGCCCGCAATCTCCTGCATCCGCTCGTTGCCCGCGGGCAGTGCGGATATTTCTTTGCCGGAGCGTATCCCGTGTACAATTGCGAATGCCGCGCAGGCCAGCGCGAACAAAAGTCCGAAGGTCGCCATAAGCTTTCCTCCCTGTTGGGTGCGCTTCTCAGCACAGCGCCGCAAACCGTGCGGCTTCACGTCCGTTTCGGAATCCGGACATGCGTGCGTGTGGGTATCGTATAGACGGCCCGCATCCTCTTGTCAAGAAACCGGCAATGCTGTTTACGGCTGTTTCTGCATATTTGCACTGTTTTTTCAGGCAGTTCGTTCCGACGGCAAAACAGCCGGCCGGCTCAAGGCAATGCCGCAAAGACAGGGTGTCCGGAGCCTTCATGCGTATGCAGGCTCCACGCCGGCGCCTTGTCTTTTGCCTCCCCGTAAGGTATAAGCGGCCTGTTTTCGAAGCTTGTACCCGGAAGGGGAACAAAAACTTTAAAAGTATTGAGGCAGCAATGATGTTTCAATCCACATCCGGCTCCGTACGCCGGCCGGCACCGCCCCGGCGGACGGGAGTCGGGTGGATTGTTCCCTCCCCTGAAGGGAGGGTTTATTCGGAAAGGGGTATGCCCGACTTTACCGGGCGTCAAATGAGGCTCCCTGATAGGGAGAGGTTTCAAACCATAAAGGAATTTCAGATGAAGGGCACGAAATTTTCGTATTTGCTTGCGGTCGCCGCCGCGGCGTTGTTGCTGTTTTCCTTTCCTTTTGCAGGCGCGGCTTCGGCTGCGGACGCTGCCGTCATAACCCTGCCGGCGCCGGACAAGAGCGGCGGGGTGCCCTTGATGAAAGCCCTGAGCGAGCGCAAAAGCAACCGCAGTTTTTCCGAGCAGGTTCTGTCGCAGCAGGAGCTGAGCAACTTGCTGTGGGCGGCGTTCGGCGTGAACCGTCAGGATGGCCGGCGCACGGTTCCGACTGCGAAAAATTCGCAACAGGCGGCAATTTATGCGGCCACGGGCACGGGCGTGTGGCGCTATGACGGCGCGGCGCATACTTTGACCAAAGTACTGAGCCGTGATACGGTCAAGGTCTTCGGAGGCGCCCCGCTGACCTTGGTGTACGCCGCCCCCGAAGGATTGTACGGCGCCATGCACCTGGGTTCTATCTACCAGAATGTGGGGCTGTACTGCGCCTCGGCCGGTCTGGCCAATGTGGTCAAGGCCACGGGCGTCGACGTGCTGAAAAACGAATTGAAGCTCCCCGAAGGCTACAAGATTTTGATCATCCAGTCCGTCGGCAAGCCGAAATAAATGTCGTTATCCTTTACAGCGCAACAGTTGTTTCTCATGAGCGTGTAAGCGGCGCGGTGTTGTCCGGCGCAATGTATTTGTGCCGGCGGATCCGCTTCACTTTTCAATCCACTCGGCGTAAAGCGCCGCGAGTTCCTCCGCACTGTAAGTCGGCCGCGCGTACTGCCCGGCCGCTTTTTTTCGGCGTGACGCTTCGCCCAGGAGCAGGGCTGCGGCAACGGACACGTTGAAGCTTTGAACCATGCCGTACATGGGTATGTAGACTTCGGCATCGGCAAGGACGGCAAACTCCGCATCCAATCCCCGGTGTTCGTTGCCCAGGATAAAGGCCGCCGGCAACATGAGATCCAAATCATACAGGGATACGGCGGAAGCGGAACAACTCGCGGCATAGACGCGCATGTTTCCGGCCCGCAAGCTTGCCGACAGCGACGACATATCCCAGTGCCGGACGGTTTTTACCCACTTGCGTGCCGAGGCGGAACTGCCTGCGGCAAGGGCCGGAAAAGGTGTATCCGTATAATACAGGTGCACTTCAGGCACGCCGAAGGCGTCACAACTGCGCAGTATCGCCGAAACGTTGTGCGGATCGTGAATATTGTTGAGCACCAGGGTCAGATCTTTACGGCGCAGGCTGAGCACCTGCCGGATTTTGGCCTCGCGCTCGGCAGTGCGGCGTCTTGAAGAAGGCATTTTTTTCAGGTATGGGATAGGGAAAGTGTCGTTTACATCAACAATTTCTTTTTTCCACGAAATTGTTCAGTTCCTTCAACACCTCGTCCAAATTCAAAGGTTTCCCCACATGCGCGTTCATCCCGGCCAGGCGGCATTTTTCAATATCCTCTTTCAACACGTTTGCGGTCATGGCAATAATGGGAACGGTTTTCGCCTTCGGTTCATCCATAGCGCGAATGCGGCGCGTGGCCTCCAGCCCGTCCATTTCCGGCATCTGCATATCCATTAGAATAGCATCGTATTTATCCGGATTTGCACTGAACAACTCCACAGCTTGTATGCCGTTTTCCGCGCAGTCGATTTGCATTCCCGTGGGCTCCAGCAGCGTCATCACAATCTCGCGGTTGATTTCCACATCTTCGGTCAACAGCACCCGGCACCCCGCAAAAATATTTTCAATGTCCTCATGCGGCGTTTCCGGTTCGAGGGTGCCGGCAAGGCCCATGCACTCGTTGATCACCTCGGCTACAGCCGAGGGGAACAGGGGTTTGGACAAAAATTTGTCTATCCCCGCCCGGCTTACCGCTTCTTTGACGTCGTCCCACTCGGCGGCGGAAATCATGATTACGGAACAGCGATCTCCCCCGCTTTCTTTCAGCCGGCGGGCCAGGGTGAGCCCATCCATGCCCGGCATCCGCCGGTCCACAAAATATATGTTGTACGGCCCGTTTTTCTCCACCAGAGCCAGGGCGTAGTCGCCGCCGTCCGCCGCAACGCAGTCGATACCCAGCCCAAGCGCAATCTCCATGAAATTCTCGCGGACATCCGGCTCGTCGTCAATGATCATGACGCGGATGTCGCTCCAACGCACGTCCGGATCCGGCAACGGTTGCAGCATGTCCTCACCCTTGGCCAACCGCACCGTAAATGCGAATACAGCGCCCTCTCCCGGCGACGATTCCACCCATATGCGCCCGTGCATCAACTCGACGAAGTGCTTGGAAATGGCAAGCCCCAGCCCGGTGCCGCCGTATTTTCTGGTGATGCCGTTTTCGGCTTGCTGAAAGGACGTAAACAGGTGCGCCTGCTGTTCGGGGTTGATACCGATGCCGTTGTCCGCCACGCTGATTTGTATTTCGCACAGCCCGTCTGTTTCGCCGAGGAGGACGGTATCCAACGCTACGGCGCCGCCTTCCGGTGTGAACTTCGCCGCGTTGGAGAGTAAATTCGTCACGACCTGCGCCAGACGTTGATCATCCCCCACCAGCACCGCAGGGATGGCCGGATCAATGTGGACGTTGAAAGACAGACCTTTTTCGTCCATGCGGAAATTGATTATGCCTGCCACCCGGCGCAGCATTGCTTCAAAACAGAACGCCGCCGGAGAAAGCTCCACCTTGCCGGCCTCTATCTTCGACATGTCGAGGATGTCGTTGATGACGGCCAGAAGATGATTGGACGCATCCTCTATTTTGCCGAAGGCATAGTCCTTGCGCTGCACATCGGTCGCCTTTTTCCCGATGGCCGTCATGCCGATAATGGCGTTCATGGGGGTGCGGATCTCATGGCTCATGTTGGCGAGGAACAGGCTTTTCGCCTGGGCCGCGGCGAGGGCGGCCTCAATCCGCTCCTGCAAGGTTCCCACCATCACCTTAAGCGACTCGGCCAGCTTCCGGCTTTCGCCCTGTCCCCCGACATTGAGTTTTTCCGCAAGCTGCCTGCGCAGTTCAGCGGAGTTTTCATACTCGCCGCTGGAAATCATGGCCGAGGCTTCGGTCAGTCTCTCAATCGGGCGAACGATATCGTGCGCTATAAAAATGGTTGCCGTGAGCGCGAACGCAAATATAATTGCCGAGGCGATCAGTATCGCGGCCAACAATGCGTTGGATGACGCCGTCATCTCGGCCTCGTCGAAGACAACAGCCAGAGTCCAGCCCGTGGACTTCATGGTGCTGGTTACAATGTATTCCTTCACTCCCCGCGTCCCGATGCCGTACATGGACCCGTTCCCGGCCTCGGCCATCTGTCTGCGCAGCTCCGGATAGTGTTTAGGATCCAGGCCGACAAATTCGGGATGATGTCCGTCAACAATAATTTTACCATGATTGTCGAATACTGTAATATAGCCGGTATTGAGAATCTTGCGTGAGTTCAAATCGCCGATCAGGCTTTCCAGGCTGTAATCCACGCCCACCATGCCTAAATGCCTGCCGGCAAGATCGCGCGTTTTGACCATGATGCTGCAGACCATGCCGCCGCCCGTTGTCAGATAAGGTGAAGAAATCGTCACCTCCTGCTCATCGGCCATAACTTCTTTATACCATGAACGTTCACGCGGATCATAGTGCGGATTTTTGATTGATCCTTCCGGCGCCTGAGCGTATTGTCCATCATCGTTCGCCATGAACACCAACCCGAAGTTGGCGTTGGCATTGTGTATCTTGATGAACTCATCGTAAATTTGCTGTTCATAAGGCGGATGGTTTTTATACAAAAGTGTCGATACTTCAGTTGTATCCAGGTAGCTGGTCAGTTTGCCGCGGGAACCGCGCACCATATCAAGATTTGCTAAGTATTTTACGTTCATCTCGCCGGGTTCCATAAACGTGGCGATCCGTTCTTCAATACGCTCTAATTGGCTTGTAGACAGGTAGAAAAACGACTCCATCGCAGCTTGCCGTGCCAAAATATAAACGACAGTTGAGATACATCCGCATACCAGGAACAGGCAGACGGTAATGGTCGAAATCAGGCGCCTACGAATAGACAAGCGGTTTTCCTCCTCTTCATTCCGATTTCAGTCAGCCGCCGACGAGCTTGATATTTATCCTTATGCGAAACAAAAACAAGCACTTTTCGGGAAACTTTGTAAAAAAACTGCCGCTGCCTGCCTCAACTGCCGACTACTCCATCGCGGCACAGACAGGATGGACGAAAAGATACGCCGTTGAAACAAGGGCGTTTTTCGTCATGCCGAAATCTTCCCTTGACTTCTGTATCGGGCAGGGTAAAAATCACGGGAGTCATGTCATTCGCAGAATGTCACGACACCTGACGCCGGGCAAAGGGCAAAGCTCGGCGGGCTGTTGAACGTCATACTCTTCTGCGGGGTTGTTTATGTCGCACATTTTCACGGCCAATCTTTCCCATTCTTCCGATGCGTGGATAGGTGTGGGTCTCATCGGCGTGTATTTTGTATGGATGCTGTATACGGCGCTGATGCGCATATCCAAAGGGGAGCATCTGCACCATTAGGGAAACGGCGGTCCTGCCCGGTTCGGTACCCCGTGTCCCGCCGTCGGTCCGGGCAGACGCAGGCCCGCCTTGACCAAGCTCAAGGCCGTTTGATTTTTCCCGCGCATCAGCTCATTCGTCCGCGCAAAGCCTGCGGCTGCGCCACGTGCAGTTTGTGCCGGGCGGTTCCCGGCCGCGCAAAGGCAAGCAGCCCGCGCAGGGCTTTTCCCGTTGCCCGTCGCTTGACATGCGAAGCGGCAGAGGGTAAATGCCGCACTCTATCTTTTTGGAGGAATACATGTACGCAGTCATAGAAACCGGCGGCAAACAGTTCCGCGTCGAGGAAGGCGCCTACCTGCGCGTTGCGGCCCTTGAGGCCGAAGTCGGGAGTGAGGTCGTCATGGACAAGGTACTCCTGCTTGGAGGCGAAGCCCTTGCCGTAGGCAAACCCTATGTGGAAAATGCCAGAGTTACGGCTGAAGTGCTGGAACACGGACGCGGTGAAAAGATTCTTGTCTTCAAGAAACGGCGCCGCCATGACTCACGACGCACCAAAGGACATCGGCAAATGTATTCCGCCGTCCGCATCACATCCATTTCGTCCTGACAGGGAGGCCGGCCATGGCACATAAAAAGGCGGGCGGCAGTTCACGCAACGGCCGCGACAGCGCTGGACAGCGCCGCGGGATCAAACGTTTCGGCGGCCAGTCCGTGCTTGCGGGCAACATCATCGTGCGCCAGCTCGGCACCCGCGTGCATCCCGGGACAGGCACGGGATTGGGCAGGG
This sequence comes from Desulfovibrio sp., assembly GCA_031271265.1. GTDB lineage: Bacteria > Desulfobacterota > Desulfovibrionia > Desulfovibrionales > Desulfovibrionaceae > Frigididesulfovibrio. The sequence continues at coordinate 30,045 of JAISWB010000071.1, read as the reverse complement.
ATTTTACCATTTTTGCCGTCAGGGACGGCATAGTGAAGTTTGAAAAATATGTGCGCAAGAACCGCGTGCTGACCAGGGTGCATGTGCTTCCGGCGCAAGCCGGCTAGGCGCGTTGCGGTCGGCATGCCGACAAAATACTCATTGCGCCGCGTACGTTTTTTTCAGCGGTTTTTGCCGTGCACGGCAGGCCGCATACGGCGTGTTGAAGTGCCGGTTACGGGATATTTCGGATGCGCTTTGTAGATGAGGCCGTGATTACCGTGCGTTCCGGCAAGGGCGGGAGCGGTTGCGTTTCCTTCAGGCGTGAGAAGTTCATCCCCAGGGGAGGCCCGGACGGAGGTGACGGCGGTGACGGCGGCAGCGTCATTCTGCGTGCTTCTTACCGCCTGCTTTCATTGTATGATTTTCGCCTCAAACGCCTGTATGAAGCGGAAAACGGCAAACCGGGACAGGGGTCGCAGTGCAACGGCCGCAAGGGTCAGGACCTGATTCTGGAATTGCCCGTCGGCACGCAGGTATTTGTGTTGCGCAAGGGCCGGCAGGGTGAGCTGCTCGGCGATCTGTCCGAGGACGGCGCGGAACTGCTTGTCGCAGCCGGAGGACGGGGCGGCAAGGGGAACGAACATTTCAAATCTGCCGTCGTGCGCGCGCCGCGTTTCGCCCAACCCGGCGAAGCGGGACAGGAGTTTACGCTGGGCCTGGAATTGAAAATCCTCGCGGATTGCGCCTTGCTCGGTCTGCCCAATGCCGGAAAATCCACGTTTATCGCAACGGTATCCGCCGCCAGACCCAAGATCGCCCCGTACGCCTTCACCACGCTGGAACCGAACCTAGGCGTCATGCTGGACGGCGACGCTTGGGAACGGCGCATGGTAGTTGCCGATATTCCCGGTTTGGTGGAAGGCGCGCACAGAGGAAGAGGGCTGGGGCATCGTTTTCTCCGTCATCTGGAGCGCGCGCGTTTTCTGCTGCACCTGTTGAGCGTAGAAGACATCGACCCCGCCGATCCCTTTGCGGGCTTTGACCTTCTCAACAGCGAACTGGAGTTGTTCTCCCCGGAACTCAGGCAGCGCAGGCAGATTGAGGTCATTACCAAGATCGATCTGGCCGCGGAGGATTTTCTGCAGGATATATCCGAACAAGCGCAACGCGGGGGGCGCACGGTTTTTTTTGTTTCCGCTCTGGCCGGCCGGGGTATGGAAGCGCTTACGGAGCACATGTGGATCGTGTGCCGGGAAACGCAGACCGGCATTCCGAGCCGCGTTTTCCTCGAACTCGATGCCCGCGCGTCCGATCCGGACGAAGGCGCTCCCGGCGGTGAAAGCGGGTCAGCCGAAGGGCGGTTTGACATGGATGTTGTTTACTGCGAATGATGTCCGCAAAAGAGGCGTAGTGATGACAACCGCATGGATTATTTATGCCGTCATCGGCACAGCGGCATGCGCCTGCGGCTTCGACCTCACGCACAAAGACACGTGCTGACAGCGGCGCGAGCGAATTTCACGACAAGGCGGAACGATTGGATACAAGGCCTTTCCGGCGCGGAGGACGGCAGATAGAACGCATCTGCGATGCCCTCTGTTCCCCGGCTCCCTATCAGACCATGATGTACGAGTCGCCCGGCGACACGCCCATGCCGTCATTGGAAATCTTGGGGGAAATTATGAGCCGGCTGCGGGCGGCACTGTTTCCGGGATTTTTCGGCAGTACACGGGTTTCCCGGCATTCTCTGCAATTCCACATGGCCGCCAATCTGGATTCCATATTCACCCTGTTGAGCGAGCAAATCCGGAGGGGTATCTGCTTTACCTGTGCCGAAGCTGAAAACCCGCGCGCGAATTGCGGGTCTGAAGCCGAAGAAAAGGCGGCGGCCTTTCTGAAAGCGTTGCCGGGCATCCGGGATATGCTGGCCGGGGACGTCAATGCCGCTTATGCCGGCGATCCGGCCGCCAAAACTCCCGGAGAAACCATCTTCTGTTATCCGTCCGTGACGGCCGTGACGAACCACCGCATCGCCCACGCCCTGCATACGCTCGGCGTACCCCTGATCCCGCGCATCATAAGCGAAACGGCGCATTCGGCCACCGGCATAGACATTCATCCCGGCGCAAGCATAGGCGAACGCTTTTTCATAGATCACGGCACGGGGGTGGTGATCGGCGAAACCTGTATCATCGGCAGCGGGTGCAGGCTGTACCAGGGCGTAACATTGGGGTCCGTTTCCTTCGACAAGAATGAAGACGGGGTATTGGTCAAGGGGCTGCCCCGACACCCGATTCTTGAAGACGACGTCACCGTCTATGCCGGGGCGACGGTTCTGGGCAGGGTCACGCTCGGCAAAGGCTCGGTCATCGGCAGCAATGTATGGTTGACGCGCAGCGTGCCTCCGGAATCCTTCATCAGAAATTCCTTTATGGACTGAAACCTCACCCGAAAAGCATCGGACAACGGGAGTGCGGACATTCCCTGTAGTTGTCTTTGTTATTTGTGCAATCGGACTGTATTACTTGAAAAAAACAAGACAAGGAGCAACAGATGGGCAACGGGTCCCCCATACCCTATGAAGAACGGTATTTTGAAAATTTCATACCCGGCACGGTATTCGAGTTCGGCGAAACGGTCGGCGTGTCCGAAGAGGAGATCATTTCCTTTGCGGAGAAATATGACCCCCAGTTTTTTCACACGGACCCAAAAGCGGCCGAAGACAGCAGCTTCCGCGGACTTATCGCCAGCGGCGCGCACACCATCAGCCTGACTTTCGGTCTGGTCGTCAAAAACGTCATCTCGGGCAAGACGTCATGCGGCTCTCCGGGCATAGATGAAGTCCGCTGGCTCAAGCCCCTGCGTCCCGGCGACATCCTGCGCGTCCGGCTGACGGTCCTGGACGCGGTGCCGTCTTCCTCAAAAAAAGACCGGGGCAGCGTGAAACTCTTTGTGGAAACCATCAATCAGAAGGATGAGGTGGTGATGACCTACAAAGGGATCAGTATTTTCCTGAAACGTATGCCGGGCTGAGGCGGGAGTTCATCCCGCCTTGCGGAAGGCGGCGCGGGCGCGGCAGGTGCGGTTTCTGCCCTGCCTTTTGGCGGCATACAGGGCGCCGTCCGCGGCGCTCAGAAGTTCTTCCCGCGACAGGGCGTCCATCGGGCCGATACCGGATACGCCGAAGCTTATCGTGAGCTGCAGGGGTACGCCGCCTTCGGCCGTAAAAAAGTTTTCCTCCGTTCTTTTACGGATGCGCTCGGCCAGGGAAGCGGCCTCTTCGGCATCCGTATACGGGAGCAGTATGACGAATTCCTCGCCGCCGTAGCGCGCGCAGCAGTCGGTGCCGCGTATGCCGTCCGTGAGCAGGGCCGCGATTTCCCGCAGCACGGCATCGCCCGTCTTGTGTCCCCAGGTGTCGTTGACCCGCTTGAAATGGTCGACGTCCGCCATCAGAACGGACAAGGGGCGCCCGTGGCGTGAAAGACGCTGCATTTCGTCCTCAAGGAGTTCTTCAAAATGTCTGCGGTTGTAGATGCCGGTCAGGGAGTCATATTCCGCGCGCGCGCGCATCACGGCGAAGCGTTCGGCATTTCTCAGGCTCAAGGCCAGATGCCGGACGGCGAAATCCAGGGCCGAAGCACGCTCGCGGTCCAGAACATGAGCCGGGTCCGTGAGCAGCAGGAGGCAGCCGAAGCATGTGCCGTCGGCGACCAAAGGAAGGCAGATCGGAGCGGCATTTCCCGCAAGGCGGTCCGCGGCTGCGGCAGTGCGCGGGGGCAGGGCGCGGATTTTGCCGATTCGGTACGCAGCGCCCGGCACGGCTTCGGCGTGTTCAGCCAGCAGGTCGCGGCAAAAGGTGAAGTCTGCGGCATTTTCCCGGAGCCCGATATACAGGGAAAGCGCGTTTTCCCCGTCCGGGCCTGTTTCAACCAGCGCCGCATGCGCGGAACGCACCGGCAGCAGCTTGCCGAGATGGGCAAAGGCGTTTTGCAGCAGGTCGTCCGTACTTGTATTATGCCCGACGGCGGCGAGAAAATCCGTCAGAAAGCCGAGGGCAAGCGTCTTACGCCGCAAAATTTTGCGCTCAAGCAGCAACGCTCCGGTAAAATGCTCGGACGCCGTGCGTGCGGCGCGACTCTCAACAGCCCTGGACATGATTGCGGAAACCCTATCCACGTCCAGGGGCGGACGCAAAATTTCTTTGATGCCGTAAGCGCAGGCTCGATCATAATCTTCCGGACCGTAGCCGGCATCAAGAAGCATGACGATCTCCGCCGGGTCGCCGTATGAAGACAACGCTTCCGGCAGGCGGCTCATATCCCGGCAGCAGGCCGCCGATAGCCACACCACATACGGAGCGGGCCCCTTGTCGCTCGCGTCTGCCGCGCTCGACACATCCGGATGGAGAATCAATTCACGGCCGTCACCCAAAAAACGGCGCAGAAGTTCCGCCTGTCCGTTTGAAAGCCCTATGCCCCAACTGATTGTGCGTATCTTGCGCTGTAACATGTGCGTTATCCTTTATATGGAGTATTCTGCGTCCGCAACTCGCAAATCTGTAAACGCAAATTTGCGGATTGAACTCTTGAACAGCTCCCCCGTGCGTTTGCTGCGTTACGGCCAAAAAAGCCTGACGGTTGCCGTTGCACGGGATTTGCGACGTGTTGATGTGCACGGCCCAGGCATCTTGAGCGAAACATATTCCCTGGGATAGAGATTTGCAGTCGCCGCATTGTCTGCCTGACTGTAATGCAACAGGCGTGCCAAAGTGGAAATGCAAGTATTCGAGCGGGTGTGGTCGAGAAGCGACGTTTTTTTGACGGGAGGAAGCGCGCGGCTTTTTTCCGATCCCGAAGCTTGCCGTCCGGGCAATATCCGCGTAGAATAGTATGACAATTTCGCGCCGTGACAAAGATGAAGGAAGCTTTTCGGCGGCCTTGAGCGCAGGCCTGCCGCCCCTTTCCCGGCCCATGGACGACGACGATGCAGAAGCCCTGTTCGGCTGCCGCCGCCTGCCCGAGCCGGTCCGGAGCGACCCGGCGCCGGAATTTTTCCGCCGTCCGGCGTATGCGGAATGCACCCTGCTGTGGAGAGGGAGCTACGGGCTTGACGCATACGGCCGCGCAGCTCGCATCGTTGCCTCGTGCGCAGGCGGAGAGGAAGGGGACTTTCCTCGGGGGCTCGACATGCCGGCCGCATGTTTTCTCGCCGGGGCGTGTTCATCCGCCTTTCTTCTCGCATGGCGGTTTTGCCGTGACGGCCTGTTGCCGGTGTGGGGGAGCGTGCTTGCTTCTTGCCAGGAATCGGGCTACGGGCAGTTCAGGCGCGGTTGGCATTCCCCGCGCGGCAATCTGCATGTCTGTTTCCGTCTGCCCGCGGATCCGCTGTTCAGGGGCGACAGCGCGGCGGTAGCTCTCGGCCTGCTGGTGTGCACGGAATTTCGGAAGCTGGGATTTCCCCTGTCCCTGAAATGGCCGAACGATTTGCTCGTGGAGCAACGCGCCAAGGTCGGCGGGATGCTGGTGGAAGAACGGGACGGTGTCGTCATTGCGGGTTTGGGCGTCAACACAGCCGAGGCGCCCGGCGCGGAACTGCTGCGCGAAGAACACGCCTTGCCGGCCGCCTTGCTTCCGCGGCCGGATTCGGCTCGATATGCCGGAGACACGCCGGCGCCTTTTTACCTGTGGCGGGTTCTTGTCAGCGGCCTTATCGTTGCCTGTGGCTCCGGGGCCGGCGGAAGAACCCTGTCCGAACTTACCGCCGAAACTTTGCCGTGCCTGGATGACGAAAGTGAACGGAAATTTTTCACCGGCGGCGCATCGTAGCGGGAGAAAGCACGGTATGGGGATCAAGACCTTTGACGCGGTGGTACAGGAACTGAAGGGCAAGGCCGTTCTCGTGGCCAACCGCGGCATTTCCGCAAGGCGCATCTGCCGGTCCATACGTGAGCGGTTCGACGCCGTGGCCGTAATGAGCGCCACGGATATAGACAAAACGGCGCCAGCCGCCTCTTCGGCGCAGGAATTGCTGCTGCTCGGCCCGGACCCGCGCGCCTACCTAGACATCAAACGCATCGCGGAACTTGCCCGGCAGAGGGGTATAGTCGCCGTCCATCCCGGCTGGGGCTTTGCCTCGGAAGACGACAATTTTCCCCGCGTCTGCGCGGAAGCGGGATTGGTGTTCATCGGCTCCACGGCGGAGTCCATGAAATTGCTCGGCAACAAGGTGCAGGTGCGCCGTCTGGCGCGTGATATGGGCATTCCGGTAGTGCCGGGGTCGGACGGCGCAGTGGATGTGCCCCGGGCTCGGGCCGTCGCCGCGGAAACGGGTTTTCCCATCCTGCTCAAGGCCGAGGGCGGCGGCGGCAGAGGCATCTTTGAGGTACACGACAACGACGGTCTGGAGGATGCGTTCATCAAGGCTTCGGCCATGGCCCAGGCCTCTTTCGGCAATCCGCGCGTCTTTGTGGAAAAGTTTCTCACCGGCGTGCGCCATATAGAAATTCAGGTCATCGCCGATGTCCACGGCAACATCTTCGTCTTTGACGAGCGCGATTGCAGCCTGCAGCGCAACAATCAGAAGCTCATGGAGATTACTCCTTCTCCCTGGCCCGCCTTCACCGAGGAACTGCGCGGCCGACTCAAGGATTACGCCCGCGCCCTGATCCGCAAAGTGGGCTATCATTCCCTGTGTACGGTGGAATTTTTGATCACCGCGGAAGGCAATCCCTATCTTATAGAGGTCAATACCCGCCTTCAGGTGGAGCACGGCATCACGGAGTGCCGTTACGGCATCGACCTTGTCGAGGAACAGATCGCCGTCGCGTTCGGCAGCCGGCTGCGCTTTTCCGAAGCGAACCTGCGCCCCGTGCATACAGCGATGCAGGTGCGTATCAACTGCGAAGATCCGCAAAAAAATTTCGCCCCGAATGCCGGTCTCATAACCCGTTATGTTTCGCCGGGCGGTCCAGGCGTGCGGCTGGATTCCAACCTGAGCGCCGGCTATGAGTTTCCTTCAAACTACGACTCGGCGGGCGCCCTGCTCATCGGTTACGGGCAGGACTGGAACAAGGTGCTGGGCATTACGGAGCGGGCTCTGGAGGAATACACGGTGGGCGGCCTCAAGACCACCATTCCGTTTTTCCGCCGGATTATCACCCATCCCACATTCCGCCGGGGCGACTGCGACACGCGCTTTATTGCCGACACTCCGGAACTGATGGATTACACGGATCTTGATCCGGAATCTGAACGCAACGCGCGCCTGATAGCCGACATTTCCGCGCGCGGCTATAACCGGTTCGTCCAACTCGGCATATACCGCACGCGCGAAACGCCGCGCCTGCCCAGGCACGAAGCGGTCATGCCTGAAATACCCCCCGCCGTGCTCCGCAAACCGTCTCCTTATCCGCGCAACGACCGCAAGGCCCTGCTCGACTTTATCCGCGATTCGGCGCTCGTCCATTTTTGCGACACAACCTGCCGAGATACGACACAGTCGAACAGCGGCAACCGTTTTCGTCTTGCCGAGGACAGGCTCATCGCCCCCTACCTGGACCAGTGCGGCTTTTTTTCATTAGAAACGGGCGGCGGCGCGCATTTCCACGTGAACATGATGGCCAACATGACCTCGCCCTTTTACGAAGCGCGGGAGCTGAACCGTATCGCGCCCAAAACAATGAAGCAGATACTCGTCCGGTCCACAAACGTGCTCGGGTACAAACCGCAACCCAAAAATCTCATGCGTCTCACGGCGGAAAAGATCTGCGGGGATTACCACGTCATACGTTGCTTCGATTTTCTCAACCATGTCGAAAATATGAAACCGTTTGCCGAAGTCGTTCTGCACGACGCGCAGGCGCTCTTTGAGCCCGCCGTGGCCCTGACCTGCGGGCGCGGTTTCACTGTCGGCCACTACCTCGACACGGCCGGGGAAATGCTGAGCCAGGCCGCGAAAATTATGGGCGTGGGTCGGAAAGAGGCCTCGCGCCGGATCGTGCTCGGCCTCAAGGACATGGCCGGGAACTGCCCGCCGCGCATGATGCGTGATCTGGTTCAGGCCCTGCGCCGCAAGTGGCCGCATCTGGTGCTGCATTATCACCGCCACTATACGGACGGTCTGTTCGTGCCCGCCGTTGCTGCCGCGGCGGAAGCCGGCGCGCATATCCTGGACGTTTCTCTGGGCGCGGCCATGCGCTGGTACGGGCAGGGTGAAGTCCTCTCCACAGCGGCGTATCTCGAAGATGAATCGGGTCTGAAGAATATCCTGAACAAACGCATGATCCGCGATGCCGGCTTTGTCCTCAAGCAGATCATGCCTTATTATGATCGCTATACGGCCCCGTACTTTCAGGGCGTGGACTATGACGCCGTGCTGCACGGCATGCCGGGGGGAGCAACGTCTTCGTCCCAGGAAGGCGCGCTGAAACACGGCTATATCAGGCTGCTCCCGCAGATGCTGCGCTTCCTGGCCGGAACGCGGCAAATCGTGCGTTACCATGATGTGACGCCGGGCTCGCAGATTACCTGGAATACGGCCTTTCTGGCCGTCACCGCCGCGTACAGGCGCGGCGGCGAGCATGAAGTCGAATACCTCCTGCAAATACTCGATAATGCCGTCAACAGTCCGGAGGATGCGCCTGCGCCGGACATGCAGGAGGCACGTCTTATCGTGTACCAGGATTGCAACGATGCCTTCAGGGATTTGCTGCTCGGCAAGTTCGGCAAGCTGCCCCTGGGCTTCCCCCCCGACTGGGTGTACCGGAGCGCTTTCGGCCCGGATTGGAAAAAGGCCGTTGCCGAACGCACGGAAAAATCTCCCCTGGATATTCTTGCCGATGTTGATCTCGACGCCGAAAGGGCCGCGTTGAAAAGCATCATCACCAGGGACCCGTCGGACAATGAATTCCTCATGTTCCTTAATCATCCGGGAGATGCGGTAAAGTACATCGAGTTCAAGCACAACTACGGCGACCCGAACAACCTGCCCCTGAATGTCTGGTTTGAAGGTCTGGAAGTCGGCGACGAACTGAATTTCAACGATTCCAACGGCAAACCGCACCACCTGAACATAATCCGCATGCAGAGTCCCGGCCCCAACGGGGTCGCCGTGGTCCGCTATGTGCTGGATTCCGAAATTATGAGCTGCGGGGTGCAGGTGGTGAAACCGGCCGTCGATGCCGAACGCTCCGTGACCATGGCCGACCCTGCCGACACCTTCCAGGTGGGTGCGCCCTGCAACGGCGAACTATGGATCATGTATGTCAACCCCGGCGACATCGTTAAAAAAGGCGAGGAATTGTTCAATATTTCCATCATGAAGCAGGAAAAGGCCGTAACGGCGCCGCGGGACGGCATTGTGCGGCGCGTGCTCAAAACCGCCGACTATCGGGAAAGTAAAAAAATGGTTCCGGTACTTGAGGGGGAACTTATTCTGGAATTGGGTCCGATGCCCAGGTTTTGTAAAAATTCCGCCTGCGGCAAGGCCCTGGCCGCGTCCGGATATGCCTTCTGTCCGCACTGCGGAACCGAACAATAGAGTGCCTTTGCACAACAGGATGCCGTTTTCCGGGAAAAGGCTCCGGCTCGTTGCAAACAGGGAAAAGAGCGCATTGACGCGGGACACAATCGGTTTTAAGCTGATGCGGTCCGGCGCAAAAGCCGGCAATCCGCAAGAGTCAAGGAGAGCACGATGGTCAAGCCTTCGCCCGCTAACTCATCCGACGCGGCGCCCGCCGCCTCGCCGGACGCTGCAGAACGAAACGTTTCAGGCGACACCGGCGATGTGTCCGCTGACAAGTCGCGCAACACCCCGGCTCTTAAAGAAAAACTTACTCTGACCGGCGCGGAAATCGCCGCTGTAGGCGAACCGGCCGAACTGCTGGTCGGCGGCAAAAACTACAATACGGCTATTATCAGTGAAGTCAATGGGATACGCGTACCGCAGTTCCGGGCGGTGTCTTCCCCGGCTTTCCACCTGCTGCTGGATCAGACCAGGGTAAACGCGCCTCTGACGCGCGCCGTCGTGGACAGGGAATACAGGCGCATCGACTGGGGAGACCCGGAAATCAGCGGAGACCCGGAATTTCTGCAAAAGTTCGTCCGCAACCTGGGCAAGACCGTGCGCGCTGAAAACGAAGCCAAAGGCGGCTCCCAAGGTCATGTCAAGCTGCGGACCTTCATCAACAATGTTGTGGAAGGTTTCGCCACTTCGCCGGAAGGCATAGACCAGCTTCGCCGCCGCGCCGTGCTGGTGCAGGCCGCCGTTCTTTCCGTGCCGTTGCCGCAGGCCGTACACGACGCCGTGAGCGCCGCCTACGCGGAAATCTGCGCCGAAGCCGGGGAGGAAGACGTGCCGGTGGCGGTGCGCTCCTCGGCCGCGGGCGAAGACTCAAGAAAAAAAGCCTTTGCCGGCCTGCAGGACACCTATCTAAACGTGCGCGGATCCGAGCAGGTCGTACGCGCCTATCATTGGGATTGCGCCTCGGCCTACAACCTGCGCTCCATGACCTACAGGCGGGAAGCCGTCCTCGATGCCGTCGCCCGTGCGGAGGCAAGCGGCGACGAGAGCATTGCCGAAGAAGCCAAAAAAGAATGGGCCATCGAAAATACCTCCCTTTCCGTCTGCATCATGCGCATGATCAACCCGGTTATTTCCGGCACGGCCTTTGCGGCAGATACGGCCACGGGCTGCCGGGGGACGGACCGCAACGACCTGGTGTCCATTGATGCCGGCTACGGCCTGGGTGAAGCAGTGGTCGGCGGCATGGTCACGCCCGACAAGTATTTCGTGTTTACGCGCGACGACGGGCACGAAGTGGTGATCCGGCAGATGGGCTGCAAGAACATCAAGATCGTCTACGACGAAAGCGGCGGAACGAAAAAAGTAACGGTGCCGGAATTTGAAGTAGGGCGTTGGGCGCTGTCCATGGCCCACGCCGAAAGCGTGGCCAAAGGCGTGCGCGCGATAAGCCGGGCTTACGGCGACATCATCATGGACACCGAATTTTGCATTGATGCCGACGACTGCCTCTGGTTCGTGCAGGCGCGTCCGGAAACACGATGGAATGAGGAATTCGCGCTGCACCCTGACATCATTTTTATGCGCCGCAAGGAGGTTGACCCCAATGCGGCCGCCTTGGCCGAAGTGCTGCTTGAAGGCAACGGCGCGTCGCGCGGGGCGGGGCAGGGGCAGGTCAAATTTTTACGCTCGGCCTTGGAACTCAACAAGATCAGCAAGGGCGACGTCCTTGCCGCCGAACGGACGGACCCGGATATGGTGCCGGGAATGCGCTCGGCTTCGGCCATCCTCGCCGATGTCGGCGGCGATACTTCGCATGCGGCGATAACCTCGCGCGAACTGGGCATACCCGCCGTCATAGGTATCCAGCGCATTGAAGCTCTGCGCGCCCTGGACGGCATGGAAGTCACCGTGGACGGCACACGCGGCGCGGTTTACCGCGGACTTTTGCCCCTGCGCCAGGTCGGCGGAGAAATGGACCTTGCCGGGCTGCCTACCACCAAAACCAAGGTCGGCCTTATCCTCGCCGACGTGGGGCAGGCCATGTTCCTTTCCCGTCTGCGCCGGATTGAGGATTTTGAAGTGGGCCTGCTGCGCGCCGAATTCATGCTCGGCAATATCGGTGTGCATCCCCTGGCGCTTGACGCCTACGACAGCGGTGAGCTGGACGGCATCATCCGGCGGCACCGCAAAGTCCTGGATGAAGAACTGACCAAGGTGCTGCGCCGTCAGCTCAATGCCGGTATGGTCTTCGTCAATATCCGCATGCGCGAGTATATCGGCAGGATTACCGGCCTGAGCGGGGAAATCGAAAGTCTGGCCGAGCGTGAAGGCAGCGGCAGCGAGGAAGAGGTGCTCGGCCTGCGTCGGCGGAGCCGTGAACTGGAACGCAGGCTTGACGAATACCTTGACGTTGCCTCCCGCCGTCTGGAAATTCTCAAAAGCACCACGGATATTGAGGCGCATATCCGGCTGGTCATGGGTTTTGACGATGAATTGGCGCTGCTCTCCGGCAACGACCCTGAAACGGTGCGGCGTCGCGGCGAGGTAGCTTCCCAGGTTTCCCGTATGGCCGAGACGGCCGCGAGCGATCCCTATGTGCAGGAAGTGCTGGATGAAATACGCACTGTCAGGGAGGATGTCGGCCACCGTACAGGCATGATTACGCAGATCGAAGAGGTGCAGAATATACCCGCCGTCATCGGCGAGATCATACGCTCGCGCGGCTACCGCTCGGGGCGCGAACACTATGTGCAGACTCTTGCCCAGGGGCTGGGGTTGTTCGCCATGGCCTTTTACGGCAAGGACATTATCTACCGTACCACCGATTTCAAATCCAATGAATACAGAAATCTGGTCGGCGGCCTGCTGTTTGAGCAGGAGGAGGCCAACCCCATGCTCGGCTGGCGGGGGGTGTCGCGCAACCTGCACGACTGGGAGCTTGAAGCCTTCAAAATGGCGCGCGGCGTATACGGCGGGCACAACCTGCAGATTATGCTGCCCTTTGTGCGCACCATCGAACAGGTCAGGAGCATGCGGCGTTACCTCGAACAGGTACACAAGATGAAAAGCGGACACGACGGCCTGAAAATCATCCTTATGTCCGAAATACCCAGCAACGCGGTCATTGCCAAGCAGTTTCTGGAGGAATGCGACGGTTTTTCCATCGGGTCCAACGATATGACCCAGATGATCCTGGCGACGGACCGCGACAACGCCAGACTGGCGCACATCTATGACGAGGAAGACCCGGCCGTTGTCTGGGCCATATTGGTAACCATATTTTCCGGGCAAAAATACGGCAAAAAGATCGGCTTCTGCGGTCAGGGCGTTTCCAACAGCCGCATTCTTCGCGGCCTGGTGGCCGTTGCCGGTATTGTGTCCGCGTCCGTGGTGCCGGATACCTATTATCAGACGAAGCTGGACATGGCGGAGGTTGAGGCTGAGAACATCGCCCCCGCCGATCTCGGCAAATGGCTCCAGGCACGGCATTATGAAGCGCTGTGCGCCGTCATGACCGAAAAGGGCTACGGGCATATCCTCAAAAAATACAATCAGCCGCAGGACCTCAAAGAATGGTACGAAGGTGAAGCCGGCCGCCTGCATGAGCATCTGCGCGAGAGCCTGGATACGCCCAAGGAAAAGTTTTACCGGGGCGAGTTGGAAAATTTCCGTCTCACCTTCCATAAGCCGGTAGTGTACGCCGCCTGGGACTGGAGTGAGCTTGTTCTGGATGCCCTGCACCAGGCCGGTTTCGCCGACTTTTACGAGCAGGCGGCAGCCCTTGAGGCGCAACGCGGGAAGAAATGGTAGAGCCGGTAAGGGGGTCATGCGGATGAAGGGGGAAACCGCGTTGATTACCGGCGCATCCAAGGGTATCGGCAGGGCCGTCGCGTTGCGGCTGGCCGTAGACGGTTTTGCCGTGTGGTTGAACTATCGTGCGGACCATGCCGCGGCGGAGGAGACCCGCGCCGCGCTGTGTGCTGCCGGCGGAAGCTGTCGGTTGCTGCCCTTCGACGTGACGAACGGGGCCGCCTGCAGGGCGGCTTTGGAGAAGCTGCTGGAAGAAACCGTTCCTTACGTTTTGGTCAACAACGCCGGTTTCGCCCGTGACGGTCTTTTTGCCTTGATGAGCGAAGAAAACTGGCGCTCAGTGCTGGACGTGCATCTCAACGGATTTTACAACGTGACGTCCCTTGTCCTGCCGCGCATGTTGCGCAGGCGCAAAGGACGGATAATCGTCATAACCTCGACGTCGGGCGAAACAGGGGTCGGCGGACAGGTCAACTATTCGGCCGCCAAGGCCGGCCTGACGGGGGCGGTCAGGTCTTTGGCCGTCGAGACGGCAAAGCGGGGCGTTCTGGTAAATGCCGTGGCTCCGGGCTTTATCGCTACGGAAATGACGGCGCGGATCCCGCCGGAACGCATCCTGCCGCGGATCCCGCTCGGACGCATCGGGCAACCGGAAGACGTCGCCGGCGCGGTCGCCTTCTTATGTTCGTCGGAGGCATCGTATATAACCGGACAGATTCTATCAGTGAACGGTGGAGCGTTTACCGGCTGACCGCGGTGTTTTACCCTGAGATTGTATCTCTCGGTAAAATCTCCAAATTGTTTTTTTCGTTGCCGCAGGATGCGGTTTCGGAAATTTCATCGTACCCATCTTTCGCTGTGCCAAAGGAGTATAATCATGAAAAAATTGCTTGCCTTGCTCGTCATTCTGCTCTCTGCGTCATGTTCTGTAACGCAAAAACCCATTACAAATGTTCATAATGTATCCTATGGTGCCTCCATTACCAAAGAGGAAGCGGTAAAAATTATAACAACTGCCGGTTTAAACCGCGGCTGGCAAATCAAGCGTATTTCTCCGAACATGCTTGAAGGTACATTATATAATCGTGAACACACTGTTGTCGTATCCATACCGCTTACCGACACAGGATACTCAATTGTGTATAAAAGCAGTCAGGGTATGAATGCCGATGGAACAAATATCCACAGAGCCTATAACCGCTGGGTGCGTAATCTGGAGCAAGATATTAACGTAGAGATGAGTAGGTATTCTCTGCGAAAATAACAACGAAATATGCCTGTCCTGCTCCGGCGCGAGTCACCTCTGCGCCGGAGCAGGCGGCATTCCTCACAAGACGCCTTTACGCCAGAGCAGGCAGAATTCTTCGTAAAATGCCGGCTTGGCGTACTGCAGCACGCCTGAAAAATTCAAAAAAAGCTGTATAGTGCAGCCGCGCGTCGTTAGCCGGCCGGTCATGTCCCGAATTTCGTATTCAAAGTTGAGCCGCGCCGCATCGCTCCAGAAGAGAGCCGCGGCGATACGGCATTCCTGGCCGAAGCGCAGGGGCGCTTCGTAATCCACAACCAAGTGCTTGATCGGCGCGACGAACCCGGCCTTGCTCATGGTTTCGTAGCCGAGGCCGTAGCGCTTGCCGAACGCGATGCGGCCGTCCTCGAAATACGAGGCATAATGGCCGTGCCATACTATGTTGAGCGGGTCCGCCTCGTTGAAGCGGACAACGCGGGCGGTTTCGACAAGCAGCGGCGCGGGGGAAGGCGCGCCGTCCGGTGCTGCGGGCGCTTCCCTGAAATAGTACGGCGTCCGGAACCCGTCCCGTCCCTGCTCGAAGCAGGTTGAGGGGGAGTGCGGGCGAGACTGCCCTTTGGTCGTACTCACGGAAGCCTCTCTAAAAGTAGACGCATGGAAGCGCACCGTTCCTGCCCGACGCGCAACACTGCGTCAATGGCGATGCCGACGCCGCCGGCATCGCCGCGCTGCTTTGCCGTAATGCTGAGTCGTTCGTCGGGGATGACCGGGCGCAAAAATTTGCAATCTTTGACGGCGTGCAGACGCAAGCCGGGACCACAGGTATGGAGGACGGCCATTATTTGCGCTATGCCGGGCAAGACCGGGTTGCCGGGAAAATGCCCGGCAAAGCCGACGAAGTCCGGAGGAAAGACAAATTCCGCCGCATATCCGCCCGACATCGGTCCCGGTGCTTGCTTTTCAGCGGACGTGTCCGGAAATACGTTGTCCTCTCCGTCCCGCTCCTGTCCTTCGGACTTTTCCGGGTGAAGCCCGGTGGCCTTCCTGCCGGCTTTCGGAGTGATACTCCCCATGCCGCCGGACTGCTCCGGGCAAAGTCCGGATGTCTTCATGCATTCCCCTACGGCTGCAAACAGGGACTTCACAGCTTTGGACCTCCTTCCGCACGGGCGGGAAGACCGGGTGATTGTTCAGGCCGGTATGTCCGTGCGATTGTGCGGATGTGTACGGTATAGGCCGGCCGTTCACTCCGCAGGACGATGTCCGTAGCTCCGGCCTCGCGCTCCGACAGTACGCCGGCAACGCACAGAGCAATACTGTCTTCAATATGCGGTACGCGGGCCAGGACGGGATGGAGAAAATGCGTTGTGTAGCCCGCCGGGGTGATGCTCATGTCGCACAGGGTAAACCCCATGGGGCCGAGACAGACTACCCGGACGAAGGGGCCGTCCGTTCCGGAGACGATACGCAGCAGGCCGTCGAAGGACAAGGGCGGCGTTGTATCGGGAAATTCAACGCGTACCCGGTGACGCAGCATCAGCCCGTCTTCCCCCCGCAAATCTTCCGGGGCAGGTAAGGATGCCGCCGCCGGCAGGCGCGCGCAGGATACAGGAAACGCGGCGAGCAGGCAAAAGACAGGCGCCGTAAGGCGGCGAAAGATCGGACCGAATTTGTCCCTCACCTGTCAACTCCCCTTCGGCGTTTCGTCGGACTGTCCGCCGTTTTCTCCTCCATCGTACTGTCTTCCGTTTTTTTCCCTGCCGATTGCGAGTGAGGCTCGGCGGGCGCAAACATCAATGGCTGCAACCATAGAGCCGCAGCCAGGGCCGCGGCTATGCCTCCGGTTACGGCAACGCCGAGGGAAAAGAGGGCCGGATGCCGGGCGAGCATCAGACTGCCGAAGCCGGCCAGGGTCGTCAGCGCGGAAAGCAGAATGCCTTTCCGGCCGTTTTTGTGCATGCGCCCCTCCTGAACGGCAAGCATGAAGATTCCGTAGTCCACGCTCAGGGCAATGACAAGGGTCAGAGCGGCGGCATGGAACATATTCACATCAATGCCGGCAATCAGGAAAAACAACAGGCAGGCGATCAAGCCCGCCTGCATCGGGCACAGCACCGCGGCGCAGCGCGGGACGGAGCGAAAAATGCCCAGAACGGCCGCGGTTACGGCAAAAACGGTCAGCAGGCAGGACCGCAACATATCCTTGCCCGCGGCTTCGGCCGTTGCCGTGCGAAAGCCCGCGCCCGAAACTACCCGCGCCCCGCTTTCACGCAGTTTTTGCAGCAAGGCCGCTTCCGGCCGCGCCTCACCCGGCAGCAGGGTGTAGACAAGAGCCTGTTCGCGGGAAACGGACGTGAACAGGCTGAGCAGGGAACCCATGCCCGCGGCGCGCAGGCCTGCAGGCGTTACTTCGGCCGGTCCGCCTGCGAACAGTTGTCGGAAGGGGTCAAAGGCCGAGGCCGTATAGCCGAACAGCGGCGCAAAGTGCTCCAGATCCCCTATGATCTGCGCGCCGCGTTCCTGCCGCAGCCTGCTCCACGCAGCCGCGCTTTTCTCCTGCCGTTCACGGGACGGCAAAAAGGGGCCGATACCGGACGCCGGGAGGGAGGCTTCCCGCAACAGGTCCCATACCTGGTCGTTTACCCGCAGGGCCTGTTCAAAACCGTCATTCGCCATGTTGCCGGCGGCCGCGCCGACGGCGTTGTTCGTCGTGTTGCCGAGAATCACGCCGTTGCCGTCATTTGTGATGTCGCCGACGGCCGCGATGATGACGGCGTCGGTCGGCGTATTCCATACGGCGTGCGCGCGCGCCTCGTCGCGGGCTGTTTCCGGCGCGATATAGGACAGGTTGCCGATATCCCCGTCAAAGCGCAGGCCGGCGGATGCCGGGACGATAAACAACGTTGCCGCCGCGACAAAACAGAGGGCAGGCAGGGGGCGCGTCCGTCCGGCCCGCAACGGGGGGGACGCCGAACCCCTCGCGCTGATGAGCAGGGGCAGAACAAAAAAAGCGACAAACAGGGCGGCGGCGATTCCGCTCAGCCCGAAGACCGCCATCTGGCGTATGGCGGGAATATCCGAAAACAACAGGAATGCAAAGGCGAAGGCCGTAGTGCAGGCGCTTGCCGGCAGGGAGGGGTACAGGGCGGCAAGACCTTCTTCCCTGCTCCGCGCTCCGCACAGGGCATAATAAGTATGAATGCCGTAATCGGCGCTTATGCCGAGCAGCACGCTCCCGAAGCCCGCGACTATGCCGGAGAGTGAGCCGCAGAGCATGGCGGTGACCGGGCCGGCGACGCAGAAGGCGGCAGCGGGGGGCGCGACAAGGGCAAGCGCCTGCCTGTCGCGGAGAAAAAGCAGAAACAGCAGCACAAGCAGCGCAAGCGACACGGGGAGAATCCGCTGCAAGTCGGACTTTATGATTGCGGCATTGGCCTCACTGTGGCGATAGCCCCCGACGACGAGGCTTTCCGCCCCGGCGGGCAGTTCGGCAAGAGCGCCTCTGACGGTGTCCATGACCGCGGTGCTTGCTCCGGTATCGGTTACGGAGGCCGATGCTTGGGCGACGATCAGGCAGTAGCGTCCGGAGGCGTCGATCAGGCGGCCGTCCGGCGCAGGCAACGCGCCTGCTTTCCGCAATGGAACCAGGGACGCGAAAAAGAGTTCGCGAAGGCCGAGGGGATCCAAGGCCGTGATCGCGCGCAACGCCGGACCGGCCGGTCCGAGCAGGTGTTGCCGGGCCTTGTGCAGGGCGTTGCGTACCGTGTCCGCGTTCAGGCTTTCGCCGAATTGCCGGATCTGTTCCGGCCGCAGCAAGGCAGGCAGACAGACCGTGAGCGTTTGCGGGTCGGCGCCGGCCGGACTTGGGCCGGCGTCTCCGGCCGCGATGACCAAGCCCGCCTGCCTCAGCCTTTCGGCCGTTGCACTTGCGAGTTCGCGGGGGTCGAAGCCCTCGCCGCCAACGGTGATGCTCAGGGTATGTAGGAAGGGCGCATCGCGCATCAGGGCATACTGTTCCGCCGCTTCCCGCGCGTTCTGCGGGATAAGTTCGCTGATATCCTCACGGGTCGCAAGCCGGAGGGTCAGCAGGGCGCAACCGAGAAACAGCGCCCCGCACGCAAACAGAAAAGCGGCCTTGTGCCGTGCCGGGAAAGAGAAAGTCCTCCGGAGTCGGCCGATTGAGCGCCCGATCAACGGAACTCCCGGTCTTCAAGCAGCCCGTTGACGACCATGTCGTGCAGGCGCACGAGTGTGCTGCCCCCGGCGCGTTCCCGCAGAAGCACGGATCGCGCCGCCCCGTTGTCCGCGAAGGTAATGCGCAACGATACAAGCACGGAACGCAGTTCGGCGCTTTTGGGGGTCAGTTCGAAAGTCAGAGCTTCCCTGTCGTCGGCCCGGATAACGTATCGCGATTCTATCAGATCCCTGTCGAAACGTATCCACGCCGACATCTGGGAGGCAATGAGTCCGGCAACCGGGTCCCCGGAAGTCGTAAACGGCTTGCGTCTGTTTTTGTCGTCTTCCCAGCGGAAGCCTTTCCCGCCGGAAAAGACCAGACCTTGGGGATACGGGGCGGTATATTCCCAGAGCAGGGAATCCGGTTTTTTGAAAAACAGGCGTCCTTCGGAGACGACGGGTTCAGTGAACATGGGGACAGCCGTCGTCTGGGTAAATGAACAGCGCAGGGTGTTGATGGAAGAGGTCAAGGTCCGGATGCGCCGCAAGGCCGCATCGGTGTCGCCGTCGGCGGCGAAGCCCGGCGGGGCCGGGCGCAGCAGGGAAAAGAACAGTGCGGCGCAGAACAACAGGGTCCGGAACGGCAGGGGGGGGGGCGCTTGCCGGACGGCGGCGGCGATAGAGCGGCACATCAGGAAACGCATTGTACTCTCATTTTTATGCAGTTGGATCAGTGTATGGTTTTCTTGGACACCGAAACAGGCGCGAGTCGTCCGGGAAGGAGTCCCTGATAAGCAATGAATTGAGCATGCGGGCAGGGGTCATTTCTCAAGAATCGGCTTTTCATCAAGCCCGTCAAGCATCTCCGGCAGGCGCTTTTTGCGGTAATGCTCTTCGCGCAGGCTGATTATATATTGTTGCTGTTCCATATCCCGGCCGTGTTCGTGTAAAGCATTGCGCATCTTTCGCAGGTAGCGGCGGGCCTCAGCGTACCTCGATGGAGATACCCGCGCAATCTCTCGTTCGGAAAGATTTTTCCATATGCTTACAGCCTTGTCCGGCGCATGGACTTGTATGGCCTCGGCCGCCTTGTCATGGAAAGACGGGTGAAATGTATTTCCGTCGCGTAAGGGCATGTGCACATGGAACGCAAAGCACCGTCCGAGGCAACCTGAACGGCAACGTAGTATAGTTGTTACCTTCGCAGATCCGCATTGTCGGGCGCATACACTTTCAGACTGCCGCGGGCCAGAATAGGATGGTCTTTCCCCGACCCGCGCCGGCGGATTACGGCTTCGACGAGGCTGATGCCGGCGACTTCGGCGGTCACGCCGACGGCGATGCGCAGAGTATCGCCCGCACGGGCCTGTCCTGTAAACGAAAAATCACGCACTGCCGCCAGAAACCCTTTCCTGATCGGCATACCGAGCATGGTTTCAGCGTATCCTTTCATGGCGGCAATGCTTTGCGCAGCGAGTTCCACACAGCCGGCTTCGGTCAACGCACCGTTGTGCAGCAAAAGATGCCCGGCGTGCAGATGCGTCTCCGTTTCGGCCTGTGTATTCACGATCGCAACCGGGGAATCCTGCCCGCCGTCGACCCCGCCCGGCGGCACCGGGCAAAGATCGGGTGCGTTCTGAAAGGCGATCAGGGCATCTATGCAGAGCATGGGCGGGCGGTGCGGCAGAAGTTTCCGCGCCGGGACGGGGAATAATTCCATGCTTGGCCTCGTACGGCTGGTAGGGCGCTTCGGCGGTGACGGAAATACCTGAATCAATCTGAATCAACCGTGCGTGAATCAACAGTGCGGGCGCTCTTGCAATGCCTCCCGAATAGCATGTTTGACGCTTCTGCGCAAATGCAGGCGCGCGCTTTCTCCATAGCAGGCAAAGCGCTCCGGGTACAGCGGCGGCAACAGGGTCACGCGTACCGGGGCCGGCCGGCCGAAGCGCGAACCTTTCGGGAAGACGTTCCCCGTGCCCTTGATGCACAACGGCACAACCGGAATATTACGGTCGACGGCCAGACGAAAGGCGCCGGAGCGGAAGCGTCCGGGTTTTCCGTCGGCGCTGCGCGTGCCTTCAGGGAACACCACGAGCATGGCTTTGTCCCTGTGCAGGATATCGGCCGCCTTGCGCAGAAAGCTCTCCGCGTCCATGCTTTCGATGTTGAGATAGCCGGCGCGGCGCATGATGCGTCCGTAAAGCGGTATGCGGAAAGGCCAGGCGCGCACGACGAAAACAGGGTAAGGAACAGGGAAAAAACCGATGCAGTAAGGGTCGAAAAAGGATTGATGGTTGGCCGCGATGATGCACGGGGCAGGCAGCGCGCCGGCCAGGTTTTCAACGGTAACCGGCGTCAGGCGGGCGAGCAGTTTGCAGCACACTCTTCCGTAACAATGCACAAGCCGCCTTACGGCGTTTGCGGAAGAAACTCCGCCCGCTCGCGTCAGCAGCAACCAGACCGGGACGGCAAGAGGCAGATACAGAGCGGTCCAGAGGAACAGGCCGCCGAAAAAGACTGCCGTCAGGAAGACGGCCCCCGGCGGCCGAGGCGCTACCCCCAGGCAGGCTGACAAGTGCACGGCGTTGTGCAGGAAAACATCCGTCGGCGGCCGGGGAACTCCCCCCGACGACTCCTTTCCGTCGTTATGAGCCGAAGGTGAAGAATCCATCTTAACTGTTTCGGTTTTTTTATGAAAGGCATCAAGACAGATTCTTCGCTTCGCTAAGAATGACCTGTCGGGAGTCGGCCTTGCGCCCGCTCATGTCGAGGGTCCGCGGCGGTGCCCAGGCCGTCGGAGGCATACAAAATCAATGTTGATCTGCTCCAACATGAGGAATTCAAACTTAGGAGGCGTTTTTCTCCAGGCCGCGTTTTTTGGCCAGGATGAACTCGTGCATATCGCCCACGTTGCGGATGGAGGCTATGGCCGGATCCTTGCCGATCTTGATACCGAACGCCTGTTCCAGGACGACGACCATATCCACGGCGTCCAGACTGTCAAGGCCGAGATCCTCGCGAAACAGGGCTTCGGGGCGCAACGAGCCGGGGTCCAGCTCAAATTCTTCCGCAATCGCGGCATCGGCGCGTTCAACGATTTCCCGATCAGTCATTCCAACTCCGCAAAACAAGCGAACAGTTAATCCCACCGAGGGCAAAGCTGTTTTTTACAACAAGTCCGCCCTGTACCGCAACAGGATTTTGCGGCAACAGGATGCCCGCGCAACGCTCGTCGACTTCTTCAAGATTTCTGGTGGGCAGGACGGTTTTTTCCCGAAGCATGGCGATGCATGCCGCGCTTTCCAGCGCGCCGCTTGCGGCCAGGGTGTGCCCGAGATGGCCCTTGAGGCTTGAAACGGGGATATTCGGGCCGAAGACGTCGGCTATGGCGCGGCTTTCCGCGATGTCGCCGAGTTCTGTGCCTGTGGCGTGGGCATTGATATAGGCGACGTCGCCCGCGGCGACCCCGGCGTCTTCCAGGGCGGCGCGCATGCAGGCAGCAATCGGCCCGGGCGAAGGTTCGGCTATGCTGCCGCCGGCGTGCATGGTGGCGAACCCCAGGATTTCCGCCAGAATCGCCGCCTGTCGGTGTACGGCCGATTCCGCGCTTTCCAGAAACAGCAGGGCGGCGCCTTCGGAGCAGACAACGCCGTCGCGCCCGGCATCGAAGGGGCGGGGCGTCTGTTCAGGATGCTCGTTGTACGCGGAGGAAGCCGCGTTCATGAGGTCGAAGGTGCCTGTGACCAGGGGGTGGAACTCATCCGTGCCGCCGCACAGCATATAGTCCTGTCTGCCGAAGGCGATGGTTTCGTAGGCCAGCCCTATGGCCTGGCATCCGGAGGAGCAGGCTGCGCACGGCGCGATGACCCTGCCGGTCACATCAAGCGCCTGAGCGGTGTTGACGGCGGCGGTATGGCTCATGCTGCGGAAGAACAGCATGGATTTCACGCCGCTTGTGTCGCCGGCGGCGAGATAGAGGCGGAAAAACGATTCCAGCGCTTCGGGGCTGCCCAAGGTCGAGCCGAGGGCTATGCCCGTCCGCCCTCCTTTGAGTTTGTCGGGCGTAATCCCCGCCTGCTCTACGGCTTCCAGCGCAGCCAGATAGGCGTAAGCGGACATCGGCGACATGGAGCGACGCAACGTTCTCGGCAACGCGCCTATGCCGATATCCGGAACAAGGCCCGCAACGAGCGGCCTCTGCCGTTGTCCGGACATCTTACCGGGGCCGATCTCCCCGCGGCCGGCCTTGACCGTTACCCCGGTCCTCTCCTCCGGACAAGGCCCGGACGCATCCCGTCCGTCATGCGGCGGTGCGATGCGGGATATGCCGCTAAGCCCTTTGCGAAGGGAAGCGAAAAGGACGTCGGTGCCCCTGCCGAAAGGAGAAACGGCCCCCATGCCGGTTATGACGACGCGTTTCATCAGAAATTCCTTTATGGTTTGAAACCTCTCCCTTCAGGGAGATTACTACTTGACGCCCGGCAAGGCCGGGAAGACCTTCCCGCTAACCCCTCCCTTCAGGGAGGGGGAAATCCACCCGGCTCCCTCTCCGCCGGGGCGGAGTCATCCGGCGAGTAGAGCCGGATGGGGATTGAAACATCATAAAGTCCTCATGGTTTGAAGCAACGGCATGCCGCAAGCTCCTCATGTATTGCTTCCGGCCCGAGAACAAACGCGCAGGCTGTGACGCCGGAAATGATCGCGCCGAGAATACCGGGCGCAATGACCGACTGTCCGGCCGTCCAAAGATTGGGGATGCGGGTTGCGGGCAGGGGGCTGAACTGGTGCAGGGAATGTTTGGTCCCGTACATGCCGCAGCCTGGAGACTCCAGAAAATCTCTGTAGGTCAGGGGCGTGGCTCCGTCCATAGCGTTCAGGGAGGCAAGCTCCGGGCAGTGCCGGAGTACGGCGGAGCGGACGGAATCCAGGGTTTCGGCCTTGAAGTGCCCGTAGGCGGCGGGCCTGTTCCCGCTTTTGGAGCGTGCCCAGGCTTTGCAGGAGTCCGCATGCCCGGGCGCGAAGACCATGTGACCGTGTTTCGGGACGGCACCGCCGCAGTCGGCCGGTAATCCGTAAACAGGATCGCCCGCGCCGAACGGGACATCGGAAGCGGTGCGGTCTGCATCGGGCGGAAGGACGGAAACGGTGCGGCCGGCATCGGACGGGACATCGTAAGCGGTGCGGCCGGTGCCGGGCGGGATGACGGAGCCGCAGGCATCGGGCGGGAGGCCGGGAACAACGTCACGGGTGCCGAGCGGGAGGCCGGAAATATAGAACGGTCCGGCCGCGGCGGCGCCGGTCGGTCGGAAACCCGGTGCCGGTCCCTCGCGAAAACAGATGAAAAGATTGTTTCCCGCAAGGGCGGGGACAGGTACTTCGCTTGCGCAAAAAAGGGTAAAGCTGGAAACGGTGTCTTCCAGAGAAAGCAGGCGGCGGACGAAGGCCGGTTTGACCGCGCCGGGTGGGAGCAGAGCCGGGAGCAGGGCGGGGTGGGCGGTAAAAATCGCATCGTCGGCCGGCAGGAGTCGTCCGTCCTCCAGTTCAAGGCCGTTGATCCTGTTGTCCGGAGAAAGATGAAAGCCTTTTGCCGCCGTGCCGCGGAGTATGTCCACACCGGCTTCCGTCAGGCGCTTTTCCAGTGTCTCGACGAGGCGTTTCCCTCCGCCCCGGACCGTTTTGACGCCTTCCAGGTAGGAGCCCGCCACGCGCGCATGCTGCAGAAACGGTATCTCTTCCGGTGAAACGCCGTACAGCAAGGAGTGTATGGAGAGGACGGCGCGCAACAGGTCGTTGCCTGTCCCTTTGCGCAGCACGGTATCAAGGGATTCGTTCCGGAATCCGGCATGGAAACCGCGATCCGCGCGGGCCTTGTCTGTCGACGCCGGGAAAAAAACATCCTGCAGGCCGGCATCCGTGCGGAAGGGCCGGTTTTCGTCGCTCCGCAGCAGCGGTGATGCATAAAAGGCGTTTTTGAGTTCGCGCAGGTAACGGCGGATAAAGGCGACGTCCGCTGGAAATTCGGAGCACAGGGCGTCCGTCAGGGCGTCGCAGCCGACGGGTAGGGTGATTTCCCGCCCGGCGTCAGGAAAACGGATGCGGTCGAAGCCTTGGGGGTTGAATTCCGCAAGGGGGAGGTCGTTCAGACCGAGGAGACTGAAGTAACGGAGCAAAGGACCGCCGGGCGAGAGTCCCCCCGCGTAGTGCAGACCTGTGTCGAAGTGGACGCCTTTGCGGGAAAAGCCGCGCAGGGTAGGGCCGACGGCCGCTTTTTTTTCCACCAGAGTCACGGCGCGACCCCGGCGGGCAAGCAGCAGGGCGGCCGTCATGCCGGACAGTCCCGCGCCGACGACGATGCAGGTTTTGTCGCCGCGCGCGCTCATTGTTGCGGAAAGCGCAGGAGCAAGACTGCGTTGGTGCCTCCGAAGCCGGCAGAATTGCACAGGGCCGCCGTGATGCGGGCCGGTACGGCTTCGGTGACGATATGCAGGTCGGCGGAGCATTCGTCCGGGCGGTGAAAGTTGACGTTCGGGGCGATGAATCCGTGCCGGGCCATGAGCGTCGTATACACGACCTGGGATGCGCCGGACATCCACAGTTCGTGGCCGGTCATGGATTTTGTGGAAGACACGGGCACAGCCCGTTTGCCGAACAGTTCAGTGATGTTGCGCGCTTCGGCCCGGTCGCCGGCCGGTGTGGACGTTGCGTGGGCGCAGATGTAGGAGATGTCGCGGGTACTCATGTTTGCGCTTTTGAGTGCCGAGCGCATGGCGCGGCCGAGTCCGTCCCCGCCGGGCATGGAAAGTCCTTCACCGTCGGATGAGAATCCGTATCCTGCCACTTCGCCCAAGATGGCGGCGCCGCGCCGTTCGGCCAAGTCCAGGCGCTCCAGCAGGAGCGCCGCCGCCCCGCCGCCGGGGACCAGCCCGTCCCGGTCGGCGTCGAAGGGCCGGCATGCGCTTGCCGGGCTGTCTTCACGGGAAGCGAAAGCCCCGAGGGCGTCGAAACTGCACATGGACTGCCAGTTTATTTCCTGCGCTCCGCCGCAGAGTACCCTTTCCTGTCTGCCGAGGGCGATGAGGTCCGCCGCCTGCCCGACTGCGTGGCCGCCGCCCGCGCACGCCGCGCTTATTGTCCAGGAAGCGCCCCGTGTTTTGAACAGGGTTCCCAGGTTCATGGTGACACAGGAGGTCATCGACCGGAATACCAGGCCGCTGCCGAGGCTGCGGGTATCGCCTTTCTCACGCAGCAGGTCGGCCTGCTCGACAGCCGCGACAATGCTTGAGTCGCAACTGAAGATGATGCCGCTTTCGCTGTTCTGCAGGAGCAGAGGGTCCAGTTGTGCCTGCGCCAGAGCCTGTCCGCAGGCTTCGGCCGCCCATTGGGCGAAATCCGGCATAGTCTTGCGCTGTTTGCGGGACAGGGGAAAGGTGGGGGTATAGGCGGGAAGTGCGCCGGTCAGACAGGAGGAAAAGCCAAGGGATTTGCGCTTCGGGTCCGCGACGATGCCGGTCCTGCCGGCGCGCAGGGCGGCCGTCACCTCCGTAAGACCGGAGCCGATTGAGGAGAGTATCCCCATGCCTGTGACGGCTACGCGAAAGGCCATAGGCGCTGTACCGACCGCGCGGCTACTCTGCGGGCTGTCGTTCGGAAGCCGCGTCGGTTTTTTGCCCGGCGCTGTTTGGGGCGGTCTGCGGCGGGTGCTGATTCATGCCTGAGTACGAAGTCGCCTCCGAGCTTTGCCCTGTGTCGCCGCTTGTCTTCGGGGAGCGTTTTTTCACCTGTTCTTCTTCATACCCTTGGTGATAGCCGCGTTCCAGATCATGCGCCTTGCGTTCGACTTTCGCCTGGGCTTTTCCGGCTGTTCTGCCCATCCACGAACATCCGCCGGCGGATATTCCGAGCAACAGTACCATACACAGCACACCGAGCTTTTTCACGGCACACTCCTGCTGAACATGTTCCATGCGTATCTTGACGGCAATTCCATAGCTCCTGCGGCAAGGCTGTGTCAATCCGCGTAATGCCTGGAGTGTCCCCGTCGTCATACAGATTTTTCTTTCCGGCAGGGCGGGTATCTGTTGCTCGCCGGATCGGCTGTCTCCGCCGTCCTCGTACGGATTGTCACTTTGCCTTTGCAAGGCCGAAGCCGACGGCGGCGATCGTAACGGCGGCGCCGGCGTAGCCGAGCGCGCCCGTGGGGCGGTCGTAAAAGAGTATATCCCAGATAAAGCTGAGCGCGGGCTGAGTGAGCATGATCAATCCGGCGCGGGAAGCAGGCATACGGGGCAAGCCGGATGACAGCAATACCCATCCGGCGGCCTGACAGCCTATGCCGAGAAGAGCCAGCAACCCCAGGCTGCGCAGGTCGGGAACGATGAAAGAGTCACCCGCGGCAAGGCAATAGACGCCGATTATGCCCATGGACAGCAGGCTGATGATCCCCATATTGGCAACGGCAGGCAGTTTACATGCCGCGCTTTGCGAACGTCGCAGCACAAGGATGTAGGCGGAATAGAACAATGCGGAAACAATTCCTGTAAGCAGTCCGACGACGACAACGGCGGACAGTTCGCCGGGCGTCTTTTCCAGAAGCATCATAAGGCCGATGACGGCGACGGGCATGGCAAGTTTGTGTCCGAGGGACAACTGCTCACCGAGCATGAAGGCGCCCCAGAGCGCAAGGAAAAATACCTGGAAGTTGCAGATAATGGTGGCAAATCCCGGTCCGAGGCGCACGATGCACTCGTGCCAGGAAATGAGATCGCCGCTGAAGCACAATGCCGCCGCGGCCATGATCCCGAGCATCGGCAACGGCGGCAGCAGGCGTTCTCCTCTGACGACGGCGAAAAGCGTCAATACGATGCCGCCGAACAAAAGACGATAAAAGGCGACCATAGCCGGGGGCATGGGCGCTTCCTTGACGAAAAGCCCGGCGAAACTGATGCATACCGCGCCCGCCGCCACGCGGATATGGCCTTCGGCCGAGGGCGTGAGGATCTTTGTCACTGTGCCGTCTTCCTGCCTGGAGCGGATTACCTTGTATCCGCATTCCGCGCCTGCCTCGGGCGCGCGGACGGATGCATACCTGAAAAAAGGCCCGTTGCCAAAGGAAGAAACTCACAACAGACTACACCGATATTGTTAGTTTTTTTCGGAAAATGCTGCAGGGAGTCTGTGAGGGGTTATGCCCTCCTCACGCTCCTCCGGAGGAAAGTTTTGAACGGAGATACTGCGGCGGCAAGGTATTGCCTCCCCGCCGGGCCGCGCGCGATCTCCGCGATTATCGGCGCGTTATGCTGTTGATCAACGCGACATAAAGGTATAAGCTGAACAATTATGCCGGTACAACGAATCCTCTTTCTGGCTCCGGCCCAGACTGTGACCCGCATTTTTCCGCAGTTGCGCGAGGCGGGGGTGGAAGTGGGCATAGCCGAAAACCTGAAGGGCGCGTCCTCCTTCATGCGCAAGGCCATGCCCGGTCTTATCCTGGCCCGTCCTTTCCTGCCCGGTTTCCGCATAGAGGATCTTGTGGCGGTCGGGCGGGACGATCCGCAGTTTCCTCCTGTGGTGGTGTTTTCCGACCGACCTTCAACAGAAGAAGCGTCCCGGTTGCTGGAACTCGGGGTCAGGGATTACTGGACGGAACCGCTTACCTTTGAGAAGATCAGGACCGTGTTGCGGCCGAACCGGCCGCCGGCCGCGTCCGTGACGGCGCACGCCGGACGCAGGGGGACCGCCCAGGGCGGAAGCGGGCCGCGCATCATCGGCGCCCATGCGGCCGTACAGCGAGTTATGACCCTGGCCGGGCGGGTTGCCAAATCCAGGGCCACGGTGCTCATTTCCGGGGAATCCGGTACCGGCAAGGAATTGTTCGCCCGCTACCTGCACGCCGAGAGCGACCGCGCCGACAAACCCTTTGTCGCCGTCAACTGCGCCGCGCTGCCCGAGCATCTCCTGGAAAGCGAGCTTTTCGGCCACGAAAAAGGCGCGTTTACCGGCGCGATTGCCCGCAAGCTCGGCAAATTTGAATTGGCTTCCGGCGGCACCATCTTGCTGGATGAAGTGTCCGAAATGGATCTCGCCCTGCAGGCCAAGCTTTTGCGCGTGCTTCAGGAAGGAGAGATCGACCGCGTGGGCGGCACGGAAACCCTGAAGGTGGACGTGCGCGTGCTGGCTACGACAAACCGCGATCTTGAAGCATGGGTGGAAGAAGGCAAATTCCGCCGCGACCTCTTCTTTCGCCTGAACGTCATCCCGTTGCGCCTGCCCGCCCTCAGGGAACGCGGCGAGGACGTGCTGCTTCTCGCCCGCTTTTTTGTGGATATGTACCTGCGCGGCTATGCCCTGCCCGCAACGGAACTTTCAGGTGAAGCCGTGAAATGGCTCCGGTCCTACACATGGCCCGGCAATGTGCGGGAACTGCAGAATCTTATGGAAAGGGCGGTCTTGCTGTGCGGCGGGAAAAGCATCCTGCCCGGACATTTTTTGCTTGAAAACGAAGATTGGCCGCTGTTTACCGACAGCGCCGCCGAGGCCGGCAAAGCGGAAGCCGCTCCGCCTGTGCCCGCAACTCCCGGCGGGGCGCAGGATGCGGACGGAGCGGTGGAGGACGGCGCAGACGAGGAAAATTTCGTGCCGCCGCGCGGTGATGCGCATGTCGATTTCTCAGGCGGAGTGATCCCCTTGAGCGAGATGGAGCGCATCATGATCCGCAAGGGGCTGGAGCAGACCGGCGGAAACCGTACCCAGGCGGCCGAATTGCTCGGCATTTCCGTCCGTACGCTGCGCAACAAACTCAACGAATACCGTCAGGCCGGCATAGATGCCGGTTTGCCGGAAAAATGAAAGAACAACGCGTCTTTTTATCAGATGGAGCGAAAAGTATTTCCTGCTTTTCGCTCCAGGCAATAGTACCGACAAGACACCGGAAAAGCGGAGCAAACAATGCTGGATGCCATCAGGGATAAAGCCCAGTCCTGGGCAGTCAAAGTCATTTTTTTGATCATCATCGTGGTCTTTGTGTTTTGGGGTGTGGGCAGCTTCAACAGCGCCGGGTCCGGTACCGCGGCCGTCGTCAACGGAGAAAGCATCTCCTTGCACGACTATGAAAAGGCGTTGCGCGCCTTCGGCGAATCGGAAAGAAGAAATAATCCGGATATCTTTAAGGATGAAGCCGTTTTCAAGCAGTTCAAGCGCACCGTTTTGAGCGAAATGATCCTCTCCCTTCTGCGCAGACAGGAAGCCGAGCGCATCGGATTGAGCGTTTCAGACTATGAACTGAAGGCGTATATAGATACGTTTCC
>JAISWB010000083.1 GCA_031271265.1 Desulfovibrio sp. | reverse complement strand
CAAAGTCCCGAATCAGGCTTTCAACCATTTCAGGGTGACTGAAAAGGTGTTTGTAGGAACCGTCGTGGGGAAGGTGTGCTTCGGATGCGTTTGCCATGAAATCTTTCATACCTTGTTTGGGCGAATCCGGCAAGGATATCCAAACCTCCGGCGGTTATGACGCCGATTTCGTAGGCGGGTGGCTCATCGGCCCGGCCGCCGAATGCTCTTGAAAAAAAGTGCGTTTTGGTTCATCTTCTCACGGCGGGCTGCATGTGCCGGGGGCCGGAAGCGTCCGCCTTACCCGATATCGGCATAACGCGACTGCTTCGGGTTATACGGCTGGACGGAATGAAAAGAAAAACAATCAGTTTTACGCATATCGTCTGTATGGAATTGCTGGTCCTGTGTGCTTTGACCGGCGTCTTCCTTGCCGTTGCAATACAGGGTAGAAGCAACCTGGAAAACATGGTTACAAGTTCCGCGTTTCAGATTCTGGAAGCCAAAACCGAGACAATAAACGAAATCATCAATTCATATCAAAAACTGCTGAACACTTTGGCCCGTCAGGACGTTTTCATATACGGCACGCGAGGACAAGCGGAAGAAGCCGCCTATGCCCAGGTGGGCAAGGTGGGCGACGACATTCCCAGCGTGTTTGTCGTGTGGCCGGACGGACGCGCCACCACCACGCCGGGGAACTATATCAACATTGCCGACCGCGACTACGTGTCGTCTGTCTATTCCGGAGGTCTTGACAGCGCCTTCAGCACTCCTCTTGTTTCCCGCCATACAGGGCAGCCTGCGCTGATCCTGGTGCATGCCGTAAAATATCGCGGCGGCGGCATCCGTCTGCTGCTGGCCATCGAGATGTCCCTTGAGCGCATTGATGCGGCAATACGCGAAATCAACACCGGTGTGGTGCTGTCCACCAACGCCTGGATTACGGATAAAAGCGGCATGGTTTTTTCCTCGCAGCTTCCGGAATTAAAGATGAAAGTCAACATTCTCCGGGCTGACGAAGAAGCCGGGTACCGGGGATTATCCGCACTTGCCGAACAAGTACTCGCCCGCAAAACATACACAGGCAGGTTCAAGCGCCCCGACGGCCGCGAATATACCCTGATCAGCAAGGAAATATCCGAACATACCGGGTGGCGGCTGGGCATCATCATGAACACCGAAGGGCTCATGCAACCCCTCAACAAGCTGACGCTGGTGCTGGCGGGAGTCATGGTCACGGCGCTGGGTGCGGCGCTGCTGGCGGTGATCTATATAGGCAAACTGCACAATGTAAGGCACAGCCTGGTTCGCGCCAGGGAGGAAGCCGTTGCCGGCGCCGAGGCCAAAAGCCTTTTCCTGGCCCGCATGAGCCATGAAATACGCACTCCCCTGAACGCCGTCGTGGGCCTGAGCGAGTTGGCCGCCGTGCACTGCGGCAAGGAACAGTGCATGGAATACATTACCGGCATCAAGCACGCCGGTGCGAACCTGCTGTCCATAATCAACGACATTCTGGATTTCTCCAAGATTGAATCCGGCCGGATGGAGATAAGCAACACGCCTTACCAGACCGCCTCCCTGCTGAACGACGTGCTGATGATTATCAAAGTCCGCCTTATGGATGCGCAGTTGCAATTCGACATAGACCTGGACGAGTCCCTCCCGGCGTTGCTCGTCGGCGACGAGATGCGGGTGCGCCAGGTGCTGCTTAACCTGCTCTCGAATGCCGTAAAATACACAAAAAAAGGGTTTATAAGATTTTCGGCCGCGTACGCGCCGGCAAGCCGGGAAACGGTCCGACTGACCTTTACGGTCGCCGACAGCGGCATCGGCATAAAACGCGAAAATCTGCCGCACCTGTTCGGCGACTTTGTCCGCATCGATCAAAAGTACAACAAGGCCATCGAAGGCACCGGCCTCGGTCTGGCCATCGCGCGCAGCCTGTGTCGCGCCATGGGCGGAGATATATATGTGGAAAGCGAATACGGCGTCGGCTCGACCTTTACGGCGACCCTTACGCAGGGCGTCGCCGATGCCGCCCCCATGGGTCCCCTGAGCAACAGGATCGCAGGCAACACCCCGGCGCGGGATGTCCGCTTTACCGCTCCGGATTTCCGCGTCCTCATCGTGGACGACATGGATACCAACCTGGCCGTGGCGGAAGGGCTGCTCGCGCCCTACAGGATGAAGATCACCGCCTGCCGCAGCGGAGAGGACGCCCTGGCGCTCATTGAAGCCGGCCCTTACGACCTTGTGCTAATGGACCACATGATGCCGGGAATGGACGGCGTGGAAACGACCCGAGCCGTCAGGGCCATGCCTGAGGAACGCTGCCGGACTATGCCCGTCATCGCACTCACGGCCAACGCCGTGTCCGGCGTGCGCGAGATGTTTCTGGAAAACGGCTTCAACGACTTTCTTGCCAAGCCTGTTGAAGTGCCCAAGCTGGACGCGCTGCTGAAAAAATGGATTCCCGACGAAAGACGCCGGGAAGCGGACGTAAACAACGGCCCGGCCCGGATAACGGCAAGACCGCGGGAGATCGCCTTCCCCGCAATCGAAGGAGTCGACGTCGCCGCCGGGATTGTCCGGATCGGCGGCTCGTTGAGCCGTTATACGGACTTGCTGAAGGTGTTCCGCAGGGATGCGGAAGCCGCTTTCACGCTGTTGGCCCAAGAGCCGGATGCGTTGTCCCCCGGTGCCTTTACCACCCAGGTCCACGCCCTGAAAAGCGCGCTGGCCTCCATAGGCGCCGACGACCTTTCACAACTTGCCGCCATGCTGGAAAAAGCCGGACGCGAGGCCGACACGGCCGCGATCCGCAGGCACCTCGCCCCCTTCCGGAAACAGCTCGCCGCCCTCGCCGCGCGGATCGACGATGTTGTTCGGCAGGCATCGGCCGCAACGGATCGCGAAGACGCCGCCGCGCCGCCCGACCCGGAAATTCATATCCTCCTGACACAACTGCGCGACGCGCTGGAAGCCCTGGATATCGAGGCCGCGGATGCCGCGCTGGCGCGCCTGCAAATCCTGCCGCTGCCCGAAACAACGCGCGCCGTCGTATTCGAAACGACGGAACTGATGCTCGAAGCCGAATTCCAAAAAGCGGCAGCCCGCGTAAACGCTCTGCTCAAACAGGCGGCATGATGTCGGCGGGGAGGGGTCCCGCCTTCCTGCTCGGGTTCCAAACCAAACATAAAGATACGCTTGAATCGGAATCAGAGCGTCTCAATGTTGAAAATGCGCGCCCGCAAATGGGGGGTGCAGGGGGAATCATTCGGTCTTCCGCCTGCTCAGACCGACCTGCCGGGTCCGGGGCGAAGCCCCGGCCGCCGGAGGCATGAAAAATCAACATTGAAAGGTTCTATTGCGCCGGCGCGCCGGCGGGGGGACGCGCGGGGCAGTAGCGGCGCAGTATCTTCAGCACCTCGCCGAAGTCGAGGGGTTTTCCCAGGTGATCGTTCATGCCAGCGGCGAAACATTTTTCTATGTCTTCCCGGAACACGTTTGCGGTCATGGCGACGATGGGGACTGTTTTCGCCTTCGGCGCGTCGAGGGCGCGAATGATCCGGGTGGCCTGGAGTCCGTCTTTTTCCGGCATCTGCATATCCATGAAGATCAGGTCGTAGCGGTCGGGCGCGGCTTTGAACATCTCGACCGCGATGTCGCCGTTCTCGGCGCAGTCGACGGTAATGCCCGTCGGCTCAAGCAGGGCGAATACGATTTCCCGGTTGACCTCCACGTCTTCGGCCAGCAGCACGCAACGGCCCGAAAAGTCGTCCGGGTTGTCTTTCGTCGCGTCCGGATCGTCCGCCAACGTGTTCTCGCCCAGGCATTCGTTGATGCAGTCCAGAATGGCCGACGGGAACAGCGGCTTGGCCAGAAACTTGTCCACGCCGGCGGCCCTGGCCAGTCCTTCGACACTGCTCCATTCCGCGGCGGAAATCATGATGACCACGGATTTTGTCGACGTGTTCTCCCGAATGCGGCGGGAAAGTTCGATGCCGTCCATGCCGGGCATTTTCCAGTCCACAAAATACATGTCGTAGGGGCCGTGCTTACTGACCAGTTCCAGGGCTTCCGTGCCGCCCGGCGCGCAGTCGCAGTTGATCCCGAAACGCTGCGCGATATCGCGGAAATACTCCAGTATTTCCGGCATGTCGTCCACGGCCAGCACGCGCATGTTCTCCCGGCGCACATCGGGGTTCAAAAGGCTGCGTCCTTTTTCGCCGTCTCCCCGCCGGGCCGATATGACAAAGGCGAAAGTAGAGCCGTGCTCGGGTTCGGAAACGACCCATATCCGCCCGCCCATGATTTCAATAATGTGTTTGGAAATCGCCAGACCGAGACCCGTGCCGCCGAACTTGCGCGCTATGCCGCTGTCCGCCTGGCTGAACGAGGAGAACAGACGGAGCTGTTGTTCCTTGCTGATGCCGATGCCGGTATCCGTAACTTCAACCTGTATGGAACAAAGACCGTCTTCTTCGCTGAGCAGACGGGTATCCAGACGGACGGTGCCGCCCTCCGGCGTGAATTTTACGGCATTGGACAAGAGGTTGGTCATAACCTGCGCCAGGCGCTGGTCGTCGGCGATGAGCATGCGCGGGATGAGCTTGTCCAGGGAAACAATGAGGTTCTGCTGCTTTTCACCCACGCGGAAGTTGATGACGTTGACCACTTTCTGGAGCAATTTTTCAAAATTGAACAGTTCGGGCGCAAGCTCGAACTTGCTCGCCTCGATCTTGGAGATGTCCAGAATATCGTTGATGACGCCGAGCAAATGGACGGAGGCGTCTTCTATCTTGCCGAAACAATAATCCTTGCGCGCCGTGCCGGGAGCGGTCATGCCCAGCGCGGTCATACCGATGATGGCGTTCAGCGGGGTGCGGATTTCATGGCTCATGGTCGACAGGAACGCGCTTTTCGCGCGGCTGCCTTCTTCGGCTTTTTTCCTTGCGGTTTCAATATCGGTGACATCCATGCTTTCGATCATGTAGCCGATTTTTTCGCCCTTGTTGTCCAGCAGCCGGGAAGCTCGCGCTTTCAGGTAACTGTTGTCGCTCTCGCGGTGGTATACCGCCGACTCGCGGCCTTCTTCCAGCGCCGTGATGGGGCAGTACTCAGAACCGAAGGTGTACATGAAATCGGCAGCGCCGTATGTTTCTCCGACAATTTGGTCCAGAGTCTTGCCGTAAGCCGCGAGTCCCGGCTCGTTCATATAGATGATTTTACGGTTCAGATCGGTAATACAGAACGGATTCCGGACGCTGTCCACAATGCTGTCGGCCATGTCGTCGAAGGAATCCGCCAGAGTGCCGAACTCATCCTTCACGCCCGTTTTGAAGCGAAATTGGCGTTCGCCGGTTCTGAAACGGGAAATGCCCTCAATCAGTTTTTTGATTTTGTTGGTCAAAAACGAGGCCATCCAGACGGCTATGAGTATGACCAGGATAATCAACGCCACGGTTGTCCCGGCTAGTTGGAGGAAAGTGCCCGTCAGGTGCCCCTCGACGGCCGTTTCGAGTCTCAGCTCCGTCTCTTTGGCCGGGCGCGTGAAATCCTCAAGACCGGACCCGATGGCCACGAAGCCGAAGCCGCGCCGGGACCAGCCGTTGGCCTCCGAAGGCGCGTACTGCCCGGTGTAGTAGGGAATGGCGGCCGCGGTATTCAGCTTGTAAATCCCGCTCCAGAGAATGTAGAGCGACCCCGAGCCGCCGTCGCGGGTCAAGTCCAGCCAGCCCGTACACTGCGGCGCGTTGTTGAGGTAGCGCCCGTCCAGCCCGATCATGCTTTTCCCGGTCAGTTCCGGGGCCGGTTTTTTGCTCCGCGACTGCCTGCTGAGCGGATTGCTGCTGTCAAAGGGCGTGTAATCCAGGGTTTTGATGTAGTCTTCCCAATCCTCTTCGGCGAAGCCCGCCTGCAGCATCCCGTTGTACAGGCCGGATTCCAGCCAGGGGATCGCGCGCTTGCCCGTTTCAGGGTCGAAGCCGACAATGGAGTGGTGGCGCGGATGGCAGATGCTGCGGCTCAGGTAATCCCATATAAAAGCGTAATTACCCGCATAGGCGCTCGGCAGTTCGGTATAACGCTCGTTCATGGGCGTGAGGTGGTCCACGTACTCCATGATGTGGTCGTGGTTCAGGGCAAAGGTGACATAGCCGACGGTCCTGCCGTCCTTGCCGGCCACCGGGGTCGCCCAGCGCACTATGCCCTCGAAGCGCCGGCCGTTGGGGTTTTCTTCTCCGGCATAGGCCTGGGCCTCCGGATCATAGTTGACGGGGTAGCCGCGCGCGGCCGAAGCCTTTTCAAGGGTTTCCGGAGTGTACATGCCGATGAAGTTGGAGCCGACATAGGCGCCTGTGACATCCGACACGTAGATTTCCCCGGCTTTCATCTTCCGGACTTCGGACCAGTAGGTTTCGGCCTTGACGTAGGTATTGAGCCTGTCGGAGACGTCCTTTTTCTCCGAGCTCATGGGGAAACGGATTTTACGCGGCGAGGCGGAAAATTTCGGCAGGGCGGCGGTGACGACCTTGGCCTTTTCCTTGCCGTCGAGGCCGACAAAGGTGATTTCATCGTACAGGGGGATATCTTCGTAGATGAAATCATCAGGCAGGCGGTGGTTGAAGGTCGCGCCGTTGACGTAATCCTCGTTTTCGGAGTTGGTGGAGAATATCTTTGAATCGGGGGCGTTCCGCCCCGATCCGGAGGGCGCATGGTCTTCTCCTGTCGGAATCCAGGACCTGCCGTCCGGCGCAAGCGTCCATCCGCCTTTTTTGATCAGCCTGCCCGTCGCGTGTTCGGCAAAGGTCGCGTAGGCCGACTCCAGTTTTTTGTATGCCGCGTCGCCCGTGCCGTCCGGCGTCAGCGCAGCCAGGTACAGGAGGTCCTTGTCGCGCCCGTAGAGAAAAGACGCTACACGCTGGGCGGCGTTCGTGGACATGCGCTCGATGTTGTCCACCGCGCCGGCGTTCAGCGCCTCCGTGGAATCTTTTACGGCAATATTTTCGAGCAGCCCGCCCAGGTTCAAAAACTGCTGCCAGGCTATCCAGGCCAGCAGGATCAGCGGGACAACCTTGACCACGAGGAAGATGGCAAGCAGCTTGGCGCGCAAACCGAGACCGAACCTGTTCACGAAAAGCGTTATCCGGTTGAATAACCCGTTTGGGCCGCTTTTCGTTCCGATTTCTTTCATTTTCCCCGACTTCTCCCTTCAGGGAGCTTTATGCCGAACGGCCGGCAAAGTTCGGAAAGCGCCTTGCGGGACCCCTTCCTGCAAAGAAGCGGCAATCCGCCCGGCTCGCGCGTTTCGGGGCCGGGCAGCCGTGCGGACAAATTCGGCATCAAGTGGAAACAGGTTCGGAATCATGCTCACCAATAATGTGCAACAGGCCGCTTCGTCCCCTCGGCCTTGTGCGCCGCGCCCCCGCGCCCCGCCTCACCTGAATGTACTCCATCGTAAGCGTCTTTTTCTTTTATGTAAAGTCGGAGTTCATCAGAAATTCCTTTATGGTTTGAAACATCGGAAATCCCTTAAATAAGGCAGTCCGCCAACATGCTGCCTTGAGGGCGGGACACGGAAACATTTGAGGGGGCCGCCGCCCCCTCAAGCACTGCATCCATACCGCGCCGTCAATTGCATCCGTGTCCGTAGCCGCGATGCATGCCGCGCCGCATCATGCCGTGGCCGCCGTATCCGTGACCGCCGTACCCCGGATACCCGTTGCCGGGACCGTCAAAACCGGGGCCCGGCGCCGGGCAGCCGAAGCCGCGCCGCATGCCGCCGTAGTGCGGAATATCCTTGTCGTTCATCTGCTTGCGCTGTTCCGCAAAGGCCGTGTAAAGTTCCGAGTCCAGGTTGCGGATTTCTTTCATGAGCGACTGAACTTTCGCGTCGTTTTGCGGGGTGCCCTTGTAATACAAGGCGTCCAATTCCGCCTGTTTGGCGAAAAGTTGTTGCTGCACAGGACGGATGCGGGCGTCGAACGCGTCCTGGATTTCCTGCGCGGCTTTCTGCTGTTCCGGGGACAGGGAGTAGTACCCGCAGCCTCCCCGCGGGCCCTGCGCATCCGCCGCGCCCGCAAGACCGAGCATCAACGTCAGGGCCAGGGCCGGAACAAGCGCCGTGCTTGTCGTGATACCTTTGTTTCTTTGCATTGTTTCTTCTTCCTTTATGTTATTGTGTTTGGATTTCGGGGCGCAAGCCGCTCCGTGCGCTTTTGCCCTGTCGTATGCGGCGGAAGCATCGGCCTTTGCCGCTCCCGGCATCGCGCCGCAACACCCTCGGCATTGCGAAGAGCGTGCCAAGCCGCTCTGATTCTCCAACTATATATAAAAACTATCTATTTTGTGCAGTATTCTCCACAGGCGGCGCAAGGCCGGCGCAAAAATACCCGTTGTTCCGAGTCATCTGCCCCTTTTTTACTCAGCCGATGATCTTCGCGCATCTCCGGTTGCTGTTTCAGCGGGTTATCGTTAAGGAAAAGGCATGACATCCGACACTCCGCTTTCAGGCGCGGCAACGCGGGGACTGCGTATCGGCCTTTCGCCCCTGCTGCTTATCGGTTCGGCCCTTATCCTGGGGCTTGCCGTAACCGTGTTGTCCGTAAGGAACACGCAGCGGGAGCGCGACTCGATGACGCGGAACATGACGGATCGCGCCGAAGCGCTGATTTGGGCGTTGGAAGCGGGGACGCGGACCGGCATGGGGATGCGTTCCGGTGAGTCGCGGCTGCTTCAGGCGTTGGTGGAAGAAACCGTCAAGCAACCCGGCATCGTGTTTATCGCTGTTGTCGGCGCTGCGGGGAAAATAATCGCCCACAGCGACCCGGGCCGGGTCGGCGCGGCGGACGGGGAATCTTTCCTTCCTTTGCCCGAAGCGGGCGATACGGCCGCATGGCGGATAAAAGACCGGGACGGCAGGACGGTGTTCGAGGTGTATAAGTCTTTCACCCCGTGGAGGACCGGTTTTCATCATGCGTTGCGGATCAGAAGCGGCAGGCCGCGTTCCGCGCAGACCCCGCCGGGAGAAATCGGGCAACGCGGCGATGTCGGGCAACGCAGGGAGGTCGGGCAGGGCGGCGACTTTGCGCAAAGCGCGGATGCGGAGTTACGCTCGCGGGGCTGTTTCGGTCGAGGGATGGTGCACGGGGGAGCGGAGAGTGTCGGGGATGCCTTATCCGCGGACGCCGGCGGGGGACCGTGCCCGCGGCACGATGGTCCGGAGCGTTCCGGGCAAGGCCCGGACGCCTCCTTCGGAACGGTGTTCGTCGGGCTGGACAGGGAGCCGTTTGAAGAAGCGTTGGCCGAGGATTTCCGGAACACGGTGTTTTCCGCCGTACTGGTGGCGGCAATGGGTTTTGCCGGGGTCGTGTCCCTGTTCTGGGCGCATACCTACCGCCGGTCCAGGCGCATGCTCAAGGACTCGCAGGCCGTGGCCGCCGGGGTTGTTTCCAACCTGCCTTTGGGCTTGCTTACCGGCGACCCGGACGGCAAAATCACCATGATCAACCCGCCGGCGATGAAAATATTGAATATAAACGGCGCCGCCGTGCCCCTGCGGAGCATTGCCGGCATGGATTGGGAGGCGGTAAGCGCCGAACTGGCGGTGAACGGCAAAATTCTCGAGCGTGAGGTCATACTTGCGCAGGCGGACGGCAGGCCGGTGACCGTAAGCCTCAGCGCCGCGGCGATGAGGAACGAAAACGGCGAGTTTCTGGGCAACCTCTTCATCCTGCGCGACATTTCGGAAATGAAGCGGCTCAGGGCCGAGGCGCAACGCAACGAGCGCCTGACGGCGCTCGGGCATCTGGCGGCCGGCGTCGCTCATGAAATCCGCAACCCGCTCAGCACGATCAAAGGTGTCGCCGTTTACATGGCCAAGCGCATGCCGCCGGGAGGACGGGAGGGGGAGGCGGCAGGCACGCTGATAGCCGAGGTGGACCGGCTGGACAGGGTCGTGTCCGAACTGCTGGAGTTTGCCCGGCCCGGTGTGCTTTCCACGTCCGAGTGCAGTTTGCGGGAACTTGTGGACCGTGCCCTGCGCCTGGCGGACGCCGACCTGAAAGCCAAGCGCATTGCCGTCAAGGTGGAGGAAGAGCCGGACTTCCCCCCGGTGTCCGTCAACGGGGAGCGTTTGACGCAAGCCTTGCTGAATCTTTTTTTGAACGCCGTTCAAGCCATGGAAA
Source organism: Desulfovibrio sp. (assembly GCA_031271265.1). Taxonomy (GTDB): domain Bacteria; phylum Desulfobacterota; class Desulfovibrionia; order Desulfovibrionales; family Desulfovibrionaceae; genus Frigididesulfovibrio. The sequence goes on along the minus strand of JAISWB010000083.1, from coordinate 4,803 downwards.
CGGGCGGCGAACTGCGGGTCGCGCTCGGGCGGTTGCCGGGGAGTGAATTCAACATATCCGTATGTGACACCGGCCCCGGCATTCCCGAAGACGTGAAGCATTCGCTGTTTACGCCGTACTTCACCACCAAGGCCGGCGGGACCGGGCTCGGGCTGGCTATTGTCCACCAAATTGTCGAAGGCCACGGCGGCACGATCCGGGTGGTGGACGCCCCCGGCCGCGGAGCCGTGTTCACGATAACGCTTCCCGTGGACGGCAAGCGATAGGAGACGCCATGTCCTCACACCCCGGCGGGATGCTGAATACAGGCAGGGTACCGAACACCGGCGATACGCGGAACACGGGAGGTACGCGCAGCGCGGGAGGTTTGCGTAACGCGGGCATGGAACCGCGCCCGCCGCAGGTCGCCTCCGGCCGCTCCGGGCGTAGTCCGGCCGCGTCCTTGCTTGTCGTCGACGACGACCACAACCATCGGGAAACGCTGCGGAAACTTCTGGATGAATGGGGTTACCGGGTCACGGGCGCGGAGAGCGGTGAAGCCGCCGTCGCGTTGTGCAGGGAACGTCCTTTCGATCTCATTCTCATGGACGTGCGCATGGGCGGCATGAGCGGCATAGAGGCCGCGCGCGCGATCAGGGCGTACAACCCGGCGATTCCGATCCTGATTATGACCGCGTATTCCGATGTGGCGAATGCCGTGGAGGCGCTCAAGGCGGGCGCTTACGACTATCTGACCAAGCCCCTGGCTTTTGAGGCGCTCCAGCCTGCTCTGGAACGCGCTTTGGACCACGCCGCGCTGCGCAGCGAGGTGGATGTTCTGCGCAATGCCGCGGCCGGTGCATTCGATTCGTCGCAGCTTGTCGGACGGAGCGCGCCCATGCGGCAGTTGTCGGCCGTGGCTGCGACCGTCGCGCAGTCGGAAGCCACGGTACTCATTACCGGGGAATCCGGCGCCGGCAAGGAGGTTGTGGCCAGATTGATTCATGCGGAGAGCAGCCGGCGCAACGGGCCGTATGTGGCCGTCAACTGCGCCGCCCTGAGTGAAACGCTGCTGGAATCGGAACTTTTCGGCCATGAAAAAGGCGCGTTTACAGGTGCCGAGAAGCGGCGTGAGGGGCGTTTTCCGGCGGCGGACAAGGGCACGATCTTTCTCGACGAAATCGGGGATATTTCTCCAGCCGTGCAGGCCAAGCTGCTGCGCGTCATTCAGGAGCGGGAACTGCAAAGGGTCGGGGGCGACCAGACGATCAAGGTGGACGTGCGCATCATTGCGGCCACCAACAAGGATCTCATGCAGGAAGTGAAAGAGGGGCGTTTTCGCAGCGACCTGTATTACCGGCTCAACGTGGTGTCGCTGCGCCTTCCGGCCTTGCGGGAGCGCACGGAGGACATCCCGCTGCTGGCAGCCCATTTCCTGAAGAAGTTCGCGGAAAAAAACGCCAAGCGCGTCAAGGGGTTCACGCCTGCCGCCATGGACAGGATGCTCAAATACGCCTGGCCGGGGAACGTGCGGGAGTTGGAGAACGCCGTGGAGCGGGCTGTCGTCCTTCTTGTCGGCGAGTACATAAGCGAGCGCGAACTGCCGCCGGGCCTGACGGAAGGGGACGATGCGGGGAGGCCGCGCAGGACGGATTTCGGCAACATGACGCTGGAGGAAATCGAGCGTATGGCCGTTCTGGATACTTTGGCCCAGGCGGGCGGGAACAAGAGCGAAGCGGCCCGCAGGCTGGGCATAAACAGGAAAACGCTGCTCGCCAAGCTGGAGGCGGCGAACAACGCCGCGCAACGCTGAACGGGCGACCCGGCGAGGCACACACGGCCTTTTCCCCACGCTTTTTTACGGTTTCCGAATAAGTATTACCGGCCCCGGATATTCACACATAACGCTGTCCGAGGTCAGGAGCGATATGCCTTCGACCTTGGCCTGGGCAATGAGCATCCTGCCAAACGGGTCTTTATGGATCTGGGGCAGATCTTTCCATCGAACGTGGCTTGGATTGTATCCATGCCCATGGAGTCAAAATCCTCGGGAACTTCCAGCCGGCCTTTGAGGAAACCGAGCCTCACGGCAGGATAAGGCGGTGGTGTATAAGCGCTCGCCGTCACCATGAGCGTATCGGATTCGGCAATGACAAATGACTCGCCCTGAACTGCCTTTCCAATCAGTTCGGTTAGAGAAATGCTGAATAACTCGATCACGTAGCGTTGCTGTCCCCTATTGGCACCAATTTTTGAGGAGGGTATTGCCCAAAGAATGTTTCAGTTTATTAAAACCCTTGCTCCACAACCGATTCAGGGGGTAAAATCATTCGTAAGTTAACACCCTCGAAAATTCTTATCTTGGGGAAGATTTTGGGAGAATCCCCCCGCAGTGTGTCTTGTCAGGGAAATTGCCTTTGATTGACGGAGTTCCCTTGACAGAATAGCAGAATTCCTTACTATGGGAACAAAAGAAATCCTTACTCGACAAGGAAATGCCATGCTTGCCAAAGTGACCGGTAAAAATCAGCTTACCTTGCCCAAAGCCATCCTGCAACAGATAGGACCAGTTGAGTATTTCGACATTCACGCCAATGGCGGGAAAATCGTCCTTACTCCCGTGAAACTCCATTCCGCCGAGCGGATACGCCAAAAGCTCGAAGACTTGGGGATTACGGAAAACGACATAGCGGATGCTGTTTCCTCTGCGAGACAGAGATAATGCGAACCTTCCGGGTTGTGCTTGATACAAACTGCCTTGTTTCCGCTCTGCTGTTCAACAAATCGCGTCTTTCGCCGCTCAGGAAATACTGGAGGACAGGCAGATTTATCCCTCTGGCCTGCAATGAAACGGCAAGCGAACTTATCCGAGTGCTTGCGTACCCCAAGTTTCAACTGACAGAGGATGAAATAAAGGAAATATTGGGAGATATACTCCCTTTTTTGGAAACTCACGAGCTTCAGGAAAATTGTGCGGCGATAGAAGGTTTGCGGGATGTTTCCGATGCTGTTTTCATCCATTTGGCACGACAGTCCAAAGCTGATTTTCTCGTTACGGGTGACGCGGATATTCTTGCCCTGCAAAAGAGTATTCCGGAAGTCACAATCAGCAGTCCTGCTGATTTTCTGAATGCAATAGCAGACTGAAACTTACTGAAATTATTGCTGAAAGGCTCTTCTGCCGGCAGAAGAGCCTTTTTACATGGAGAATATTCATGTTCAACCCGCTCACGATTCTTCAAACTCTCACTCCTGTCGATTTGGATGCGGGGACCGTGTTCAGCGGTTCCCCGTCAGGCAAGATGGTCAGAGGCTATGCGGCGGCGACGCCGTTCACTCCGGCTGCTGTTCCTCTGCAATGAGCTTGATTTGCTTGAGCCGTCAAAGGTACCGCCTTTCCCGTTGCTTCATCAAAAAATTCGGCATAAATCCGGCATAGGATCGACAAAAATTGAAAAAGGACTTATGGGTTAACCTCATAAGTCCTTTGTAATTCCTGGTCGGGATGAGAGGATTTGAACCTCCGACCCCCTGAACCCCATTCAGGTGCGCTAGCCAGGCTGCGCTACATCCCGACACGCGCCGTATCTAATCCACGGACCGGATTCCGTCAAGCCCCGAATGCATAAGGCAGCAGGCCCTGCCTGTTCCATGCACCGGCCGTGCCGCCGTCTTTCCGCCATGCCTGCCGGCAGGGGGGAAGATTTGTGCTCGACAGGCGAAAAAACTCCGGTGAAAAAAGCTGCAAAAAGAATGCTTGACGGAATACAGGCGCACGCGTAGCGTAATACTAATTTAAAAAAAATTATACTACATTGCGAAACATACAAACGAGAGCCGGAGAGACGACCGTGAGCGGCCATCGCAGCACACATCCCGGTCGGAGAGGGGTGGCGGACAAAGGTAATGCGCGGACGAAAATATACAAATCCGTGGCTTGTTTGACGTATATTTTTCCATATATACCCGGATGTTATCGGGTACATCCGCCTCTGACCCGGTCTTCGTGGAGCCGCAGGGGGAGCATGTGCTTTTTCAAAAAACACTAAACCGTACTTTACAGCGTTGCTCAACGGATGCGACATGCGTGGAAAGCGGTATTTCTCTGAAGTTATTATATATTGCAATGGTACGATCTCTGCTTTGCAGGTTGGTGACCAAGTCGGGCTAAAAAAAAGTTCAAGATCAGCCCTTGACGGCCGGCGCGAGGAATGGTAAAGGGCGCCGTTTGAACATGATTGTCAAATTCATCAGCAGGAGGCTCACAGATGAAACAGGCAAAACTGCTTTTACTGTCCCTGGTTCTGGTGCTTGCCGCAAGCGGCGGCGCGCGGGCGGACGGAGTGGACATCAAGGTCAAGGGCGAGTGGGATTTCGCCTTCGGCTGGACCGGAAACTTCGGCTTTACCCACAGCGTCCACGGCGACGCCTACGGGACCGGTGATGATCCGAGTTACGCGCAGCAGCGCATACGCACCCAGATTGACTTTATCATTTCCGAAAATCTTTCCGCCGTATACGGCGTCCAGGTAGGCACCATCACCTGGGGCCGCGCTGAAGGCGGCGTGGGTGTGGAATCCGGCGGGCAGATGGACTCCGACGGCGCCAACCTCGCCACCCACCTGGCCTATCTGGACTGGATGATACCGTCCACGGGCATCCAGGTGCGCATGGGCATTCAGGGCATAGCGCTGCCTTCCACGCCCATGGGAACCCCGGTGTTGGATTCGCAGGTAGCGGGCGTCGTTGTATCCACGCCGCTGACGGACTGGCTCGGCCTTACGGCCATGTGGCTGCGCCCCTATGACGCTTACCCCGGCGATG
>JAISWB010000036.1 GCA_031271265.1 Desulfovibrio sp. | reverse complement strand
CACTCGGAGCAGACGAACAGCAACAGCGCCTGTTCCTCATGCGGCCCCGTACACGGAACATAGGCGTTCAACGCGTTGACGCGGTGCGCCAACCCGTGCTCCAGCAAAAATTCCAGCGTTCTGTAAATGGAAGCAGGCGTAAGGCGCTGCCCCCTGTCCCGCATACACTCGATGATTTCGTAGGCTTTTACGGGTTTATGCGCCGTCAGCAGGATTTCAAATATCGAACGGCGCAGGTCGGTAAGACGCGCGCCGCGCCGCATACATCGCTGCTCCGCCTCGGAAAGGCTTTCCTGCACGGTAATTGCCGCACAATTTTTCGTCGTCATTCGTACAACTCCACTTTGTCCGGACGCATGCTGTAGCCGGCCGCGCCCATCGCTCCGGAGTCATGCTTCTCAACGTCAAGCACGCCGTAAACCCACACCGTGTCCATGGATCTGATGCCCGTAAGTTCCTTGTCCGTCGCAATGTAAATGATCTGATTGGCGGGCGGCGGCGGGACATGGATACATGCGCCGAAATAAGGGACAAGCAAAAATTCTTTCAGGCGGTCGTCGGCATCCCAATCCAGGGGGGCGACATAGCCGGGGATTTTGATACGCCGGCCTTTAAGGTCCGGGTTGGTCGGGGCATTGCGCCACTCCGCCTCAAGCGCTTCCAGCGCCTTTATCGCGCGCGGGTCGTTATCGGCAAGTTCATCAATGTTAAGCCCTTCAAAAAGCTTTTCCGGGTGCCATGAGGACGGCACAAGTTCCGTCCATTCCACTTCACGGTAGGCGGCGGACGCCGGTTCGCCGGCAAGCGCCCGGCCGTGCAGAAAACCTGCCGCAACGAAAACGCAGAGCAGTCGCAGCAGGCGTTCACGGAACACGGGCTGTCCGAATATACAGTATGCGGGCCGTCCGGCTGCGCGGTATGCCGACATATCACCTCCCGAAGTAGGCAAGCGCCGTGATGAGCAGCATGAACAGAACGCCCGCGCACCAGCCGCGCAGGACATCGGAACGTCCGCCGTAATGCGCGGCCGAGGGGAGAAGCTCGGCAACGGCGATGCTTACCATAATGCCCCCGGCGCAGGCGAAAAACAGTTCCAGGCGCGCGGGCGAAAAAAAGGAACGCATGACTCCGTGCAGGGCGATGGCCGCAACGGGCGGCACAAGGCCGGCAAGCAGGGCATTGGTCCACGGCGAAGCAGGCGCGGACGCGGCAGGCTCCGTCTGCCCGGTCGGGCAGGCCACGGCAATACCCAGAGGGATGCTGTGCGCGATTACGGCCGCGCCCAGGGCGAGGCCGAGCAGGGGATCGGCCGCGGCCGCGCCGAAGACGACGAAGCATTCGGGAATATTATGCGCGGCAACGGCCAGAGCGGCAAATTGCCCCGTGTGGCGCATGTGCCCGCAGGAAGCGCCGTCCCGCTCTCCCCGCCTGTGCAGAAAGCGCAAGATGCCGGCCGTGCCGAGCGCGCTTGCCGCGAATATGCACAGCGCCGGCAACGACGGTGCGGCAAGCAGCACGGAAATGCCCAGGCAGGAGAGAATCCCCGCCGCAAAACTTATGCCGTAGGCAAAAAAAAGCGCGGGCATCCTTTTCCGCGCGCGCGCCAGGGCGCAGCCCAACCATACGGAAAGCCCGCATGCCAGGGTAATCCCCGCCGCCGGGGCAAAATTGTCCGCCGCCGCACCGGACACTTCGACCTTGTCGGCGGTCATCCCGTACACGGCATCGCCCATATCCGACGCGCTGTGCTCAATGCTCAGTCGCCCGTATACAACCGCCGTGTCCATGGACCGCGCGCCTTCAACGGGCCGGTCCGCCGCAACGTGAATAATCTGATTGCGCGGGGGAGGCGGCACATGGATACAGGCGCCGAAATAGGGGACCAGCAAAAATTCCTTCAGGACGGATTCGCTCGCCCATTCCAGGGGCACGACGAACCCTTGAATCTTTATGTACCTGTCCCGCATTGCCGGGTTCGGCGGCGCGTCCTTCCATTGTTCACGGTAGGCCGCAAGGGCGGCGCGGGCGGCAGGATCATCGTCGGAAAGGGCATCGACGTTCAGGTCGCCGAAGAATTTCTCCCCGCGCATGGATTCCGGAAGCAGGGCGTTCCAGTGCACCTCCTCGTAGGACGGAAAAAGAACCGCTCCCTGCGCCGGCTCCGCGCACAGCGCAAGCAGCAGCGCAAAAGATGCGGGAGTCAACGCAGAGGGCACGAGAGCCGGGAAAAACAGCGCGAGATTCACGGCAAATTGCGCGGGCAGCACGGCAAACGACACGAGTACCGGGGCAAGCGGCGCGAAAACCGCGCGCAACGTCGCGTTATACGGAAATCGTAAGCCCATCCGACAGACTCATGCGGTAAGCGCGGAAGGCCGGGATAAGCCCGGCGAGAAAACCGGCGAGGAAAATGCCGCCCAACACCAGCCATTCCCCTGTTTCGGGCGGCGAGAGGCGGAGGAAGAACCCGTATTTTTCCGCAAGTATCGGTCCGAGGGCCGCGATGAGCCCGCCCAGGACGGCGACCCCGCAGGCCGTACCGACGGTCAGAAGCAGCAGGGCCTCGCAGGCGGGCAGGATCAGGATATCCGCCGGCCTTGCCCCGGCGGCGCGCAGGACGGCCAGTTCCCGCCGGCGTTCACCGAGTCCGGCGAGTATGGCCGCGGCAAGTCCCGCCAAGCCGGTCACAGTGACCAGCGCGGAAACGAAAAGCAAGGCCCGTTCGCCCGTGTCCACCATGCTCCACAGCCGGTCCAGGGCCACGCCGGGCATGACGCCCGTGAGCGGCTCGGCTTTCCATGCCTGTATTTCCTGTTGCAGGGCGAAAACCCGGCTGCGCTTTTTCAGACCCACCAGGAGCGCGGTAATGCTTTGCGGCTCCAGGCCGAATTTTATCGCCTGTTCCGGCGTGATATGCAGGCCGGGTATGGGCGCGCCGCTCCGCCAGTTGAGATGCACGGCCTCCATGCCGGCGAGGCTTATGAAGAGAGAGCGGTCCACGGGCGTGCCCGTGGCCGCGAGAATGCCGCTTACGGCAAAGGGCATGTCCGTATGCTCCGTTGCGCGCGTCCCGCCGCTGCCGTGGCTCAACAGCAGCTTGTGTCCCAGGGCGTAGCCGAGCTTTTTCGCCGCTTCCGCGCCGAGAACCACCTCAAAAACAGAGGCGAAGGCCTTCCCCTGCGCAAAGGTCGGTTGCCTGTCGCCCCGGAAGCGGTAATGCCGGAAAAAATCTTCCGACGTCGCCACCACGGGAAAACCTTTGTGCGAGTCTCCCAGCGAAAGAGGGACGGCCCAGGCGACTTCCGGTTTTTGCGCAATCTCCCGCGCGCTTTGGTAACCCATATTATTCGCAGCGCCGCCGAGGTGAAAAATCGCGTACAGGACAAGCTGCATGTCGCCGCCGCGCGCGCCTATCACCAGGTCCGTCCCCGAAACGGCCTGAACGAAACTTTCCCGCATCTGCTTCCTGACCCGTTCAAGGCCGAGCAGCAAAGTTGTCGAAAGCGCTATGGAAAAGACGATCAGCAGCAGTGTGCCGCGCCTGTTCCAGGCGCTTTGCGCCGCAAGAAACACCAGATAACCCAAACGCGTCATGCCGCGTCCTCCCCCGGCGCCCTGTTCAGCTCCGGCAAAAAAAGCGCGGCGGGAAAGACGTCCGCAAGCGCGGGGTCGTGGCTTACGAACAGCAGGGTCGCGCCGCTTGCGGCGCATTCCCCGAGGAGCAGGCGCAGAAAGCCGGCGCGTCTGTCGGCATCCAGGGAAGAGGTCGGCTCGTCGGCAATCAGCACGGACGGGCTGCCGATAAGCGCACGGGCCGCCGCCGTCCGCTGTTGCTGGCCGACGGACAACAGGCGCGCCTTCCTGTCCCACAGCGCCGGGGGCATGTCCAGGCGTTCCAGCAAGGTGCGCGCGGCCTGCCGCGGGCTGCCGGCCTGCGCCGCGGCCCGCGCTCGCCGCAGGAGAGAAAAGCGGCAGGGGATCAGGACATTTTCAAGAACCGACAAATAGGGAATCAGGTTGAACTGTTGGAAAACAATGCCGATATGGTCGCCGCGAAAGGCATCGCGTTGCGCGCCGCCGAGGTCGTTGAGACGCGTGCCGTTGACGGACACCGAACCTTCACTCGGCACCAGTATGCCCGATACCAGCCCGAGCAGGGTGCTTTTTCCGCTCCCGCTCGGCCCGGCTATGAACACCTGCTCGCCGCGCCGCGCCGCAAACGCGGGGATATCCAGCACGGGCCGCGACCGGCCGGGCCGGCGGAACACGAGGTTCTCCAGCAGCACGGCGGGGGACGCGCCCCCGTCCGCCGCGCTTGTCACCATCGGAGTATTGCTGACTGCGGGGTAAGCTCCGCCGCTCCCTGTTTGCCGGGAGTGGTCATCTGTACGTCTATTTCCCGCAACGAGGGAAAATGTTTGAACAGACCCACCTCAAGGCGCCGCAGCTTTTCGGGATTCCGGCAGACGAACGTCCATTCCGCATCCAGGTCGGCATGTTTTTCGGCTTTTTCGTGATCGTCGTGCCGCTCCTTTTTTTCCGCAGCGCCGTGCTTGGCGGTGCCTTTGCGCGCGCCGGGCGCGGCAAGCAGGTCGTCGCTCAGGACGTCCGATTCCAGGGAGATCTTTGTCGAACGGCAGCCGGCCTCGGCAGGGAACATAAACAGTTTCCCGGCGTCATGCAGGATCGCCGCCGCGTCCCGCACGGCCTTTTTTTCCGCATCCGTTTCCGGGGCGTGTTCAAAGGCTGTAAGGTCGGCAAGGGGGACTTCCAGTTCGATTTCCACTTCCTGCCCCTCCACGGACAGGTTCATGCGCGCCGCGCCGTGCTCGTGGGCTTTGTGCGCGTATGCGGGCGTCGCGAGCAGCGCGGCGCAGACCAGGACCTCGGCGAATACTGTGCGATGTTTCACGGTCGTTTCCTTACATGGTCGGTTGCTTGCGGGAAATTCCGGCTTTGCTTTTATATGCCTCCGGCGGCCGGGGGAAATGATTTCCCCCGGACCCCCTCATATCCGGCTCGCTGAAATGTCAATCGGGACGCAGGGAAACCATTCCCCTGAAAAGAATCAAGCAGTGCTTCCTTAAAATCAGCGGATGCGCTCTCTGAACATCGGACGGCCCAAGACGGCGGCTTGCTGAAGAAATGCAATGATATAATGTTGCATTTTTGTCAAGAAAAAAAGCGGGGATTGGTCGGCAAATCCCCGCAACGCGCAAAGGGGCGCGGAATAACTAATAGGACCATTTGCCGCGCACATACTTGATCAGCTCGGTGTGTCCCCTGCTGGTCCTGGGCTCGAAGGTGCCTTTTTCCGCCGCCTCGGCGGTCGAGGCCGTGCAGAAAAATTCCCTTGATCTATAGTGCATATAGCCGATATGCGACACTGCGCCCGTGGGCGGTTCGGCTTTTTTGAAGGAAACACGAAGTGAAGCCGGGTCGAAAGATACATAGCGGGCCGTGTAGCTGCCGTCCTTGTTCTTTATGACTTCTTTTTTGCCTTGGGAAGGCAGCGCGTGCTTGTTCATTTTTTCAATGATATCGCGCCCGAACTCTTCCAGTTTTTGGTGCATGATTTCATCGGCGCTTTTCCCGGCCGCGGGCGCCGGCCTGGGTGCCGTTTTTTTCCCGGCAGCGGGTGCGGCCGGGCTTTTTGCAGGGGC
>JAISWB010000101.1 GCA_031271265.1 Desulfovibrio sp. | reverse complement strand
TCGAACTCGCGCACAATGTCCAGCAGACGCCGGTTAAGGCGCAGGTATTCGGGGGCGCGGCCGCCGGGCACAACCAAAGCATCGTAGTTTTCCGTCTTTACGGCGTCGAAGTCGGCGTTTAGGGTGAAATTGTGGCCACGTTTTTCCGAATAGGTCTGATCGCCCTCAAAGTCGTGGACGGCCGTGCGTACCGTATCCCCGGCCTTTTTGCCGGGGCACACGGCGTGCACTACATGTCCGACGGCCTGCAGGGCCTGGAACGGTACCATGATTTCGTAATCCTCAACATAATCTCCCGCGAGAAGCAGAATTTTTTTGGCAGACATAGAGACTCCTTCAGGGTTCATCAGAAATTCCTTATGGTTTGAAACCTCTCCCTTCAGGGAGATTCCCACTTGACGCCCGGCAGGCCGGGCGTACCTTCCCGGTAACCCCTCCCTGAAGGGAGGGGGGCAATCCACCCGGCTCCTATCAGCCGGGGCGGAGTCATCCGGCGAATAGAGCCGGATGTGGATTGAAACATACCGACGGACAAAACGCCGGCATCAGGTTTGGCAGCCTGCACAGGCAATGTTGTTTTGTGTCGGATAGCCGAAATTCCGAAACTTGTACAGGGGCCGATTGACCTTCTCCCCGATGATGAGCCGGCCTGAACAGGAGCAAGGCCGATGATTCCCTGTCAGCCTTATGCCTGTTCAGGCCAACTCATCCATTTATGGATGCGCACTTTCAACATTGAACTGCTCCAGTCGATCCCGGCAGGGCATGGGGGCAGAGCACCGGCCAATCTGCGTTCCGTCAATTTCCGGCCGGCTCTGCCCGGGCAGCATCGACGCTTTGGGACCATGGATCTATATGGACCAAGGCGTCCATGATTTCTCTGCCTATATATTCCGCGGCCTCCGGCGTATACAGCGCTTCCTCGACCCGGTGCGCGGTTTCGTGCGCTTCCTGCAGGCTCACCGCTTCGTCCACAGACACGTGCATATCAAGAAGCAGCCCCTGCCCGACCAGACGCGAGCGCAAGTTGTGAATATCCTTGACCCCGGCAACGCCGAGCGAAAACTCTTTTATGCGCATGTTCACTTCCGGACCGGCATTGCCGTCCAGCAGGGTATGCACAGCCTGACGGCAGATATTTACGGCCGCGCGCACCACAAGCAAAGCGACCAGCGCCGCTCCCAACAGTTCCAGCTCTGCCAGAGAAGGAAACCACATGGCGACGGCCACGGTGACCAACACCGGAATCGAAGACAAGGCGTCCGCACGATGTTCCGCGGCCCCCGCGGCCAGGATATCGGATTTAAGTTCTTTACCCTTCCCGGCCGTCCAGCGGTACAGCGCTTCCTTGCCCACGATGGAGAACAGAGTCACAACGAGTGCCGCCGTCCCGCCTACGACCCGCTCGGACGGATTGAACATCTGCACGGCGGCATCGTACACGATGCCGATGCCGGCCAAGACGAGCAAGGCACCCATGCAGAATGAAATAAGCGCTTCCAGCCGCCGATAGCCGTAGGGATGGTTTTCGGAAGGCGGTGCCGTCCAGTAGCGCACTCCGATGAGAACAACCAGGCTCGCCGCAAAATCTGAAATGCTGTGTACCCCGTCGGCCACCACAGCCCGGCTGTTGCCGTCATACCCGGCCCAGAGCTTGGCCGGGATAAGCAACAGATTCACCAGCAGACCCACGCGGGTGACGTGCTTGATCCCATCGGCGCGCTCCCGCTCGCGCCTGCGCATACGTACTTTGTGATCCATACGCCGTTTCCCCGGGCGTTGCCGACCCGGTCGCCCGCAACGCCCCCGCTTCAGCGCAGGCTGATCTTGTCCAAAACGTCCGGGGCTTCACTGACGGAGGCCTTGTTCAGCAGCCTCTGCATAAACGCCTGTACGGTCTGCTCTTCCCTGCTCTGCCGGTACTGGGCAACAAAAATACCTTTGAGCTGATCCCATTCCTCATCTTTTACCGCTTCCACGCCGGCCGTCTGCGCTATGACCGGCCCTGCGGGCGTGTCGTACACCTGGGGGAGCCATACTCCGTCGGAGGAAAAAATCCCGTCCACCAGATCCGGGACGGCGCCCAGCGGGTCAAGGGTGGGGAAAACGCGCAGGCCGGGAGTACTCTCCGCCGCCTTGTCCTTAAAGGCTTCGGGCAGGTCGCGCCCGCTGAACGCGGGCAGGGCTTGCTCAGCGTCGGCGCGGGCCAGTTTTTCGGCACCTTCGGTACGCAATGCGGCAATGATGCCGGTACGCGCTTCCTCAATGGAGGGAATACGCGAAGCCGCGGCCTCGCCGATGCGGATCAGAGCGATCCCGCCGGTGATATCCAGGGGAACGGGGAGCATGGAGCCAGCCTCCCCGGCGGCGACCGCGGCGGCGGCATCCTCCAGGGCGCGCCGGGACTCCTCACGCAGGGACAATGTCGTCACGGCTTCTTCCAGGCTCACCATGGCGCGCTTTTCCGGAGCGAGCTTGAACGCCGCCGCCGTATTCTCCAGGGATGCGCCGGCCGTCAGTTCGTCCTCGGCCTTTTTTTCCACATTGGGGAAGTCGGCCTCGGCCTTTTCCAGGGCAAGGGCGGCCCTGATGTCCTCGCGCACCTCGTCCAGCGGCAGGACGGCGGCTTCTGTCCTGTTCTCAAGACGGATGAGGTGAAAACCGTAACGGGTCCGCACGGGATCGCTGATCTGTCCCGGCGCCAAGGCCAGGGCGGCCTTGTCGAATTCCTCGGCATAACTCTGCCCTTCTTCAAGCGGCGGCAGCAACCCCCCTGCGGAGGCTGTTTCCGGATCCTGCGAATATTCCTTGGCCAGTGTTGCGAAATCTTCACCGGCCTTGAGCCGCGCGCCGAGTTTGCCTATTGTTTCCGAGGCCTCGGCGACTTGCTTCGCGGCATCAGGTTCAGTGGACCCTTCGGGAGGAGCGGCAATATAAATATGCGATGCGGTATAGGATGCCGGACGCATGAAATCTTGCGGAGAATTCTTGTAGAATTCCTCAATTTCCGACTCCTGCGGCATATAGTTGCCGGAAAGGAGCGCAGGCGTAAGCTTCAGGTACTCGAAACTGAGGAGTAACGGTCTGCGCAGGCTTTCCTTGTTGTTTTCATACCAGCCGGCTACGGCCTCTTCGCTGATGTCGACGCGCTCACGATACTCGTCCGGGTTGAACAGCACGTAGCGGGCCTTTCTTTTTTCCAGGCTGAACTTGAAAAGCTGCTTGATCTCCGCTTCGGCGAAGCGGGCGCTCAAGCCGAGGGAACGCAGCAATTTGCCTTCAAGCAACGCCTTTTTGTTGTCGCTCTCGAATTCCGCGGGATTGATGTTGTTGGCCGCAAGGATGGTCTTATACCGCTCCGCATCGAATTTGCCGCCTGCATCGTGGAACACAGGAAACGTATCTATATACGCCTTCAGTTCATAGTCTGAAACGCTCAATCCGATGCGCTCGGCTTCCTGTCTGCGCAGAAGGGAGAGGATCATTTCGCTCAAAACGGTGCGCTTGAACTG
>JAISWB010000057.1 GCA_031271265.1 Desulfovibrio sp. | reverse complement strand
TTCGCTTCGCTACGGCTCAGAATGACTACGCTTTTGTCATTCTGAGCGTAGCGAAGAATCTATCTTTTTGCTTTTCAAAAAAATAAATCAGCGTTTCCTTAAATAATAACTTGACGTTTTGACATAACAAATAACGACGCTATCTTCATCTTGCGCATTGAATTATAGTATCTCGCCATGCCCGACAATCCCGGCCGCTGCTTACCCGGACACTGAAAAATCATTCCGGGCGAAGCGAAGAATCCATCTTTATGTCTTCGGCTTTTTCTGAAAGGCATCAAGATAGATTCTTCGCCTTCGGCTCAGAATGACCCTTCTCTACGCGCCGGCACGGCATTCCGCCGTCCGGTTTGACCATGCCGAGCAGGACGGCTTTCCCGCAATAAAGTCTGAAGGCCCCAAATTCACAGAGAGACACTATCTTCCGCGCGTTGAACGGCAACACGCCTCAGCCGCGCGTCAGCTTCCTGAACTTGGCCCGGTGTGGTTGGTCGGCTTCCTTGCCCAGACGCTTTTTGCGGTCCTGCTCGTATTCGCTGTAGTTGCCGTCAAAGAACACGGCCGACGAGTCCCCTTCAAAGGCCAGAATATGCGTGGCAATGCGGTCCAGAAACCAGCGGTCGTGGCTGATGACCAGCACCGAGCCGGCAAAGTTCTCCAAAGCGTCTTCCAGCGCGCGCATGGTGTTGACGTCCAGATCGTTGGTAGGCTCGTCCAGAAGGAGCAGGTTGGCTCCTGCCTTGAGAACAAGCGCCAGGTGCACGCGGTTTCTTTCCCCGCCGGAGAGGGTGTCCACCTTCTTTTGTTGGTCCTGCCCGCTGAGGTTGAAGCGGGAACAGTAGGCGCGCGCGTTTATTTCCCGGTTGCCCAGGGTGATGACCTCGCGGCCTTCGCCGATGACTTCATAGACGCTCTTGCCGGGGGTCAGGGCTTCGCGGCTCTGGTCCGCCCAGGCTGTTTTCACGCTGTCGCCGATGCGCAAGACACCGGAATCCGGCTTTTCGCGGCCGGCGATCATGCGGAACAGGGTGGTCTTGCCCGCGCCGTTGGGGCCGATAATGCCGACTATGGCGCCCGCCGGCACGGAGAAATTCAGATTTTCGACCAGAAGCTTGTCGCCTGCGCGCTTTGCCGCATTGTCGGCCTCAACGACAAGCTTGCCCAGGCGGGGTCCGGGGGGAATATAAATTTCCAGGTCCGGGGCGCGGCGTTCGGCTTCATGGGAGAGCAGGGACTCGTAGGCATGAATGCGGGCCTTGCTTTTGGCGTGACGCCCCTTGGGCGCCATGCGTATCCACTCCAGTTCGCGCTGCAGGGTTTTGGCGCGCTCGGAAGCGGTTTTTTCCTCATCCGTCAGGCGTTTCTGCTTTTGTTCGAGCCAGGAGGAATAGTTGCCTTTCCAGGGAATGCCGCGTCCGCGGTCGAGTTCCAATATCCAGCCGGCCACGTTGTCCAGAAAATAGCGGTCATGGGTCACGGCTATGACGGTTCCGGGGAAGCTCTGCAGGTAACGCTCAAGCCAGGCTACGGATTCGGCGTCGAGGTGGTTGGTGGGTTCGTCCAGGAGCAGGATGTCCGGGGCGGTCAGAAGCAGGCGGCAGAGGGCGACGCGCCGGCGTTCTCCGCCGGAGACAACCTGGACGGGTGTGTCGGGCGGCGGGCAGCGCAGGGCGTCCATGGCCATCTCCAGGCGCGAATCCAGATCCCAGATGTTTTTGTTGTCCATTTGCTCCTGAATTTCCGCCTGGCGCGCCAGAAGCGCGTCCATTTCATCCGGCTCCTGAGGCTCGGCAAACTTGGCGTTGACGGCATCGAAGGCATCGCGGACGGCAATGAGATCCGCGACGCCTTCTTCCACGATTTCGCGTACAGTGCGCTGTTCGTTGACCAGGGGTTCCTGCTCCAGAAAGCCGATGCTCAGGTTCGGGGCGAGGACGGTTTTTCCGTCGAAATCGTTGTCGACGCCCGCCAGGATGCGGAGCAGGGAACTTTTGCCGGAGCCGTTCAGGCCCAGGACGCCGATTTTCGCTCCGTAAAAATAGGAAAGCGAAATATCCTTGAGAACTTCTTTTTGACCGTGTCTCTTGGACACGCGGATCATGGAATAGATTATTTTGTCCGGTTCGTTGCTCACGGGGTATCCTTCATGGTTGCACGTGGAGCCGGCGCTGAAACCGGCATGACGGTAAGGGGAAAAGCATCGGGATTTTTTTATGAGGGGGTCCGGGGGAAATCATTTCCCCCGGCCGCCGGAGGCATATATTAGAGCATTACCACTTTGAGATTACTCATCCGGTTCTATTTGAACTACGCTCGCTTAGGCGCTTAACCGCGCAAATAAATTGCGCTTGCGCCTTCGCGGCGGGCGTCCGCTCACGCGGCCGCCAGAGCAATTTCATTCTGAAATTGCTCTAAACACTACTGCATGTTCCGATGTTCGGCCTTGCGCCGGCTCAGACCGAGGGTCAGGAACAGAGTACCGGCCGCCGAGGCATATAAAATCAAAGTTGAAATATTCTGAACGCGGGGCAACGGCACATCGGTCCCCGCAACTGCCTCGGCCGGCCGTCAGGCCGGGATGCCGAGGACCTTGCAGGGATCTATGCCGGAAGTTTCCGGAGGCAGGCAACGGGCTATGCCCGCGACGCCGTCCTTGGCCAGATCGCATTCGTGCAGGCACATGGCGTGTCCGTCCGGGTCGAGGGCCAGAGTGACGACGGGCAGTATGGGATTGGTGTAATTGCTGCCCGTGACCACGCCCCTGTACCCGTCCTGCAGTTCCACCACGCTGCCGACCGGATAAATGCCCACAAGACGGACAAATTGTTCCAGAATGACCGGGTGGAATTGCTTTTTGCGCATCTGGTACATAACTCCCAGGGTGCGGTGAGGGTACAGCGCGTCTTTGTACGGCCGGCGGCTGGACAGCGCGTCATAGGTGTCGGCTATGCCCGTGATGTGTCCTATATCGGATATGGATTCGCCTGAAAGACCCTTGGGATAACCTGAACCGTTATAGCGCTCGTGGTGTTCAAGGGCGGCCTTGACGGTTTCGTCGTACGCGCTCCCGCCGGCGGACATGAGTTCACAGCCGAGCATGGGATGGCGTTTCACCAGGGCCTTTTCGGTATCGCTGAGTTTGCGTTTCGCGGTGAGCAGGGCAACCGGCAGCAGGGCCATGCCCAGATCGTGCAGAAGACCGGCCAGAGCGCAGGTGGCTGCATGTTTCTCGTCCGCTCCGGAGCGCAACGCAAAAGCCGCCAGCAGGACGGCGACATTGGCGCAGTGGGTATAGGTATAATTGTCCCTCCTGCGTATGCGCGGGATGCAGAGCAGGGCGTCCGGATTGCGTTCCAGGCTTTGTATTGTCCCGCAAACGGCGCTGTCCACATTATCCATGCACGGTTTGCCCGTACCGGCGGAATCCATGACGCCGCGCACGGCGGACAGCAAGGTGTCGTAAACCCGCGCGGCAAAGGGTATTTCTTCCCTGATGCCGCGCTCCGTGAAACCGGAAACCCGCCCCGCGGTGAAAAAATGTTGCTCCGTATCGTCGAATTCCGGCAAAGCATCGGGAAAGACCTGTTTCGACAGCTTGTTGCGCATGCCGTCAATGCCGGTATGGAGGATATCCAGATATGCTGCCCGGTTCGCGCGCGTGAATAATTCCTCGTCGTTTGCCGCGATGGTCGCGGCGGCGGCATCATGTTGCATTATCGCCTCTGCATCACGGAGGGACAAGCTCTCCGGAAAGTAGCTGTGTGCGCGGCGTGCCTGAACATGTATTCTCCGTAAACAAGCAACAAAAAATCCACTGCGGCGTGACCGGTCTCTCCGGTGCCCGGCCTCGGCACCCGAACAACCTGTTCCGCCCCGCGGCTTACCCGGCCTCAGGGTCAAGCGGCGGCGGCAGGACGCAATACGTCACCCTCAAGGTCAAGCTAACGTATTTTTTTTTCATTATCTATAAAAACTTTAGCGTTCGGGGAAAATTTTTTTACGCGCGTTTCAGCCCGGCGCAGTTATGTAATACGCTTATAGGTATGGATATATTTTTGGAATTTTTGCCGTGTCGGCCTGAACGTCAAAAAAAAACTGTCGCAGGCCCCGCGCCCGGATGCCGGGGTGAAGGATGGAGTTTTCATAATCCGGGCAAAAGTCACGGTTCCGCGCCGGCCGGCGGGGTGAAGGAGGGACTTTTCATAAGTCGGGCAGAAGTCGCAGGCTGCGCACCCGGAGAACGGGGGGCGGAGTTGGCGGAAGCGGCGGTGAGCAGGTAGAGCGATTCCGGCACAATGCGCAGATTCGGCAGACCCGCGTCGGGCAGCAGGTCGGAGTAGCCGATGCAATGCACGGCGTCTTTTTCGGCGCTGGAGTCTTTCAGGTACAACCCCGCGTTGTCGGCCGAACGGATGCATGTCCAGTGTGACACCAACGGCGATGCCACGCCGGGCAAAAAGCGGTGAAAGCGCGCCAGAACGGCCCTGCCGGGAGTTGCCCCGCCTTGCAGTGCTTCCCGCAACGCAGCGCGGACAGCCTCTGCTTCGCGGCGCGCAGCGTCCGAAAAGCGGTCAGGGGGACTTTCCGGGCCGCGCGGGGGCAGGCGCTCCGGAAGGTAGGCGGAACAGATGTCCGGCTCCGCATCGGCGTCGGAGACCGGCAGGGCAAAGCCGCCGGGGCGGGAAACCGCCTGCGGGCGGGGAGCCGTCAGAGACCAACGCCGCAACATGTAGCGGACCACCCAGTAATGGTCCGTATTGTTGCGGATGAACGCCGCCCACAGCGAAGGGCGGGCCGCAAAGGCGTCCAATGTGGTGTTGAAGATGTCGCGCGCCTCCGGCAGCCGAAGATCGCGGACACAACCTATGGCGTTGACGGCGGCGTACACGGCACAGGAAAAGTCCAGGGTGCCCTGCAGGTATCTGCGCATGGTGTTGCTCCGGGCGGATAGTTACGGCAGAGCGGAGAGAATTGCAAAAAAATTCTTTCCCGCGCTGGACGAAGTGCCGGTTTATGCCTAGTATTGCTTGGAGCACATCCTTTGAAAATACACCGGCATTCTCAAGCGTACATTGCTTTCGGAACGCATAGGAATATGGACAAAACCATCCGCATGTCGCCGCCGCAGGACGGCGTGCTGGTACTCAACAAGGCCGGGGGGCCGACTTCGGCGGATTGCCTGCGAGCGCTCAAACGCGGACTCGGCCTGCAAAAAATCGGCCACGCCGGTACCCTGGACCCCATGGCCGAGGGCGTGCTGCTAGTGTTGCTCGGGCAGGCTACAAAAATTTCCGGCCCGCTTCTGGATGCGGGGGAAAAGGTATACAGCGGCATCATCCTGCTCGGCGTAGTGACCGACACCTGGGATGCCGAAGGCCGTGTAGTGGAGCGGCATCCCGTAAAAGATGTTGACGATGCGCGCATAAAAAGCGAATGTGCCTTTCTTGTCGGTACCTACGAGCAGGAGATTCCCGCATACTCCGCCGCCAAATACCACGGCAGACCCCGGTATGAGTCGGCGCGCAAAGGCATTGAAATCCCTGCCGGGACAAAACCGATAAGCGTTTACCGTTGCCGGGCCGAACTGGTCGGCCCCGAACGGATAGCCTTCCGGGTGACGTGCGGTTCCGGCACCTATATACGTTCCCTGGCCCACAGCTTGGGGAAACGCTTAGGGTGCGGCGGCACGCTGGAACAACTGACCCGGGAATACAGCCGGCCCTTCGGGCTTGCGCAGGCGCATACTCTCGAAGATGTGCTTGAGCATCCCGAAGATTTTCCGTCCAAACTGAAGAGCATAGCCGATGCCCTGCCGGATTGCCCGCATGTCCGCCTGTCGCGCGAGGATGCGCGGATTGTGCGGTACGGGGGAAAGATACGCTGCCCCGTTGCCGCGGATTCCTTCCCGGCGGAGGGCCTGCCGGTTCTGATGCTCGACCCGGACGGAAAAGCCCTGGCACTGGGCGTCGCCGAACCCCCTCAAGGGACGGAAGCGCCGGTGCTGCGCGTTGCGCGCGGGCTGTGGAATGCATAACTACCCGCCTGAGGCGGGAGGAGGACTGCTGTGGTACTGGATGCCGTACAAAAAAAAGCGGTAATTGACGAACACGCCAAACATGCCGGCGACACCGGATCCCCCGAGGTGCAGATTGCCCTGCTCACCGCCCGCATACAGGATTTGACGGGACATTTCCGGCAACACAAGAAAGACTTCCATTCCCGTCAGGGGCTGCTGAAACTGGTGGGGAGGCGGCGCAACCTGCTCAATTACCTGAGAAAAACCGATGTTCAACGATATCGTGCCGTGCTGGACAAGCTCGGCTTGCGTAAATAGCCTCTCTTGATGACGACGACAACAACAACGGGCGCATGCGGGATACACGGTGTATCTTCGCATGATGCCCGCAATCCCTTTTTTATGAAGGCCAAGGAAAACATATCATGAGTGTATTTGCATGCAAACGCGTCGACGTTGCCGTCGGCGGCAGGGAAATCATCCTTGAAACCGGACGGCTGGCCGCGCAGGCGGACGGGGCCGTGTGGATCCAGTGCGGCGATACCGTTGTGCTGGTGACGGCCTGTTCGCAGTCACTGGATTTCGACAAGGGATTTTTTCCCCTGACTGTGGATTATTCGGAAAAAATGTACGCTGCCGGGCGCATCCCCGGCAGTTTTTTCAGGCGCGAAATAGGCCGGCCCTCGGAACGTGAAACCCTGGTTTCCCGACTGATAGACCGCCCCATGCGTCCGCTTTTCCCCAAGGGGTTCAATGATGAGGTGCAGGTTCTGGCCAACGTGATTTCCGCCGACCCGGAGAACGATTCCGATGTCCTGGCCCTGACCGGGGCCTCGGCCGCGCTCTGTATCTCTTCGATTCCCTTTGCCGGGCCGGTGGCCGGAGCGCGGATCGGGCGCATCGACGGCCGCTTTGTCCTCAACCCGACTATCCCGCAACTGAAAGACAGCGAACTGAACTTCATTTTTGCCGCTTCCAGGGAAGCGGTGGTCATGGTTGAAGGAGACGCCCGCTTCGTGCCCGAGGCAACGGTGGCCGAAGCTCTGGAATGGGCGCACAAGGAAATTCAGCCGCTGATTGATGCCCAGGAAGAGCTGATCCGGCTTGCGGGCAAGGAAAAGCGGGTCTTGAAAGAGCAGGCGGACCTCGGCGGTATTACCGCTTTCTTGAAAGAGCACATAGGCGCCGACCTGGCCCTGGCCCTGACCGTTCCGGAAAAAATGCGGCGCAGGGAGGCCAAAAAAACGGTCAGGGACAAGGCCGCCGCCCTTGCCTCGGCCCCCGGCTCGCCGTTCGCCGAAGACGCCGTCGCCTTGGCTGCCGTTTCCTCCATACTCGGCGACATGGAAAAGAAGATTGTGCGCGACCGCATCCGTCGGGAAGGCGTGCGCATCGACGGGCGCGACACCAAGACGGTCCGCCCCGTAACCATTGAAACAGGCGTGCTGCCCAGGGCGCACGGGTCGGCGCTCTTTGCGCGCGGCGAGACGAAATCCCTGGTCGTAACCACCCTCGGCAGTTCAACCGATGAACAGCGCATGGATTCCCTGGTCGGGGACGCGACCAAGAAATTCATGCTGCATTACAATTTCCCGCCCTATTGCGTGGGCGAAGTCAAACCCGTGCGCGTTTCCAGGCGCGAAATCGGGCACGGCGCGCTTGCGGAAAAAGCTCTGCGCCCCATACTTCCGCCCGACGAATCCTTTCCCTTTACCTTGCGCATCGTCGCCGAAACCATGGAATCCAACGGTTCCTCAAGCATGGCCGCGGTCTGCGGCGGCTGCCTTTCCCTTATGGATGCCGGGGTGCCCGTTGTCGCGCCGGTAGCCGGCATAGCCATGGGGCTTATCAAGGAAGGCGACGAATTTATCGTGCTGACGGACATTCTCGGTGACGAGGACGCCCTCGGCGACATGGACTTCAAAATCGCCGGCACGGCAGACGGCGTCACCGCCGTGCAGATGGACATCAAGGTGACGGGCATTTCCACGGAAATTATGGCCAAAGCGCTGACTCAAGCCAGAGAAGCCCGCCTGCACATTCTCGCCGAAATGGCCAGGGTACTCCCGGCCTCCCGGCATTCCCTGTCCCAATACGCGCCCCAACACACCGAAGTTGAAGTCAGCCCCGAGGTTATCCGCCTGATTATCGGACCCGGCGGCAAGAATATCAAAGCCATAACCGCGGAAACCGGAGCGTCCATAGACATAGACGACTCGGGCAAGGTCGCCGTTTTCGCGCCTACCCTGGAAGCTATGGAACAGGCCGTGCAAAAGGTGCTGGCCTACGACCGCAAGGCCGAACTCGGCAAAAACTACGATGCCGTAGTGGTCAAGGTCCTGGAAGTAGGTTGCATCGTCGAATTGCTGCCGAACCTTGAAGCCCTTGTCCATGTTTCCCAGCTTGATCTCGGCCGCGTGGAAAACGTGGCCGATTTTGTCAAGCCGGGTGATTCCATGACGGTCAAGGTTATCGAAATCAACGGCGACAGGGTACGCGCATCAAGGAAAGTCGTCCTGCAGGAAGCGCGCGGCATGATCTGGAACCCCGAAGACACCGCTCGCCCGCCCCGGCGCGGGCGTGAAGAACGCGGCGGACGCGACGACAGGGGAGGTCGCGATGACCGGGGAGGACGCGGAGAACGCGGCGGACGCCCCGTAAGGACCCGTCGCTAGAGCCGATCAACTTTGATTTTATATGCCTCCGGCTGCCGGGGGAAATGATTTCCCCCGGACCACCTCAGGGGTAGTTTGAGCGGCTCCGCCCCTCAAACTCCCCCCTATGCTGCATCTCTACAACGCGGCTTTGCCGGCCTGCGCCCGGCTACGCCGTGTTGCTCCCGACTCCGTCGCTACCCGCGCCGTGTTGCTGCATGGTAAGGCATGGTGCGCCTTACCCGCGCATGACGGCATTGATTTTTTCAACGGCCTCTGCGTATTCAAAGGCTGTAATACAGCGTTCGATTTCCGCTACAAGCTCTTTTTGTTCGCTGTTGAGCCTCATTGCAGCGTATTTTTGCAGCAGGGAGTTCACGGTGTGTATATCCATTTCCTGCAACGCCTTTTTCAACACGTCAAATTCAAAGACACGGATGTCAAGCGCCGCGTATACGGTATCCGGTTGCCCCAACTGCAAAGCCTGCTGTATATTATGGAGCAGGGTGCCGAGATTTTCGATAAAGGCCGGGGTATTGTCCGGCAAAAAGGCCGTATCGCCGCTGCGGGCCGCGCTTTCGAGTGTTGCCGCCAGGTGCGCCGTCTGCAGGGCGCCTATTGTGCGGCATGTACCCTTAAGGGCATGGACGAGAATAGTGTAATTCTTGATATCGCCGTTTTCCAGGCTGTCCGGAATTTCACGGATCTTCAGTTTGCCGTCCCGGCAGAATTCGGCCAGGATATCAAGGTAGACTTTCGGATTTTCTCCCGCATTCAACAAGCCGGCGCGGAAGTTGATGCCTTCTATTTCCTTGAGCATGAAGGCGTTTTTTTGCTGATTTTCCCGTGTCGGCCTGTACACCTGCTTTTCAGGCGGCAGCCATTTTCTGAGCATGTCGGCGAGCTTGTTCATCCTGACGGGTTTGGGCAGAAAATCGTTCATGCCGCCGGCCAGGAAAATTTCTTTCTGCCCGGACACCGCATTGGCCGTCAGGGCGATGATGACCGCATCGCGGCAGTTCTTATTCTCCTCACCGGCCTGCCGGATAGCCGCAGCGGCCTCTATGCCGTCCATGACCGGCATCATGTGGTCCATGAAGACAATATCGTAGCGCTTTTCCATGACAAGCTGCACCGCTTCCCGTCCGTTGGTGCAGGTATCCGTCGGGATGTCGAAGTGGGCGATAAATTCTTTGGCAACCATAAGATTGGCATAGATGTCGTCCGCGACAAGAATCCTGGCCTCGGGGGCGGAAAAGTCCATCGCCGTCTCCACATCCGGCGCGCTGCGCCCGGTCATGCCGTTCAGAACATCGGCAACCGTGACGGAGTACGGCGGAGAAATAAGAAACTCCGCATTCAGGGGCACATTTTCACCGAGCTTGCCGACCACGACAAAACGGGTTTTGCACGTTCCGGGCACGCCGTGCGGAATACATTGCCGCGCCTGCCCGGAGGTGACGAAAGCATAATCGTAATCCCCACTTTGCAGACTGTCCGTAAACTCCCGCACTCCCGCCGCTTTATGGATGTGCTCCACTCCGAGATCCTTGAGCGCCGGTTCCAGGGAAACCATGTCAATGGAATTATCGGAAAACATCAGGATACGTATTTGCGAAGCTGTCGCTATTTCCGCCGTCGGTGTCCGATCATCAAAGTGCTGACGTACTGTAGCTGTGAATGTAGATCCTTTATGATATTTACTCTTAACAGTTATTGTACCATCCATCATAGTACATAGGTTCCATGTTATAGCCAAACCCAGTCCTGTCCCTTGAATATGTATATGTTCCTTTGATGTACTTCTTTTAAAATCATCAAAAATAAATTTTATATCCTTTTCACCAATACCAACTCCTGTATCCATAACTTGAATAGACAGCAGAATACTATTTTCAAGAAATTCTTCTATGCCGACGGTAAGCTGTATAAAGCCTTTTTCTGTATATTTTACAGCATTTGATAGAAGGTTATAAAATATTTGACGGATTCTTACTTCATCGCCATTCAATACAGCCGGTATTTCAGGATTGACGCGCACGATAAAATTGATATCATGCTTTTCCAGCATAGGGATACGTACCATGTTGATAATGTCTTTGAGCAAGCTTGAAAAGTTATAGTCGTATTTTTCCAGGGCAAAGCCTCCCGACTCTATTTTTGAAAAATCAAGGATATCGCTGATAATCGCCAGCAGTGAATTGCCGGCCTGGCTTATGATGTTTGTGTATTCCTGCATTTCCCGGGAGATGAGTTTGCGGGCCAGCAGTTCCGTAAAACCGAGAATGGAGTTCAGGGGTGTGCGTATTTCATGGCTCATGCGGGCGAGGAAGAGGGTTTTTGTCTTGTTTTCGGAGTCGGAGCGGTATTTTTCCGCGCTCAGCCGGAGGATGAAATAGGCGGTGACAAAAAAGGTCGCGATGCCCCCGAACAGCAGGATGAAGGCCGTTGTCGAGAGGTCCCGGCGGTAGACCTGCTCGCTCATCGAAAAGCCCACATGCCAGCCGTTGAAGGTTTTCTGTAAAAAGAACATGCTCCGGACGCCGGCGGAATTGGTCAAGACCACGGGCATCCGCACCGCAACGCCGCTTTGCAGGTCCTCCACAAGCTTCGCATAATCGGCGTTTATCGTCCGCAATTTGCGCCCGAGCAGCGCTTTTTCGTGATGGACCATGACGGTGTAGTCCGCGGTGGTCAGCACAACGAAGCCGCCGGCTGTTTCTTGGTAGATTTTGGCGAAGAAGCCCCCGACAGGGACGGCAAACGCCGCCGCGCCGCGTACGCGCCCGGAGGAGTCGCGTACGGCGTGTGCAATGAAGAAGGTAAGTTTGCGGGTTTGCGGACACACAACGGGGTCGGTCATAATGAATTTGTCGGGACCAAGTATGGAGAGTATATACCAGGGTTGCAGTGCAGTCGGTAACTTGAGGAGGCGCATGGGGCAGGCCGTGTCCGGGTGCACGAAGTCTTTTCCGTCGAGATACGCGGTAAAATCAAAGGGTTGCATAGGATTGTCGACATCGGGGCGGGCGACTTTTTCATGCAGCTTAAAGACCAGCGCGCGGAGATTCGCCACGGATGCGTTTTGATCCAGGCGCTCACGTAAAATCAGCGCAATAACGCCGAGTTCGTACGTTATGGTTTGCATGCGGGCGGCGAGCGCGTGTTTGGTCACGTTGAGCGTTGCATACACATCCCTGTCCCTGTGCATCATTATGTTGCCGCTTATAATGTAATAACTGCACGCCGCGCTCAGAACGGTCAGCACGAACACCAGGAGCAGCTTGAAACGGGCAATGCGCAGCAGATGCTTGAGGGTCATGGGCGGACCTTTACTGCGGACGGAAGGTTTCCGCGGCTTTGAGGAAGATGTCCGTGAGTTCCGGGTCGAACTGTTTACCCCTCTGCGCGCTGATGATGTCCAGGGCCTGCCCGTGCGTGAAGGGTTGTTTGTAGGGGCGCTGCGACACAAGGGCGTCGTAGACGTCGGCAAAGGCCATCATGCGCCCCTGCAGGGGGATTTCACCGTCTTTAAGCCCCTGCGGGTAGCCGTTGCCGTCCCAGTGTTCGTGGTGCGTGGCGGCCATAATTTTGGCGTGTTCCAGAAAATCGCTGCCTTCGACCTCATCCTGCAATTTGGCGATAATGTCCGCGCCCACGCTTGCGTGCCTTTTCATTTCCTCGCGTTCGTCAACGGTCAAGGGCCCCGGCTTGAGCAGAATCATATCCGGGGTGCTGATTTTTCCGATGTCGTGCAGTTGGGAGGATTGCAGGAACATGGGAATATCCCACTCCCGCAGGGTCGCGGCATACGCGCTGTCCCACGGTATATTGTCTATAAGCGCCGAAAGTATTTGTGTGGTGCGTGTCACGTGGCCGCCGGTAGTGTAGTCCCGGTATTCCACGACATCACCCATCATGCGTACCACGGCCGCCTGCAGGTTGCATATGGTTTCCGTTTTTTTGCGAACCTGCACATTCAGGTTTTCATTTATCTCCCGGAGTTCTCTTTTCTGCTGTTCCAACAACAAATGTATGCTCAGGCGTTTTTTCAACAAATGGGGAGTAAAGGGTTTGCTCATATAATCCACCGCGCCCAGGGACAGGCCGATCAGTTCACTTTCCTTGTCTGCCTGCGCGGTGAGGAAAATGACCGGAATCTCCGCGGTGTTTTTGTCTTTTTTCAGGATTTTGAGGACTTCGTAACCGTTCTGGCCCGGCATAATGACGTCGAGCAGGATCAGGTCGGGAAGTGCGGGACTTTGGGCCAGCATGGCAAAGAGTTTTGGCCCGCCGGGCAGGGTAATGACGTCATACTCATCCATGAGAGCGGTTCTGGCCGCTTTCAGAATAAGGGTGCTGTCGTCGACGACCGCGATGATTTTGCGCCTGCCGGGCATGGTATCCCCCTTTCCGGGCTCCGCGCGGGAGTTTACCTCGTGCCGGTGCGCCCTTCAGTATTCAGAAAGCTGTTCTATAGAATTCAAGAAGATAGAAATGCGTTTTGCTGTTGTCAAGATGTTTATTATTTTTGTATTTTTCGGCAAGACAGGCGCGTTGGTAATGTAACATATTTAAATATAATTATAAAAAAATATTTTGGGAAATGCTGAAACAACTATTAAATTTGATATTCATTATTTTTAGTATCTTGACAGCCGTCAGGACCGCGCCGGCTCCCGGCGGCGTCCGGGCTGGAGCGTGTGAGTGCCGGGGCGGAGTCATCCGGCGGGCGGGGCCGGATGTGGATTGAAACGCCACACGGCCATGTATTCCTGGTTGCCTTCGGCGCCTTTGACGGCCGACGGGACAATGCCCAGAAGCCGCATGCCCAGAGTGTCGCGGACAAAAGCCGACACTTTGTCGACGGCGGCCTCGCGCACGGCAGGGTCGCGCACGACGCCGCGCACCGTCGCTCCCGGCCCGGCCTCAAACTGCGGTTTGATCAGAGCGGCCAGCAGGCCGTTGTTTTTTAAGCGCCGCGTACACGGGCCGAGGACCAAGGTCAGGGAAATGAACGACAGGTCCGCCGTGACCATGTCCAGATCCTCTGGCACCAGCGAGGCACCCGCCAGACGCAGGTTGACGCCTTCCAGAGGGATGACGCGCGCATCGGACCTCAGGCGTTCGTGCAACAGGTTCCTGCCGACATCTGCGGCATAGACTCTGGCCGCGCCGTGCTGCAGGAGGCAGTCCGTAAAGCCCCCGGTCGAGGCCCCGGCGTCCAGGACGACGAACCCGGTCACGTCAAGGGAAAAATGTTCTATGGCCGTCAGGAGCTTGTACGCGCCGCGCCCGACAAAACGCTCCCCCGGCGTGACCGCGAAGCGGATATCGGACGGGAACAGTCTGCCGGGCTTGTCCACGGGAGTCCCGACCGGGTTCCGCTCGGGCCGGAACAGTCCGCCCGGTTTATCCATCGGAATTTCGGCCCGGTCCTGTACGGTGCGGACCCGGCCGGCCATGATCAGGCGCTTGGCCTGCTCCCGGCTTTCGGCAAGCCCCTGTTCATGGAGGAGCCGGTCTGCGCGAATTTTTTTACGCATATCAGGGGCGCATCGACCTGCGCGTGCTCTTCCGGAAAGGCGATTTTCAGCACCTCGTCCAGCCCGTCGACGGGGTGGACCTTGATTTGCGCAAGCAAATCTCCGGGGATTTCTTCAAGGTCCTTGTTGTTCTGCTTGGGGATGATGACATCCGGTATGCCCCAGGCCACGGCGGCGAGTATCTTTTCCTTGATGCCCCCGACCGGAAGAACCCGGCCGCGCAGGGTAATTTCACCGGTCATGCACAGCCCCGAACGCACAGGCGTCGCGCTCAGGGCGGAGATCAGAGCTGTTGCCATGGTCACGCCTGCCGACGGCCCGTCCTTGGGCGTAGCTCCCGCCGGCACATGCACATGCAGGTCCATTCTGTTGTTGAACTTGGGATCGATGCCGAGCCTGGCGGCATTGCTGCGGGCATAGGTGACGGCGGCGTGGGCGCTTTCCTTCATCACGTCGCCGAGTTGTCCGGTCAGGGTCAGCGCGCCCTTGCCCTGCATGGTGGACACTTCCACATTGAGCACTTCGCCGCCGTGCGGCGTCCAGGCCAGCCCCAGGGCCAGCCCCGGAATTATATGCTGCTCCGGTCCGTCGTCGAGAAACTTCGGCGCGCCCAGCAGTTCTTTCAGCGTCGCCGTGCTCACCGTAAAGCATTTTTTCATGCCCTCGGCTTTTTTGCGGGCTATCTTGCGGCATACCGCGCCGATTTCACGCTCCAGGTTCCTGACGCCGGCCTCGCGGGTGTAGCCTCTGATTATGCTTGCCGGCACGTCTTTTTCAAAATGGAAGTCCTTGCCGCGCAAACCGTTTTCCGAGGCTTGGCGCTTGATCAGGTAGCGTTCGGCTATGCCGAGTTTTTCCTGCATCGTGTACCCGGGTATGCGGATAATCTCCATGCGGTCGCGCAACGGCGAGGGAATGCTTTCCAGGTGGTTGGCCGTGCAGATGAACATGACCTTGGACAAATCAAACGGCACATTGAGAAAATGGTCGCTGAAACTGTTGTTTTGCTCGGGGTCCAGTACTTCCAGGAGTGCCGATGAAGGATCGCCCCGGTAGTCCGTGCCGATTTTGTCCACTTCATCAAGCATCATGACGGGGTTGCGCGTTCCCGCCTGCTTGATGCACTGGATGATGCGCCCCGGAAGCGCGCCGACATAGGTGCGCCTGTGCCCGCGTATCTCGGCTTCATCCCGCATGCCGCCGAGAGACATGCGTTGGAAGCGTCTGCCCATGGCCCGCGCTATGGAGCGGCCCAGCGAGGTTTTGCCGACGCCGGGGGGACCTACGAAGCACAGAATAGGGCCTTTGGACTTGGGGTTGAGCTTGCGCACCGACAGAAATTCCAGGATGCGCTCTTTGACTTTTTCCAGGCCGTAGTGGTCGTCGTTCAGTATTTTCGCGGCCTTGACGATATTCAGGCGGTCGCGGGAGAGTACCGACCAGGGAAGTTCCGAGAGCCATTCCAGGTAGTTGCGCAGCACGCCCGCTTCCGAGGATTCCGAGTGCATGGCCGCAAGCCGCTTGAGTTGTTTGTCGGCCTCCTTGCGCACCTCCTCGGGCAATCCCGCTTTTTCAAGCGCTTCGG
This sequence comes from Desulfovibrio sp., assembly GCA_031271265.1. Classification (GTDB taxonomy): domain Bacteria; phylum Desulfobacterota; class Desulfovibrionia; order Desulfovibrionales; family Desulfovibrionaceae; genus Frigididesulfovibrio. The sequence continues at coordinate 18,325 of JAISWB010000057.1, read as the reverse complement.
ACAATTCTGAGGTATCGTTGTCGTCGCTCGGGGTGTTTTCTCCGAGTTCCTTGCGGATGGCCTTGATTTGTTCGCGCAGGTAATAGTCCCGCTGGGCCTTGTCCATGCCTTCGCGCGCTGTTTCCTGGATATGCGCCTGCATGGAGGCCACTTCCACTTCCTTGGTCAGGTGTTCGTTCACCTGTTTGAGCCGTTTGACCGGGTCAAGGCATTCCAGCAGTTCCTGGGCTTCGGAGAGTTTGAGCCGCAGGTTGGAAGCTATGAGGTCCGCGAGCCGACCGGGATGTTCTATACTGTTGAGTACATTGACGATATCCGGTGAAGCCATGCCCCGCAGGGAAAGGATGCGTTCGCTCTGCTCGCGCGCGGCGCGCATAAGGGCTTCAACGGCCAGGTTGCCCGGCAGATTTTCAGGTTCAGGGAGGGGGAGCAATTCCGCTTCCAGAAAGTTTTTGTCTTCCGCGAGCGCCAGGGCGCGCGCCCTGCTTACCCCCTGCACCAGCAGCTTGAGGCGTCCGTCGGGGAGCTTCAGGATGCGCATGATCATGACTATGGTGCCTGTCCGGTGCAGGTCGTCGGCGCCCGGTTTTTCCACCTGTTCGTCTTTTTGCGTGAGGATGAGGAGGTAGCGGTTGCCCTGCAGGGCCGCCTCGACGGCCTGGATGGAAGTATCCCTGCCGACGAAGAGCGGCAGTATGGTATAATTGAAGATGACGACGTCGCGCACCGGCAGGACCGGCATGCGGTTCGGGAATTCCGGCCTGTTGTCCGTTTCGGATTCCGAACTGTCGGCGTTGCTGTTCCTGTCCGGCGCGTTTTCCGCGGACGGAACCGCGGCCGCCGTTTCCACAGGGACCAGGGGATCGGTCATATCTATGTCCTCGCAGATTGGTGCTTGCTGTATATAGATAAGCCCTTTTCCCCCGTTGTCAAAGCGGGCTGCGCCGGCCTGCGCGGGCAAACAGCATGAAAAGGTCGGCGGCAAGCATTTCAAAAGCTTGTTCCGGGCTGCGTTCACCGGATTTTATGCCTTTTTCCGCGTGCAGGGCAATATCCCACAGGCGTGCGATGCCGCCGGGGCCCAGGTTGCGGGCCGCCTGTTGTTTTTGCGCCGTTGCCTGAGGCGAGAGTTCCGGGGGCGGCCCCATAAGGCTTTGCCAGAGCAGGCGCGCTTCGCGCAACAACAGCGCGATAAATCCGAACACGCTTGTTTCCCCGGAAAGTTTGTCTTCCAGAAGGCGTTTCCACAACTCCGGGGCGCGTTTATGATACTGCACGATGCGGATCATTTCAAAAACGCTCAGTTCGCGCGCCGTGTCCACGGCATTGACGGCATCCTCCGGCAACTGTCCGTCCTCGTTGCGGAGCAGGGCGAGTTTTGCCGTTTCCGCGCTGATCAGGGCGGCGTCCGGCGGCAGCACGGCGGCCAGACGCGACAGCTCGCCGGCATTGAGACGGAGTCCCAGCCTTGCGGCCTCTTCCTTGATGTAGGAGGCGATCCCGCTTTCGGAAAGCGGCGGGGTTACGTCCAGCAGGCTGAATTGTTGCGCGAGCGTGTAAAAGGGCAGGCGCTGTATGTGCGCGGGGACTTTGGGCCTGCCCCGTTCAAAGCCGCATTCGAGGCAGACGAGAGGCAGAATGGCCGGTCTGAGCGCCCGTCCGTCGGGAGCTGCGGCAGCGGCAAGGACGGGGGAAAGCTGCTCGTCGAGCACCTTGGCCGGCAACGCTTCGCTTTTTCTCAGGATGACGGCCTTGGGCTGCGCGAACAGGCCGAGCAGGGTCAGGTGCTCCCAAAAAGCGGGAGGCAGTGCCTCATCCCCCCAGAACACGAAACGTTGCCGCTCCCCTCCTCCTTCCGGTTTGTGAAGCGTGAGAAGGCGTTCCAGCCGGGTCTGCAAAAGCCGGCTGTCGGGGCAGAGGCAGACAAGAAAGGCCGGGTATGCCATGCGGTCAGGGTCTTCCTGCGGCCTGTTCAAAACGTATTGCGCATTTCATCGCACAGCCGGCGTACAATCTGCTTGAGTATGGACCCGGAAAGAGCTTTCTCGTCAACCTGCGCCTCGTATTCGGAATAGCTGAGTTTGCCGGAACGCCAGACTTCGCGGTTTTCGGTCCCGCTGTACACTACGGCTTCCAAGGTAATCGAGGAGGCGAAAAGTTGCGTCGTGTCCAGTTCCGATGTGATCCATTCGCGGTTGGTGAAGGAGAGCACGTTGATCTGTACGGCGAAGTCGGCCGGTCCGCTGTCTACCCAGCGCGCCAGGCGGCGCGCCCCGACTTCGTCGCGCAGTATGGAACGCAGGGTGTTGGGCAGCCAGGGGTGCAGCGTAGGGTAGTCCACACCTTTGACTTTCAGTGTCCTTAGCCCGTCGCCGAGAACCGAGGGCGAATCCGCGGCCAGGGTGTACCCGCAGCCGGCGCAGAGCACGGCCGTGAGAAGGCAGGAGAGCAACAGGCCGGCCGGCCGGCGCGGCGCTGTTTCCCTAAAACTTAGGGCGGCCGTGAGGAGGCGGGAAAACGACAGGCCGGCCATGCGGCGCGCTGCTGTTTCCAGAAAACGGAACGCGGCCGTGAGAAGGCAGAAAAGCAACGGGCCGGCAGGCAGGGGCTGCGCGGCTTGCCGCAAGTCGCGCTTTTTCGGAAAAGAGGCTTCCGGACGTTGTCCGGCGCGGCTCTGCCGGGACTGCGGGGGGAACGGTCCCCCGCCTGCCTTACGAGGCGTGTCGGCCCGCGACCACATTGACCAGTCTTCCCGGCACATAGAGCACCTTTTTTACGGCAAGCGCGCCGATATGTTTCCGAACGCCGGCATCGGCCAAGGCCGCGTTTTTGATTACTTCTTCGACTTCGTCCGTGGGGACGTCGATTTTACCCCGGAGTTTCCCGTTGACCTGAACCACGATCGTCATCATGTCGAGGGCCAGAGCGGATTCACTGTATACGGGCCGACGGCTTTCGGCAAGCGGGAAAGGAGAACCGAGCCGCAGGCGCAATTCCTCGCAAAGATGGGGAGTGACGGGGAAGAGCAGGGTCAGGACGGTGAACAGGGCAGAACCGAGTACGATCTTGCCGCCTTCGTCGTCCGCAAGATCGTCTTTGACCAGGTACATGAGGTTGACGAGTTCCATAACGGAAGCGATGGCCGTGTTGAACTGGAAGCGGACGTCGATGTCCTCCCCGGCTTTTTTCACCACTGCGTGTTCTTTGCGGCGAAGCTCGCGCGCCTTGGGCGATACGGCGTGTTCCGGACCCGCTCCGCAGGCGGCGACGACGGGTATGCTGCCGGCAAGCCCGACCGCCAGCCGCCAGAGCCGGCCGATAAAGCGGAAGGCCCCTTCAATGCCCGATTCCGTCCAGTCGAAATCGCGCTCCGGCGGGGCGGCGAAAAGGCAGAACAGCCGGACGGTGTCCGCGCCGTACTTGTCTATCATTTCCGAAGGATCAACGGTGTTGCCCTTGGACTTGGACATTTTTCTGCCGCCCATGAGCACCATGCCCTGCGTCAACAGCTTGGAAAAGGGTTCGCCGGGGACGCGGTCTTTGGGAATAAAGCCGAAGTCGCGCAGGGCTTTGAAGAAAAAACGCGCATACAGAAGGTGCATGACGGCATGTTCGACCCCGCCGATATAGTGATCCACGGGCATCCAGTAAGCGACCTTGTCCGGATCGAAGGCCGCGGCGCTGTTGCGCGGGTCCGTATAGCGGGCAAAATACCATGAGGATTCCACAAAGGTGTCCAGAGTATCGGTTTCGCGCCGGGCTTCGCCGCCGCAGCGCGGGCAGGCGCAACGGTAAAATTCCGGGCTGTCCGGCAAGGGGGAGCGCCCGTCCGGGCGGGCCGGCATATCAAGCGGCAGGGTAACGGGCAGGTTTTCTTCTTTTTCCGGCACGATGCCGCAACGATCACAGTAGACGGCGGGGATGGGCGTTCCCCAGCAGCGCTGGCGCGAAACATTCCAGTCGCGCAGGCGCCGGGTGACGGTGCGTTTGCCCAGGCTGTTTTTTTCCAGGTAATCGGCAATGCGCAGTTTGCCTTCTTCGCTGTGCAGGCCGTTGAATTCGCCGGAATTCACCATGATCCCCGCTTCGGGAACCGCTGCGGTCATGGTTTCGGGGGTGAGGGATTCCATGCCGTCCGGACGGATGACCACACGGACGGGCAGCGAATATTTGCGGGCGAACTCAAAGTCGCGTTGGTCGTGGGCAGGCACGCCCATGACCGCGCCCGTGCCGTAGCCCCACAGGACAAAGTCGGCTATCCAGATGGGCATGGGGTCGCCGGTGAACGGGTTGACGCAGTACCTGCCGGTGAACATGCCTCGTTTTTCGGAGGGTTCCGGGCTGTATTCGCGTTTGTCCGCGTTCAGCAGGGCGGCGATGAACGCCCTGAGTTCCGCTTCGTTCGCCGCCCCGGACACCAGTTCGTCCAGCAGGGGATGGGCGGCGGCCAGGCTCATGAAGGTCGCGCCGTAGATTGTGTCCTGACGCGTGGTAAAAACCGTGATTGTGCCGGTGCCGTCCTGCACGGCAAAGCGTATCTCCGCGCCGACGGATTTGCCGATCCAGTTGCGCTGCATGGTGATGACCCGTTCGGGCCATTTGCCCTCCAGCGTGTCCAGGTCTTCAAGCAGTTCATCCGCATAATCCGTGATGCGCAGGAACCATTGGGTGAGTTCCTTTTGTTCCACGGCGGATTCGCAGCGCCAGCACAACCCGTCTTCAACCTGTTCGTTGGCAAGCACGGTATTGCAGGTCGGGCACCAGTTTTGAAAAGCTTTTTTGCGGAAGAGCAGACCTTTTTCCAGGAACTTGATCAGGAAAAGCTGTTCCCAGCGGTAATATTCGGGGGCGCAGGTCGTCAGTTCACGCCGCCAGTCATAGGAAAATCCCAGGCGCTTCAACTGTTCGCGCATGTCGGCTATGTTGGCGTACGTCCAGGTTGCCGGGTGTGTGCCGCTTTTGACGGCCGCGTTTTCCGCAGGCAGTCCGAAAGCGTCCCAGCCTATGGGGTGCAGGACGTTGTATCCCTGCATTCTTTTGAAGTGCGCAAGCACATCGGCGATGGCGTAGTTGCGCACATGTCCCATGTGAATTTTTCCCGAAGGGTAGGGAAACATTTCAAGACAATAATATTTTGGTTTATCGCTTGTTTCGCCGCAATGAAAAAATTTGTTCTCTTCCCAGAACTGTTGCCATTTGACTTCAATTTCTTGTGGATTGTACTTCATCAGAAATTCCTTGACAGGCAGGAGCGCCGTTGTCCGGGTTTTTGGCTGCCGTGTCAAGCAGACCGTTCACAAAGACGCCGGACTTGTCGTTGCCGTAGTGTTTGGACAGTTCCACGGCTTCATTGATGGCGACTTTGGGCGGAACATCGGGATTATTGCTTTGCAGTTCAAAGAGGGCGATGCGCAGGATGGCGGTTTCCACCTTCCCCATGCGTTCAATGCGCCAGTTGCGGGCCAGGGAGTCCAGGGCCGCGTCGAGGCGGTCGCGTTCCTTCCAGATGCCCAGGACCAGTTCCCAAGCGTAGCTGTTTTCAGGATCAAAGTCTTCGGGGCGACCCGGTGAGTTCAGAAAGGCGGCGAGCAGCGCCGCTTCCGACCCGGCGGGGGTAAAATCCATGCCGTACAGCACCTTGAAGGCAAAGGCCCGCTCCGCCCTGCGGTATTTTTTTTTGCTTCCCGTCATACTATCTGTTCAAGCACGCGTACGGTTTCCAGCATGGCGGCGGCGGCGTCCGCTCCTTTGTTGCCGGATTTGGACCCGGCGCGTTCGACGGCCTGTTCCACGTTGTCCGTGGTAAGGAGGCCGAACCCGACGGGCACGCCGCTGTCCAGGGACACCTGGGCCAGCCCCTTTGTCGCTTCGGCGGCCACAAAGTCGAAATGCGGGGTAGCGCCGCGGATGACCGCGCCGAGGGCGACGATGCCGTCGAATTTGCCGCTTCGGGCCAGCTTGCGGCACACCAGGGGCAGTTCAAACGCTCCGGGGACACGCACAAGGGTTATATTCTCGCGTTCAAGCCCGTGCCGCGTGAGGTAGTCGATTGCGCCGCCAATGAGCCGTTCGACGATGATGTCGTTGAAACGGCCGGCCGCGACGGCGACGCGCAGGCCGCCCGCGCTGAGTTTGCCTTCAATGGTGCGGATATGGGCAGTTTTTGTGCCGGACATGGTATCTCCCTTTGCCTGCGGGCTGCTTCGGCAGGGGCGCGTCCGGGGTTTGCCCGGAGCGGCCCTGTGGATTTTCAGTGCGGCGTTTCTCCGCTTATCTCGCCGGGGGCTCTGTTCTCGCCGCAATCGTCGTGTCCGTCAAGCCGTAAAAGGTGGCCCATTTTTTCCTTTTTGGTGCGCAGGTAGTCGTGGTTGAACGCGCAGGCTTCCAGTTCCAGCGGGACGCGTTCCGTGACTTCCAGACCGTAGCCTTCCAGGCCGACGATTTTCTTGGGGTTGTTGGTCATCAGACGCATCTTGCGGATGCCGAGATCCACGAGAATTTGCGCGCCGATGCCGTAGTCGCGCAGGTCCGCCTGGAAACCGAGGGCGCGGTTGGCTTCTACGGTATCCTGTCCTTTATCCTGCAGGGCGTAGGCGCGCAGCTTGTTGGCCAGCCCTATGCCGCGGCCTTCCTGGCGCATGTAGAGCACGACCCCGCATCCTTCCCGCTCGATGTGCGTCAGGGCCGCCGCAATCTGGCCGCCGCAGTCGCAGCGCAGGGAACCGAGCACGTCGCCGGTCAGGCATTCGCTGTGGACCCGCACCAGGGTTGCTTCGCTGCTGTTCGGCGTACCCTTGACGACCGCTACGTGCGTGTCTTCGTGCAGTTCGTTCTGATAGGCTATGATGACGAATTTTCCGTACATGGTGGGCAGTTCGGCTTCGGCGATGCGTTTTACGGAAAGAATGCCGCGTTGCATGCGGTAACGGATGAGATCCTTGATGGTTGCTATCTTGAGGCCGTGTTTTTCGGCAAAGGTCGTAAGATCGGGCATTCTGGCCATGTGTCCGTCGTCCTTCAACACTTCGCAGATGACGGCGGCGGGTTTGAGGCCGGCCAGGGCGGCGAGGTCCACGCCGCCTTCGGTCTGTCCGGCCCGGACGAGGACGCCGCCTTTTTTGGCGCGCAACGGAAAAATATGTCCCGGCACGACAAGGTCTTCGGGTTTGGCGTCGTCGGCAACGGCCGTCCGGATCGTGGTCGCGCGGTCAAAGGCGGAAATGCCCGTGGTCACGCCGTGGCGGGCTTCTATGGAAACGGTGAAATTGGTGCCGAAACCGGCTTCATTGTGTTGGGTCATGAGCGGCAGGCGCAGCCTGTCGCACATCTCCGGGGACATGGGAAGGCAGATAAGCCCGCGTGCGTATGTGGCCATGAAATTGATGATTTCCGGGGTGCAGAACTCGGCGGCCACGGTGATGTCACCTTCGTTTTCGCGGTCTTCGTCGTCCACCAGAATGATCATGCGGCCCCGGCGGATTTCTTCTATAGCTTGCTCGACCTTGCATAAAGGCATGGTATTCTCCCCTGAATATTTATGCGTTGCGGTTGCAGTTCAGCGGCGGGCAAAGCCCGCCTGCGTCGATCTTGCGGGCGTTGCAGCACTTCGCTTCGCGCCGCGAAGCATATCGAATGTTCAAGTTGCAGCGCTCCGGCGGCGTCAGAATCCGTAATCGCGCAACAGGCCCAGGCTCAGGCCGTTTCCGTTTCCGGCCGTCCGGCCCAGTATGCCCGCCACATATTTGCCCAGCATATCCGTTTCAAAGTTGACCCGCCGGCCTTTTTTCCAGGAACCGACGGTGGTTGTCGCCAAGGTTTCCGGAATGACGTTGACTTCCAGAAAACCCTGTCCGCACGCGTTGACCGTAAGGCTTACCCCGTCAAGGGCCACAGAGCCTTTGGGGATGACCATGGAGGAAAATTCCCCTGGGAAGCCGACGCGTATGCGCGTGGAGGATCCTGCCGGCCGCACGCTTTCCACCACGGCCACAGCGTCCGAGTGCGCGCTTACCAAGTGTCCGCCCAGGCGATCCCCGAGGGCCAGCGCCCGCTCAAGGTTTACCCTGTCGCCTTTGCGCAGTTCGCCGAGGTTGCTTGCGCGCAATGTTTCCTGCGAGGCATAGGCCGTGAAAAAATCCCGGCCGAAGGTTTCGACCGACAGGCAGACGCCGTTGACCGCGATGCTTTCGCCTTTTTTCCAGTCATCGACCGGGAAAAGGGGGCGAACGGTGAAGCGCGCCTCGCCCGCGCCGGGAACAATGTCGGACGTTTCGCCCATGCCTGTGACCAACCCTGTAAACATCAGTTCCCGCCTTTATTTTCTGCCGCATCCTGCCGTGCGCGGCGTAAGGCAACCGTCACGTCCGCGGCCTGCCGGCAAGCATCAGTTTCTGCCTTCGCCCTCTGCCGCGTCCTGCACTGCGGGGCGCAAGGCAAGCATCACATCGTTTCCGAAACGGGCGGTATCGGTTATGCGCAGTTGCAGGGCCTGATCGATGTGCATGGGGGCGCGGCCGTCGAAAAGGGGCACGGCTTCGCCGTCGCCCAAAATTTTAGGGGCCAGATGCAGCAGAAATTCGCGGGCCAGCCCCTTGTCCAACAGGGCCAGTCCCAGGCATCCCCCGCCTTCGCAAAGCACATAGCCGCAGTCCATATCCCTGCGCAAGCCTGCCAGTCCCTCCCTGACGTCCAGTTCCGCCCGCACGCTGCGGCCGCGCAGCGCCGGTCCGGCCTTGGACGGCAGGCCGATCACGCGCACGCCGAGGCGGCGCAGGGCTTCGGCCTTGGGGCCGGCCGCGGCCGCGGCGGTGGTCCACACGATGGTTTTCTCCGCCCTGTGCCGGAGAAGATGCATGTTTTGTCCGGTATCCGGCAGGCGTGAGGTTGCGACCACAGCCAGAGGTTGTTCCTCTTCCCCGGCTTCGGGCAGGTCCGGGTCGTCGAGCCGGCAGGTCAGCTTGGGGTTGTCACGGTAAAAGGTGTTGCCGCCGATCAAGACGGCCTGCACGCGGCGCCTGAGTTGATGCGTTGCAATCCGCGACGCGCGCGAGCTTATCCATTGGGAATGACCGGTACGCGCGGCGATGCGCCCGTCCAGGGTCCCGGCCAGCTTCAGCAGGACATAGGGCAGGTCGGTGGTCTGCCAGGTGATGAAATCGTCAATAAGGTCAAGGCATTCCTGTTCCGCAACGCCGACTTCGACGGATAGTCCTCTGGAGCGCAGGATTTCGGCTCCACCCGAGGCTTCAGGGTTGGGGTCGAGGGTTCCCACCATCAATTTTTTTACCCCGGCTGCCGCAATCGCTTCGGTGCAGGGCGGGGTTCTGCCCTGATGCCGGCACGGTTCCATGGTGACCAGCATGGTGCATTCCACGGGATTGACGCCTTTCCGGGCGGCGTCTTCCAGGACTTCAATTTCCGCATGCGGAAAGCCGGCGCCTTTATGGACGCCGTGTGCCGCCGCGATGCCGTCCTTGACCAGCAAAGCCCCTACACAGGGATTGGGTCTGGTCAGGAATTTATACTCCAGCGCAAGTTCGACAGCCTGCAGCATCAGCTTGCGGTAGGGGTGATCGGCATGCGGCATGGAGGCTCCGGGGACGGTTCGAGTTTGGTCAGGGGAATTCCGGCTTCCGCGAAAAAACTTTCGGACAGGGGATCGGGGTAGGCCTGCGCGAAATATACAGCCGACACCCCGCAGTTTATAAGCATTTTGGCGCAGATCACGCAGGGTTGGTGTGTACAGTAAATCACGGAGTGCTCAAGCCGCACGCCGTGGACGGCAGCCTGAATAATGACGTTTTGCTCGGCGTGCAACCCTCTGCACAGTTCATGTCCCTGTCCGGAAAGTATGCCCTGCAGCTCGCGTTTGCAACCGAGTTCCAGGCAGTCGGCCATGTTGCGCGGCGCCCCGTTGTATCCGGTGGCCAGGATATGCTTTTCCATGACGGCCACGGCGCCTACTTTTCGGCGCAGGCAGGTAGATCGCTCGGATACCAGTCGGGCGATGTTCATAAAGTAATCCGGCCAGGGGAGTCGCGACATGGAGAGCGTGGACCTGTGTCTGAAAGCGGCACAACAGCGCCGTTCTTAGGAAAACACTGATTAAACGGGGCGCCGTCCCAAACCCTGCCGGGGTCGACCTGAACCGGAGCAAGGTCGATGCTTTCCCGGTCGGCCTTGCATTATTCAGGCCGACTCCCCTCATAGGTAACGCGCTGAAATCTCTATAAGTGAGTAGCAAGGTATCCTTGCCGGCCTGTCGCGCTGTTCCGATTCCGGATAAAATTACAGCAATTTTAATTCGAAATCGGCTTTACCAGGCAAAGAGGGGGAAGTCGCCGGCGAATTTTTCGACCTCCCGGCCTATTGCCGCCAGACGGCAGGCATCGGATGCGCACTCGACGACTTCCGCAATCCAGATTGCTATGCGCCGCATATCGTCCTCGTCCATGCCGCGCGTCGTCAGCGCCGGGGTGCCGAGACGTATGCCGGACGTAATAAACGGTGACCTGGTTTCAAAGGGCACCGTGTTCTTGTTGACCGTGATGCCCGCGGCGTCCAGGGCCTGTTCGGCGTCTTTGCCCGTGATGTTTTTATTGCTCAGGTCAATCAGCAGCAGATGGTTGTCCGTGCCACCGGACACCAGGGTGAACCCGGCGGAGTCCAGTTCCACGGCCAGCGCGGACGCATTTGCCAGCACTTTTTCCTGGTAGCGTTTGAATTCCGGCTTGAGAGCCTCGCCGAAGGATACAGCTTTGGCGGCGATGACGTGTATGAGGGGCCCACCCTGAATGCCGGGAAAAATTTTGCTGTTCAGGGTTTTGCCCAACGCCTCGCCTGCCAGGATCATGCCGCCGCGCGGCCCGCGCAAGGTCTTATGCGTTGTGGTGGTGACCACCTGGGCGTGACCTACCGGCGTCGGGTGCAGGCCGGCGGCAACCAGCCCGGCTATGTGCGCCATGTCCGCCAGGAGTACGGCGCCGACTTCGTCCGCTATGGCGCGGAAACGGCGGAAATCCAGCGTGCGCGGGTATGCGCTGGCGCCGGCGACAATAAGGGCCGGGCGGTGTTGCAGGGCCGACGCGCGCAGTTCGTCGTAATCTATCCGGCCTGTTTCCCTGTTCACGCCGTATGCCGTGAATTTGTACAGCATGCCGGAAAAGTTCACCGGGCTGCCGTGGGTCAGGTGTCCTCCGTGGGTGAGATTCATGCCGAGGATGGTCGCGCCCGGTTCTATCGTCGCCATGTAGCCGGCCATGTTGGCCTGGCTGCCGGAGTGCGGCTGCACATTGACATAGTCCGCGCCGAACAGGCGTTTTGCCCGCTCGATGGCCAGGTTTTCCGCAATATCCGCGTATTCGCAGCCGCCGTAATAGCGTTTGCCGGGGTAGCCTTCCGCGTATTTGTGCGTGAAAACGCTGCCTTGGGCTTCGCGCACGGCCTGGGAAACAAAGTTTTCCGAAGCAATGAGTTCCAGCCGGGTGAGTTGACGCCGGGCTTCCTTGTAGACGGCTTCGGCAACGGCCGGGTCGCGGAGCAAGAGTTCGTCCATGAATTATTCCTTGAGCGGTAAAGCCGCCGCCGCCGCGCAGGATGCCGGCGCCGGGCGCGGCCGAGGTCAGTCGCTGCGGCGTTTATAGAGTATGCAGGCGTTGGTGCCGCCGAAGCCGAAGGAGTTGCACAGGGCGTACTCCGCTTGGATCGCTTTCGGCCCTTCCACCATGTAATTCAGGTCGCAGTCCGGGTCCGGCGTTTCGTAATTGATGGTTCCCGGAATAATGCCGTGGCGCAACGCGAGTATGGAGAAGGCGCTTTCGATGGCGCCGCCTGCGCCCAACAGGTGTCCGATCTGGCTTTTGTTGGCGCAGATGGGAATATCATAGGCCCGTTCGCCGAAGACGGCCTTGACGGCTTTGGTTTCGGCCATGTCGTTGAGTTGCGTGGAGGTGCCGTGGGCGTTTATGTGGTCCACCGCGTCCGGCGTGAGTCCCGCATCGGCAACAGCCCTGCGCATCGCTCCGGCCATGCCCTCGCCGTCGTCGCGCGGCGCGGTCATGTGAAAGGCGTCGCAGGTTGCGCCGAAGCCGGCGATTTCCGCATAAATTTTCGCGCCGCGCCGCTGCGCGGAGTCCAAGGTTTCCAGAAAGAGCATGGCCGCGCCTTCGCCCATGACAAAGCCGCTGCGGTGCAGGTCAAAGGGGCGCGAAGCTTTTTCGGGTTCGTCGTTTTCCGTGCACAGGGCCTTCAGGGCCGTGAAGCCGGAAATGCCCATCGGGGTTACGGTGGCTTCCACGCCTCCGGTCACGGCGTATTCCGTTCTTCCCAGCAGGATCTCGGAATAGGCGTAGCCGATCGCGTGCAGGGCGGAGGCGCAGGCGCTGGTGGCCACCATGTTCTGGCCTCTGGCCCCGGTAAAAATGGAAACCTGCCCCGGCGCCATGTTGGAAATGAGCATGGGGATCATGAACGGGGAAACCTTGTTCGGGCCGGCCTCAACAAGCCTGGAGTGGAAGTCCTCTATGGTTTTCAGTCCGCCGAGGCCGACGCCGAGAAATACGGAAAGGTCCTGGGCGTTGTCGTCGGTGACGCTGAAGGCGGCGTCTTTCATAAGCATCGTCGCGCCCGCCACGGCGAACTGGACGAAACGGTCCATGCGCCTGGCCTGTTTCATCGGGATGCCGTAATTTTCCGGATTGAAATTTTTGACTTCCCCGGCTATGCGCGCGGAGAAGCGGGAGGCGTCGAACAGCGTGATCGGCGCTATTCCTGATTTTCCGGCGAGCAGGTTCTCCCAGGATTCGGCCATGTCGGCACCGATGGGGGAGAGGGCGGACAGGCCGGTTACCACAACGCGTTTTCGGGTCATAGCCGGAATCCTTCAATAAAGGTAGCCTGCCGGATGCTCCGCGAGTATCCGGAGGAAAAGGCGATACATACCGGCGCTGCCGCCGGATCGGAGCCTTTCACCGTTTATGTTGTACAGGTGAAATGCTCCGGCGGAGCGAAACGAAGTGCAGAAACACCGCAAAGGTCGCGCAGGCGGGCGGTGTCCGCCGCCGGAGCATTTCAAGGTTGATTTTTTGCGCCTCCGGCGACCGGGGCCGCGCAGAGTCTGTGTCCGCGACCCTGGACCCCGCCGGGGGAAATGATTTACCCCGGACTCCCGCATCGGGGAGGCGCTCTTTCAAAGTTGAACTGCTCCAACGACAAGCACAAGGAGAAAATGCCGAAGCTGCGTCAGCGGCCGCGTGTCATGCGGCATGTTTTTCCACGTAAGCAACGGCATCTTTGACCTTGAGCAGTTTCTGCGCTTCCTCGTCGTCGATCTCCAGGGAAAATTCCTCTTCCATGGCCATGATCAATTCCGTGAGGTCAAGGGAATCCGCCCCGAGGTCTTCCACGAAAGACGCCTCGGGTGTGACTTCGTCGGCGGAAACGCCAAGCTGGTCCATGATGATTTTTTTAACCTTCTCTTCAACAGACATGTGTCCTCCAAAGTGTTCGCTGCTTCACCCGTTCGCCGCCGCCCGGACGCGGTCCGCGCTCTTTTGCGTCAACAATACATGCCGCCGTTTACGGCAAGCACCTGTCCCGTTATATACCCGGCCTTGTCCGAGGCAAGGAACAATACGGCCTCCGCCACCTCTTCGGGACTGCCGAAGCGCTGTGCCGGAATATTTTTCAGCATCTGTTCCCTGACCGCGCCGGACAGGGACAGGGTCATATCCGTTTCAATGAATCCGGGGGCCACCGCATTGACGGTGATGCCCCGCACGGCGAGTTCCTTCGCCGCCGCCTTGGTCAGCCCGATGAGCCCGGCCTTGGCCGCGCAGTAATTGGCCTGCCCGGCATTGCCGGTCTGCCCGGACACGGAACTGATGTTCACAATGCGCCCCGCGCGCCTGCGCATCATGATTTTGGCCGCTTCACGCAAACAGGTGAACGCGCCTTGTAAATCAACCGCCAGCACTTTGTCAAAATCTTCGTCTTTCATGCGCGCCAGCAGACCGTCCTTGACGATGCCCGCGTTGTTGACAAGGATGTGCAGGTCGACCTTGTCCTTGATTTCATTTTGAAAAAAATGTGTAACGGCCGCGGCGTCGGCCACATCCAGACGAAAGGCGGCGGCACTGCCCCCGGCGGAGAGGATTTCCCCGACCGCTGTTTCGGCTTCGTCCGCCTTGTTCGCGTAGGTCAGGTACACCCGGTACCCGGCCCTGCCGAGCGTTGCCGCCGTGCATCTGCCGATGCCGCGCGAGGCGCCCGTCACCACAGCCGTAAGCATGTTCTTGTCCATTATGTTTTTCCGTTCCGCATCGGCGGCGAGCCGAGCATAGTCCGCTTTAGGAAGAGTTTCAATCGCCGCGCCGGTAGAACACGAACATGAAAGTTCGACTCCAATGTTCTGCCTTGCGCCGGCTCAGGCCGACCCCCGGAATTTCAGGAGCGCCGTTCCCCAGGTCAACCCCGCGCCGAACGTGGCGGCGAGGACCAGGCTGCCTTTGCCCACCCTTTTTTCGTTGACGGCTTCGCTCAAGGCTATGGGTATGGATGCCGCCGAGGTGTTGCCGTATTTCTGCACGTTCAGAAAGACTTTGTCCATGTCCGCGCCCAGGTGGGCGAACAGCGATTCTATGATGCGCAGGTTGGCCTGATGGGGGACAAAAAGGTCGACGTCACGCACGCTGAGCCCGTTGCGCTCCAGAATTCGGGTGCAGGCACCGGCCATGCGGCGCACGGCGTGTTTGAAAAGCTGCCTGCCCTGCATGCGGACGAAGTATTCCGGTCCTACGGTGTCGCCGAGCGCATACGGTGCGGAGGCGAATCCGCCGTTCAGGAGCAGAAGGTTGCCGTTTGCGCCGTCCGAAGCCGCCAGCGCGTCCAGAAGTTCTCCGCGGAGCGCGGGCGCGGCGTCTTTTACGGCCGCCGCGCTCTCCATGACCGCCGCTCCGGCTCCGTCCCCGAAGAGCACCGCCGTTGCGGGGTCGTCAATGTTGCAGCGCTGGAACAGGCTTTCCGCGGCAACCAGGAGTACGCAGGCAGAAGGGTCGCGGGCGATCAGCGCATCGGCCAGGATCAGGCAATTTATGAAACCGGAACAGGCCGCGTTGACGTCGACGGCCAGGGGGTTGTTCAGGTTCAGCTTGTGCGCCAGTATGCAGGCCGAGGAAGGACAGGCGGAATCGGCGGTACAGGTGGCGAGCAGGACATGGGTGACGTCCGCGGCGGTGCGTCCCGATGCGGCCAGCGCCTGCAGGGCGGCGGCGCGGGCAAGGTCCGTCCCCGTCTGCCCGCCGGTCAGAACATGACGTTCGGATATGCCGGTCCGCGACACGATCCATTCGTCCGTAATCTGCGTCCGGGTCGTGAAATAGGAGTTGTCGACCGTTTCGGGGGGAACGGACATCCCCAATCCGCTGATGACTGTGTGCGTCGCCATGAGCTGCGTGTACCTTCAGGAAATTTTTCGCTGATCCTGTGTGCCGCGGTCCGGCCGGTCAGGTTTTTACGGCCTTGCTGAAGCGGTTAAGTTCTTCATTTGCGCAAATATTGGCATTCAGGCGCTCGTTGGTTTTTTTCTTCACGAAGGCTGCGGCCATGCCGACCGCATTGCTCACGGCCTTGGCGTTGGAGCGACCGTGACATACGATCACTATGCCTTGCAGGCCGAGCAGGGGCGCCCCGCCGTATTCGGCGTAGTCCACGAAACGGGAGAAGCGGGAAAAGGCGCCTTTGGAAAGCAGCGAACCTATTTTCGCCGCCACGGTGCTGTTCAGCAGTTCGCGTTTGAGTATGCGCGACAGTGATCCGGAGAGTCCTTCCGCCAGCTTGAGCACCACGTTGCCCACAAAGCCGTCGCAGACAATGATGTCCACCTCGCCGGAAAAAATGTCTTTTCCTTCCACATTGCCGACGAAATTCACGTTGTTGGTCAGTTTGAAGATGTCGTAGGCTTCTTTGACCAGGGTGTTGCCTTTGCCTTCCTCTTCCCCGATGGATAGCAGACCTATGCTGGGGTTGGGGCGGGAGAGCACGGTTTTGGTGAAGGCGTCGGCCATGAGTCCGAACTGGAACAGGTGGTAGGCCTTGCAATCCACGTTGGCGCCCACGTCAAGCACCACGGTGGGCTGTTTTTCCGAAGGCAGAACTGAAACCAGGGCGGGGCGGTCTATGCCGGTCATGCGTCCCATGATGAACATGCCGCAGGCCGCGCTGGCCCCGGAATGTCCGGGGCTGACCACTCCCTGGGCAGCGCCGTCCTTGACCAGCCGGCAGGCTACCTGAATGGATGAGTCTTTCTTGCGGCGCAGGATGTCCGAAGGTTTTTCGCCCATGAGCGCGGTTTGCGAAGCATGGACGACCTCGTAGGCTACGCCTTCGGCGTTGCACTCTTTCAGCGTGTTGCCCACGACGTCCTTGTCCCCGACCAGCAACACGCTGAAGCTGCCTTTGCGGGCGGCTTCAAGGGCGCCGGGAACGGCGACGGACGGACCGAAGTCGCCTCCCATCACGTCAACGGCGATGACCGGCGCTGCGCAGGACGCGGGGGACATGCGTTGTTATTCGGCCTGGGCCGTATAGTTGCGTCCGCGATAGTTGCCGCAGGACGGGCATACGGCGTGAGGGACGGTGGGATTGCCGCACGCGCACAGGACCACGGCGGGCACGGGCACGCGATGATGCGAGCGGCGCATGCCTTTTTTGGATTTTGATTTTTTGTTTTGTTGGACGGCCATGGTCTCTCCTTATTTCGATATATATCCGCGCATCAAGCCGGAATTCTCGTCACGCTTTCGCCTTGAAGGCGTGCAGAACCGACAGGCGGGGGTCCGTTCCGCCGGTGCCGCAGTCGCAGCTTTCCAGATTTCTGTTCCTGCCGCAGACCGGGCACAGCCCCAGGCAGTTTTCCCTGCACAGCGGCTTTACCGGCAAGGCAAGAGAAAATTCTTCCCATGCCAGAGCGGCGGGGTTGATTTCCACTCCCTGTCCGTGCGGCGAGTTGCGTATCACGGCCTCGTCGGCGTCCGTCGTCACGTCGGCGCCGGACAGTTCCCCGTCTTTTCCGCCCGCGCTCTTGCGTCCGCCGCCTTTGCGTTGCGCCGCGCGTTGCCTGGGAGCGCGTTCTTTCGCCTCGTCTTCGGGCAGAAGGTTAACGCCGGCGGGGTAGGGTTCAAATTCGTCAAAGGCGTGTTCCAGTTTTACCCGTGCTTCGTCGGCGCAACGGTCGCAGGGCAGGGCGATGCTGCCGGTGATCCGGCCCCTGAAGAGTACCCCTTCATCAAGCGGGAGAACGAAAATTTCCGCCTTGATATCCTCCAGGATTGTGCACGGCACACCGAACTCGTCCAATGGACGGCGCCAGACTGCCTGATCGCTGAAGACAAGGGTTTTCCCCGCGCGGGGGACAGTGTGCAGGGCTATCCAGTTGTCGTTCACGGGTCGGTCCGGCAAGGTGTTTCCATGTCCGGCGGACTGGAGTTTTTCAAAAAAATTGCCGGAGTCTCACCGGCCGCGTGTTCTCTGTCGCGCCCGGACATGCGTCCTGCATCGCGCCCCGAGCGCGGTACCCGGCGTCACAGGGCCGTTTCATTTACCTTGCGGGCCGGGCTTTGTCAATGCCCGTGAAGTCGCGGGAAAGGGCATTATCCGGCGAAGTGCATATGGATGAGCGGGAAAGGGCGCCCGGCGTTGTCGGCCTCGGAGCGTCCTGTTTCGATGAAGCCGTAATGCAGATAAAAGCCGTGCGCCTGCGTATTCTGTTCGTTCACATCCAGGGTCAGCGTGCCGTGCAGGCTTCGGGCATGGTCCAGCAGACGGGAGCCGATTCCCTGCCCGCGCCGGGCAGGTTCGACAAACAGCATCTCTACCTTGGATCCGTCCAGGCCCATGAAGCCGTCAATCCCGCTCATCGGATCGTCAACGGATTCGGCAATCCACAAGTCCACGGCGGGCAGATAGACGCTTTGCAATTCCTGCTCAATCTCTTGAATATCGTGAGCCGACAAGAACAGGTGCGTACCTTCCACAGCGCGTCGCCACAACGCAATAAGCCACGGATGATCGCACGGTATTCCTTTACGGATGCTCATAGCTGTAGTGAGAATACCCGCTAATGTGTGATATCTATCCTTGTCACATAAGAATAGCCAAGATCTTTTTGAATATATGTCAATAATTTTCCTTTGAACGTATCAAGCCATTCCAGATTATTGCCGGGGTAGATGACAATTTTCCATTGATTATAATTACTGCCGCTTGATCTGATATGATATTGAAGTCCTTGCATAGCTTGACAATAATAAAACTCATTAATAATTCTTGC
>JAISWB010000105.1 GCA_031271265.1 Desulfovibrio sp. | reverse complement strand
CAAGATAGATTCTTCGCCTTCGCTTCGCTACGGCTCAGAATGACTACGCTTTTGTCATTCTGAGCGTAGCGAAGAATCCATCTTTTTGCTTTTCAAAAAAATAAATCAGCGTTTCCCTAGCCGGGGTCGGCCTGAGCGGGTGCAAGGCCGATGAATCTCCCTCGGCCTCCCGTTTGAGGGGACGGAGTTCTCTCAGGCTATACGCAGCGCCTTGATTCTTTGCGCATTACCAAGAGCATATTCCAGCTTTTTCAATATGATGAAGGAAGAAAAAGCGCATAAAGTTCAAGCGTCAAGTATAACACCGCCAAAAGCGTCGACGGCGCTGTGCCGCGGCGTAAGCCGGATAATCAACCAAACAAGGAGCGCGTTATGAAAAAGCTTTGCATGTGCCTTACTGTCCTGTTGTTGTGCGCCGGCGCGACGTCGGCAGCGGCCGCGCAGGCGCGGCCCGACAAAAAAGACCTGCTGCCCTCTTACCGGTACACCCTGAAAGATTCCTTCGAGGTCAAGGGCCGGCAGGGCATCACCGTGGACGACAAGTTCTATTACGTCAGCGGCAGCAAGTCCCTCTACAAGTATGACAAGACGGGCAAACTCCTGCTCTCCGAAGAAAAACCCTTCGAAGGCTACCCCGTCCCCGCCAACCACATCGGCGACATCGACGTGTTCAACGGCGAATTGTTCATCAGTGCAGAATGGTTTGAAGACGGCGTGGGCAAGGACATACAGATTGCCGTGCATGACGCGGAAACGCTGAAATTCAAGCGGGCCTTCAAGTTTGAACCCGAATCCGGGCAGGAAGAAGTCTCGGGCATCTGCGTGGACCGCGACAAGCGCACGGTGTGGATGTCCTGTTGGGCTATCGGCAAAGAAAGCGGCCCCCTGAAGGGCTACAGCGACAGATACCTGTACGAGTACAGCCTGGACGACGGCCGTTTCCTGCGCAGGCTGCACCTGGCCCCCTCGCCGCAGTGGATACAGGGCGTCTACTATTACAAGGGCGCGCTGTTTGTGACCGCCGACGACGGCGAGGCCGACGACGATGCGCCGGATCACCTGTACCGGATCAACGTCAGGAGCAATGTCAACTATTCCTTTGTGACCATGGAAAAGGCCTTCACCGAACTCAAACGCCAAGGCGAGATCGAAGGGTTGGCCTTTGACGAAAAAGCCGGCGAACTGCTGGTGCTTTTCAACCGCGGAGCGCGCATTATCCTCGGTATGCCCAAGGGTTTTTATCCCGGCTACACCAAGGAAATCAGCGAGGTCTACCGCTTCAAGGTGAAGCAGGCAGGCAAAAAACCAAAAGAAACGAAAGAATAACCGGCAGCGTCTCTAAAGTTTTTCTCGATATTGCAGATAAGGCTGAGCAAGTGCGAC
Organism: Desulfovibrio sp.; assembly: GCA_031271265.1. Lineage (GTDB taxonomy): Bacteria > Desulfobacterota > Desulfovibrionia > Desulfovibrionales > Desulfovibrionaceae > Frigididesulfovibrio. Next base: position 6,803 of record JAISWB010000105.1, on the reverse strand, counting down.
ATTTTGCCTAAGCAAGGAGAAACGGTCATGGAAACGGCCTATGCTGCAATAGCGCAGGGAGCAACCTCCCTGGCGACACGGGTAATACACGACAACACCGCCGCGAATGTGATCACCGGAACGCTGAACCGTCTGAATGCGGGCGGGCTGACCGGGAGTCAAAAACTCGAAGCCGACTTTCAGTTTCAGAAAGAGGTATTGAGCGCGGCAGGCATCGGCACCGGACTGGACGTGAGAGTCTGAGGCCGGCTGTATACGGAAAATTTCGGACGGGCCGCGCGGAATCCGCCATACACATATTCCGTGGGGATCCCGGCCCGTTCCGGGATTGAATAAAACCGCCTTCGGTTCAATGAATCGGAAGCGGTTTTTTCTTTTTTCCTCCGGCCGTGCCTTGAAACGCGGAGCGCTTTACTCCGATTCCTCCCGGACGCGGGCAGAAGGCGAATGCACAGCCGCGGGCGTTGTGATTCGCGCTTGACCTTTACTGTGTTTTGCGTGAAGGTTCGGCAGGGAGCAAGTGATGAGGGAAAGTAAAATTACCTCCGAAGCTTTGCGATACTGGCTTGCCAAACGGGGGTTGACCCAGACGGCGCTGGCCGAGAAAGCCGGACTGGCGCAGAACTACATTTCCCAGATCCGTGCCGGGACAAGGGCGGGTTCCTTGGATGCCCTGCATAAACTGGCAACGGCGCTGGATCTCTCCCTGCCGGAATTTTTCGCCTGCCGCGACGAGACCCGTCCGGACCTGGTGTTCGTAGAACGGCTCAAGGCTCGGCCGCGCGCCGGCAGCGGAGGACTGGAGACCGACCCCGACCCCGTTGGCCTGTACTCCTTCCACAGCAGTTTCATAGCCCGAAAACACGGTGACGAAGAGAGCATGAAACTGTTCGAAGTGGCGGGCGACAGCATGGCGCCCACCCTGGTGGACGGAGATCTGATCATGGTCAACCTGCGGGAAAAAAATGTACGTTCCGGATGCATTTACCTTGTGCGCATGGAAGATGAGTTGATGGTCAAACGCCTGGAAAACCGTCCGGGCGGGGTACTGCTCATCCGTTCCGACAACCGGGCGTATGAGGATATCCCTGTGAACATGGGAGCGGGCGCCGACGCGGAAGTACTCGGACGCATGGTGTGGAGTTGCCGGGAATATTAGAGCAATTCCACCTTGAAATTGCTCCGGCGGCCGCTCGCTGCGGAGGCGTAAACGCAAGCTGTTTGTGTTGTTGAACGCCGGGGCGGGCGCAGGTCGGAGGAAACCTGATGAGTAATCTCAAAATTAATCTGCACCGGACGCGGGTTTTCTGCTCGGGTGTTTTCCACCGTTGAAAGCGGAGACTCTTTGGTGTACTGTGCGGTCGGCGGGATGGGGCTGTCGCCCCCTTTACGTCCCTTTGCGGGGATCTGCGTCAACATCGGCAACGGATTATTGAGACCGGCCTGCGTAAGAAGGAGGCTTCAGAATGCAAACCACGACGGCTCCTGCAAGGGATGATCTGGATGAACGGCTTGCCGCGCACGGCCTGAACCGGCGCGATTTCCTCAAATATTGCGCTGCCGTGGCGGCGGCCATGGGCATGGGGCCGGCATTCGCGCCCGAAGTCGCCCGCGCTGTAACCGGCGGGTCGGGCAGGCGTCCCACGGTCGTTTACCTGCACAACGCCGAGTGTACCGGCTGTTCTGAAGCCATACTGCGCGCGTCTGATCCGTATATCGACGTGCTGCTCATGGATGCCGTGAACATGGTCTACCAGGAAACGATCATGGCCGCGGCCGGCGAGGCGGCGGAAAAGGCCCTGCACGATGCCGTGAACAGCCCGGACGGATTCATTGCCATAGTGGAGGGCGCGGTGCCCACCGCCGAAAACGGCGCCTGGGGTAAAGTCGGCAACCACACCATGCTGGAAACGAGTCGCACCGTGCTTACCAAGGCCCAGGCCGTCATTGCCTACGGCACCTGCGCCGCTTACGGCGGCATCCAGGCCGCCGCTCCCAATCCCTGCGGGGCCAAGGGCGTAAACGACTGTTTCGGAGCTGAAGGCGTCACGGCCGTCAATGTGCCCGGCTGTCCTCCCAACCCCATAAATATTGTCGGCACCATCGTCTATTACCTGAAGAACGGCAAGATTCCCGAATTGGACGAGCGTGGCCGGCCGCTGATGTTTTTCGACAAATCCGTACACGAGTTGTGCGAGCGCCGCGAGCATTTCGAGAACGGGCGCTTCGCCCAATCCTTCGACTCCGAGGAGGCGCGGCAGGGCTGGTGCCTGTACAACCTCGGCTGCAAGGGGCCGAGTACCTACAACAACTGTCCCAAGGTTCTGTTCAACGGCGTGAACTGGCCCGTGGGCGCGGGACATCCCTGCATAGGATGCAGCGAACCCGATTTCTGGGACAAAATGACGCCTTTTTACCATGTCTGAGCCGCGGCCGGTGAGGGAGGAATATCATGGCAGAAGCTAAGTTCGATGCGTCCTACAACGGCCCCGTGGTGGTTGATCCCCTGACCCGCATTGAGGGGCATCTGCGCATAGAGGTGGAAGTCGAGGGCGGTAAGGTCAAGAAGGCATACAGTTGCGGCACCTTGTTCCGTGGTCTGGAAATCATCCTCAAAGGTCGCGACCCGCGCGATGCGCAGCATTTCACGGCCCGCGCCTGCGGTGTCTGCACCTATGTGCATTCCCTGGCCACAACCCGCGCCGTGGACAATGCCGTCGGCGTGAAAATACCGCCTCTTGCCTCCATGATCCGCAGGCTGGTGATGGCCTCGCAGTTTCTGCACGACCACGTCGTCCACTTTTATCATCTGCATGCCTTGGATTTCGTGGATGTCGCCAACTGTATCAAGGCCGACCCGGCCAAGGCGGCGAAAATTGCCGGAAGCATTTCGCCGCGCAAAACCAGGGCGGACGACCTTAGAGCCGTGCAAAAGAAAATCAAGGCTTATGTTGAGAGCGGGCAGATCGGACATTTCACCAACGCCTATTTTCTGGGCGGACACCCGGCCTATAACCTGGAGCCGGAACTCGACCTTATCGCCACCGCGCATTACCTTGAGGCCCTGCATCTTCAGGTGCGTTCGGCGCGGGCCATGGCCGTGTTCGGGGGTAAAAACCCGCATCCGCAATTCATGGTTGTGGGCGGCGTCAGTTGTTACGAGGCCCTTAAACCGGAAAAAATCGACGAATTTCTGAAGCTGGAACTGGAAAGCGTCAAGTTTATCAACGAGGTCTACATCCCGGATCTGTTGGCCGTCGCTGCCCGCTACAAGGAAGTGGCAACTTACGGCGGGACCACGAACTTCATCACCATGGGCGAGTATTTTACGGACGACGCGGACCTGAATTCCGGCTATTTCCCGCCCGGCCTGATTTATGATCGCGACCTCGGCAAGGTTGTGGACTTCGATCCGGACAAGATCCGCGAGCATGTAGCGCACAGTTGGTTCCGGGGTACGGACGCGATGCATCCTTACGAGGGTAAGACGGAGCCGGTTTTCACCGACCTGCACGGCGACGGGGACCGCTATTCCTGGTCCAAAGGACCGCGCTACGACGGCAAAGCCTGCGAAACCGGCCCTCTGGCTCAGGTGCTGGTGGCCTATGCCGCCGGGCACAAAGATGTCCGCCCCGTGGCAGATATGGTACTCAAGACATTGGGAGTAGGCCCCGAGGCCCTGTTCTCGACATTGGGGCGCACGGCGGCCCGCGGCATAGAAACGGCTGTTGTGGCCGGGCAGATTGAGAACTGGGTGCGCGCTTTTCGGGAACAGCTTGCCAAAGAGAAGACCCCCAAGCTTGTGGAAAAATGGGAGATGCCGAGATCGTCGCGCGGGGTGGGCTTCTGTACTGTTCCGCGCGGCGGGCTTTCCCACTGGATCGACATTGAGGACGGCAGGATCGCCAATTTCCAGCTTGTGGTACCGACCACCTGGAACATGAGTCCCCGCGATGCTTCGGACATCATGGGTCCCATAGAGGAAGCGCTTACGGGCACGCCCCTTGCGGACCCCAAGCGGCCTGTGGAAATTCTGCGCACCGTGCATTCCTTCGACCCGTGCATTGCCTGCGCCATACACGTCATCGACCCTGATTCCAACGAGAAGCGCGTCTTCAAGGTGCTGTGACGCCTCCGGTGTTTCCGCCGCAAACGGGGGACGTATTCAGTACACATCCGTGAGGGGGCGCTGCCCCCTCATTCGTTTACGGCGCAGGGGCGTTTTGCAGAAAGAACTTTTATTTTCCGGCGCAACGGATTAATGTCGGAGCGGGTCCTCGTAGCTCAGCAGGATAGAGCGACAGCCTCCTAAGCTGTAGGTCGCAGGTTCGACTCCTGCCGGGGACGCCAGAAAATGCAAGCAGTTACAGAGATTACTTTGTAACCCTTTTTTTGTTACCCCACCATGTACCCCGCCATTTAGGTTCTTCGACGTTCACTGTGGAATTGCCCCTTGAAGCAAGCCCGTAATCGGGTGTGAGCAGTCACGCAACTTGAGAATTTCTTTCACGCAAGTTGAGAACGAAAATAGCGTTTTTCCGGCAAAAAAGCCCGTGATTTTTTCGCGAGCTTTCCTCTTTTCTGTGTGCTGATTCTGACACGTTTTTCAGCCCGTTTCCTGCAAGTATTCCGTGGCAATCCTGACATATTCCGGCGAACGCTCCACGCCGATGCACTTGCGCCCTGTTTCGCGCGCCGCCTTCGCCGTTGTTCCGCTTCCAAGAAAGGGATCAAGCACCGTTCCGCCCGGCTGTACAATCTCCATCAGTTCCACCAGCAACGGCAACGGCTTGCCTGAAATATGCCGCTTCCGCGCCGGGTTTACTGCATGATTGTATATGCAGGGCAAACATTGCCGCGTGTGTGTCTGGTATTTGCCCTTGCTGCCGTAAACAATGAACTCGGTGTCCCGCCTGAACTCGCCCAAGATAGGCCGCCCGCATAGCTTGTTCCAGGTCACGATTCCCCGCCAATGAAAGCCCGCCGCCTGCAAGGCGTCCGTCACCGTGGGCAGTTGCCGCCAGTCCGTGAAGATCAGAACCGGAGCGCCTGTTCTGGCCACGCGCCACGCTTCGGAAAGCCACATAACCGCCCAAGTCAAAAAGCTTCGCTGATCCTTGCCGTCGCCAAGCATATCAGGATACTGCTTTACCGTGCCCGTGTTCTGGTATTTGACCTTTGGCGGTGCTTGCTTGCCCGCCAGGGTGACAGCGCCGGTTGAATACGGCGGATCGGTTATCACGGCGTCAACGCTTTCGCCCGGCAATGTCCGCAAGACCTGCCAAGCGTCGCCCTGGTACAGCGTTACCGCGTTGTCTGAATAATACGCTTGCATATCGCACCTGAAGGGGAATCAGGTTCCTCATAGTGTTTTATTCTTTCGCCAATCCAGCGCATAACTGGAACGGCCATACTGTTTCCGAGCGCCCTGTATCTGGCGCTGTCTGACGCGCCGGGAACGGCGGTATAGTTGTCCGGAAAGCCTTGCAGCCTCTCGCATTCTTTGGGCGTGAGCCTGCGAACTGCAAATTTGGCCTGCATGACAAGGTTATGGTGTTCATCGCCGGCAGGGCCGCTTGTGCCCTTGCTCCATTTGCAGGAAACAGCTTGGCAAACAATCTCCGGCACATAAAACCCGCCTTGCGCCTTGTTGTCATCCGGGCCGCCGCCGCCAAGCCGCCCGGTCAGGACTTGGGTAACGTGCAAAAATCCGTTTATATCAACTCCGGCGCTGTTCGCGCCACGGCCTCCAGCGCTTCCTTTAAGGGTGCCGGCAACTTCCGCCCCCTTTTGGCGGCTCGGCGGAGTACCCCGGCACAGGCTTTCCGGCTCAAATAGTACCGTTGCGGCAGGTCGCCAGTCTCCAAAATATCCGACAAGGAACACACGGCGGCGCTTTTGGGGAACTCCGAAGTATTGAGCATCAAGAACTCGGTATCCGACATGATACCCGCATTTGCGAAGCGCGAGGAGGAAGTCCGCAAAGTCGTTCCCCCCTCCGCTGGATAAAACACCGGGGACGTTTTCCCAAACAAGCCAGCGTGGTAACACTTTATGAACCAGATCGACAAACGCGAGGGCCAGTTTGCCTCTTTCTCCGGCCATTCCGGCGCGCTTTCCGGCAAGGCTGAAGTCCTGGCAAGGTGTTCCGCCGACAACAATGTCAACTGCTCCACTATATTTTTCTCCGTCTATTTTCGTCATATCGCCAAGGTTCGGCACGTCCGGGTAATGATACGCCAGCACGGCGCAAGGAAATTTTTCAATTTCCGCAAAGGCGACGGCCTGCCATCCAAGCGGTTTCCATGCCAAAGTCGCGGTTTCTATTCCGGAGCAAACGGAAAGATATTTCATTTGCTCCTCACGCGGCCTGCGGCTTGGGATAGGGCTGTATGGTGTAGTTCAGCCGTTTTATCCAGTCGCGTTTTATGAAGAAAATATACCTGAATTGCCTGTATTTGCGCTGTATCGCCCTGCCGATGTTGGCCTGCAAGTACAGGCCGCGCGGCGTGTCTTTCCTTGTCAGCAGCATGTCATGGTAAATATCGCCGTCCAGTTCCCAAAACACCGTTATATGGCTGCCGATAAAGTAAAAATTCGCCGCCTGATAAACCACGCCAAGGCCGTTGCAGCGTTCATCCGCGAAACTCTGAATCCATGCCACGGACGGGCAGGCGCGGCGGGTATACTTTATGGCGTAGCTTATGGCGCGGCTTTCGCTGTTGCGCGGCGCGGCATCTGTAAGCCACATGCGGTTAAGCTCAAGATATTGCCCCTGTCTTGTGCCCGTTACAATCTTGCCC
>JAISWB010000040.1 GCA_031271265.1 Desulfovibrio sp. | reverse complement strand
AGCCGGCGTCAACAAACAGAAGGCAATCCCTGCCGTATTTTTTCAGAGATTGTTTACTCAAATATATATTTCAGTCAACACTCTCCGGCAAAGAACGGCACCGGCGCTTTTCGATTCATATCGTGCGCTCTCGACAAACGCTCCGTCGACAGCACATTATCTTGACCGCGCGGGCAAGCGCCGTTATGCTGAAAACGTCGGACATACAACACAAGGATGGCGATATGCGCGCTGCCCTCTGCATTCACGGCCATTTTTACCAGCCTCCGCGTGAAGACCCCTGGCTCGGCGCCATTCTCAGCGAAGGCGGCGCCGCCCCCATGAACAACTGGAACGAGCGCATCCTGCGCCAAAGCTACGCGCCCATCGCCTGGGCGCGCAGGGTGGACGGCTCCGGCCGGATCACGGATATCGTCAACTGCTACGAATGGATGAATTTCAATGCCGGCCCTACCCTCCTGCGCTGGATGCGCGACGCCTCGCCCGAAACCCTGCGCCGCATGCAGGAAGCCGATGCCCGCAGTCTGGCGCGCTGGGGACGCGGCAACGCCGTTGCCCAGGTCTACCACCACATCATCATGCCTCTGGCCACGGCCGAAGAACGCGCCCTGGAAACACGCTGGGCCGTCGACGACTTTATTTTCCATTTCGGACGCGCTCCGGAAGGCATGTGGCTGTCGGAATGCGCCGTCGACCTGCCTTCCCTGGACGCCCTGGCCGCCGAGGGCATCAACTATGTAATCCTGGCCCCCGGACAGGCCAAGGCCCTTGTCCGGAACGGCAAGGCCGCGCCGATCGACGAAGGTTCCCTGAACATAGGCGAACCCTACTTTGTGAAACTGCCTTCCGGCAGGACCATGACCGTCGTCTTTTACAACGGGTCGCTTTCGCGCCGCACAGCCTTCGACGGTCTGCCCCGCGACGGGGAATTTTTCTGGAAATGCATAGTTCGGGAAGCCGAAGCCCTGGTCCGGCGGGGCGGGGACATGCCCCTGCTGACCCTGGCTACGGACGGCGAAACATACGGCCATCATTTCGTTTTCGGAGAAATGGCCCTGGCCTACGTGCTGGCCCAGGGCTATGCCGGACGCGACGGCATCCGCCTGACCAACCTCGCCGCGTACCTTGCCGCGACCCGTCCCGTGCGCGAAGTGCTGTTGCATGAACCATCGGCATGGAGTTGCGTACACGGCGTCGAACGCTGGCGGAGCGACTGCGGATGCCGGGACGGCGGACACGACGGCTGGAACCAGGCCTGGCGCGGCCCCCTGCGCGAAGCGCTGCACATCATGCGCGCCGCCGTGAGCAGACATTTTCACGGCATCGGCAGCAACTGCTTTAACGACCCTGCCGAAACCCTGTCGGCTTACGGCACCGTCCTCGCCGACCCGACGAAAAGCGACGGGTTCGCTGCAAGCCGTTTCACCAGGCAGGGCCTGGAAAACGACCTCGCCTGGAAATTGCTGGACATGCAGGAACAATCCCTGGCCGCTCTGGCAAGCTGCGCCTGGTTTTTCGACGATATCGCCCGCATTGAGCCGGAAAACGCCATGTCTTTCGCCCTGCGCGCCATGGAACTCCTGCGCGAGTGCGGAGGACCGGACATCCGCGGCGCGGTGCTCGACGTCCTGGAAAAAGCCGTGTCCAACCAACCCGGAGAAGGCACGGGCAAAGACATCTTTGAACGTGAAATAACGGCGCGCCGCAGCGACCCCGCCACCCTCTGTCTGGTAACCTGGGCCTCGACCGTTTCCGGCGCCGCACGGCCCGCCCTGAGCGACACGGTCGCCCGCGACTGGCCCAAAGTCCGTGTCGAACTCCGGCCGGAAGAAGAAACGGGCGGTACGCTGCGCGGGACGGCCGTCATCCGCCGCAGCTTTGAAAAAGACGGACGAGGCTTCGCCTGGCTGCTGAAGCCCTGGTCCGCCGTCATGGAAAACCCCTTCGTGCCTCTGGCGGAGGCGGCGATGCGCGTCGCGTCCGCTGATGCCGGGTTGCATGACGTGAGCGCGCGTGCCGTCGGGGATCTTTCCCGTCCCATGCTGGACAGCCTGCTGACCTTCAGGCTGGAAAACGCCGAACGCGAACGCCGCCCTGCTCTGGCGGCAGCCGCCCTCCACGCGGCTTCCGCGCTCGCGGAGCGGCATGAAGAACGGGGCGGACTGCCGGAGCCGCACCTGTGGCTGAATATCCTGCCCTATATGGTCGCGGAATGCATGACGAAGCCTTCGTGCCTTGTCCGCGGCGACCCCGGCGCCGCCGCCTGGAACGCGGCCGTCCCTGCCGACGCCCTTGCCCGGATACGCGGCGTGCTCGCCGCCCTCCTTACACCGGAAGCCAAGCGTTTTGCCTCCCGTCTCGCGTGCGATGCCCTGCTTGACTCCCTCAGGGGGACGGATAAAGGCCCGCCTGCGGGCGATGCCGAACTCGCGCGACAGGCGCGCGTTGCGCGGGAGCTTCTGCCGGATATCACGTGGTGGGAACTGCAGAACGAAGTCTGGGAACGGGGGCTCGGCACTTACCCCCTGCTCGCGGCGGAACTGGGATTCAGCCGCTGAACGGCGCCGGCATGGGCGAGCGGTCGCAAGCTTCCGAAAAATTCCTGGTCTGGCTGGGCAACCCTTTTTTCAGCAATTCCCTCGCTGCCCAGGGCCTGCGGGTACTCAACGCTCCCTATAGTCCGGGCAGGATTTACACGCCCGAAAGCATCCTTGAGCTGACCGGCGGAGCAATGCCCGATGCGTTGCTTGCGGCCGATGAAAGCGTCCCCCCGTATCTCCTGGGCATGGAAGATCTGCCCTGCCTGACGCTGTTCTACTCCGTGGATGCCCACATCCACAGTTGGCAGCCGATCTACGCGCGGGGCTTCGACCTCTGCCTCGTTTCCCTGAAAGAATACCTGCCGCGCTTTGCCGGAAGCGGTCACGACGCTTCACCCCTCCGGGCGCGTCCCGGCACGCCGCCGGAGCCGGCGCCGCTCCGGACAAAAGCCGGCCGCGTTTTCCACTTTCCTCCCTATGCCCAGGATACGGCCAGACCTCCGGAACCGGCGCCGGAAAGAGGCCTGGACATGGTGTTTGTGGGTACCCTGGACCCGGTACTTGCTCCGCAACGCTGTTCCTTTATTGCCGAACTCAAGGAAAAATTCCCCTCCCTGCACATCGCGCGGGGGGCTTTTGCCGACCTCTATGCGCGCGCCAAACTGATTCTGAACGAGTGTTCGCGGGGCGAACTGAATTTTCGCGTCTTCGAGGGCATGGGCATGGGCGGTTGCCTGCTTACGCCGGACATAGGCCCGTCCCTGACCGAATTGTTTACCCCCGGCAAGGAGCTTTTCACCTACCCTCCCTACGCGGTCGGGCCGCTGACGGCGCTCGCGGAGCGCCTTCTTGCCGATGCCCCCGTGCGGGAAAAAACGGCGGCGGCGGGGTTGGCGGCGGTGGACGCCGGACATCGCGCCACGCATCGCGCAAAGGCCCTTGCCGACATCTTGGGGGAACTTTTTTCTTCCGGCCGAGCGGCGGAACTGGTTGCGGCCCGTCTGCGGAACGCCCCCCTGATCCGCAAAAATTTTCTGCGCCCGCTCTACCTGCACCACGCCGAAGCCATAGACGTGGATTTCCTGCGTGCCCGCTACCTGGAGGCGGCCAAAAAACGCTGAGGCCGGCCGGCGCGGGCTGCCGCAATTTTCAGGGCGCTGCCCCGAACCCCGCCGGGATTCTGTCCCGAACTCAGCCGGGAGAAATGATTTCTCCAGTCGACCTTACGCCTGCTCAGGCCGACTCCCCGCATCCGGGGCCTACCGGCTCCCGTAATTCATACCGCCCGGAACCGGATCAACCCGTCCTTTTCCGCGCGGACAACCCGGCCTTCAGCCTCCAGGCGTTCCAGGAACGCCAGCGTGTCCTGGATCGCGAACCACTGCTGCGCGGGCATATAGCTTTCCCATCCGCCGCCCGACCGGGAGCGGTGCAGTTGCGGCGCCGCTTCCGCGGCCGTTGCTTCCCTGTTTCCCAACAGGCGAAGCGTATCCTCCAGCTTACGCACCCGTCCGGCGCGCAAGGCGTCCATGCGCGCGCGCGCGTTGCCGAACGGCCTTCCGTGTCCGGGCAGGACAAGCCGTATGTCCCTATCGCGCACGGAATCCAGGCTGCGGAAAAAGACGCCCAGGGAGTCCGGTATGTTCGGCCGATACGGTGTAGTGGTCGAGGCGTCCGCAAGCACGAAATCCCCGGACAGCAGTATCCCCCGCTCCTCATCAAGCAACGCCGCATGCCCCGGCGTGTGCCCCGGCACCAAAAGCATGCGCAATGCCGCTGCCCCGTAACGCAACACATCGCCCTCATTGACGAAGCTGACGGCAATGTCCCCCACAGGGCCGGCGATCATGCCCGGGTGCGTGGTTGCCACGGTATGCAGCAGACTCTCCGGGCACCCGTGCCGGGCCATGCCGTCGAGCGTGCCGCGCCAGAACGCCGGCCCTTCCGCCGCCAGCCTGATCACCGCCGCGCCGTCCTCTGCTCCGGCATACACGGTTGTTTCCGGACGTGCGGCAAGTTCCGCCGCCAGCCCGGAGTGATCCGCATGCATGTGGGTGAGAAAAATATCCAGACCGCCCTCAAGCGCCCCGAGTTCGGCCAGTCCGGCGTACAGGGCGTCCCGGCTCTCGGGCATGTTGAGGCCGGTGTCCACCAGCAGGTTGCGCGCTGTCCCGCGCACCAGATAGGCGTTGAGGGTCCGCAGCGCGGTGCGCGGCAGCGGAATTTCCATCCTGTGAACGCCGGGAGCGACTTCTTCCGTCATGGTTGATGAAAAAATAGTAAAATATTGATATGTAGGCAAGGGCGTATTCAGGCCGAAGCGCGCCTTGTCCGCGCCCGGCCGATCAGCTACACTCCCGCGCGGGAGGTCCCGATGAATATCCGAAAATCCCTGCTCCAACTCATATTTTCCGGCGCGTACATGAAACGCTGGAACGACAGGCTGCGCCCGGCCGAACTCATTGAAATCGACAAGCAGGCGCACAAAATGATCATCGCCTGGCTGCTCTGCCGCCTGTCCGGCACGGGCCGCACCCCGACGGAACGCATCGCCCTGGAGGAAAAAGTCGTCGAAGGCGGCATCTTCGACTACCTCTTCCGTCTGGTCATCACCGACATCAAACCCCCGGTGCTGGACCGCATCCGGGCCGACCCGGAACATTACCGGCTGCTCGCCGCCTGGGCCGCGGGCGAAATCGAATCGCGCATCCACTCCCTGGACGATGCCTTTTTCGTCCGCTTCAAAGAGTATATCAGCCGCCCCGCGACCGGGGGCGACGCCGCCGACATCCTGGGCGCCGCGCATACCCTGGCCAGCGCCTGGGAACTGCGCCTGCTCCTGACCGTCAACGACAGCTTCGACGAAGAAATCAGAGATATCGGCGAGCAGTTCCGGCACCGCACGGCCGCCTACGCCCATGTGCCGGGCGTACCGGGCATGGCCGCCGTCTTCAACGGACGCGCGGGCGGAGTCGCCGCGTCCCTTGCCCGGCCCCCGGCAACGCCCGAATGCGGCCATGAAACGCGTGAATCCCGTCCGCCGGCGCCCGGATACGATCCGGCCGCGCCCGCTTGCGGCCGGGAACCGGAATATGCGGCGGCGGCCCGCTTCGCCGCTCTCTGCGGCCGGCTGCGCTTTCAGAAACGCTGGTCCCAGGTGCCGCGCATCCCTGAAACTTCGGTCATGGGACACATGTTCATCACCGCCTGCTACGCCTACTTCCTGAGCATGAGCCTGAACGCCTGCCCGGCGCGCCGCGTCAACAATTTCTTCACCGCCCTTTTTCACGACCTGCCGGAACTGCTGACCCGCGACATCATCTCCCCCGTGAAAAAATCCACAGCCGGCCTGGAACAACTCATCCGCGCTTATGAAGGGGACGAACTCCGGCGCAGTGTCCTCGACCCCCTCGTCGCGGGCGGCTGCGCCCCCATTGCGGACAGGCTCTCTTACTACCTGGGCCTGGAGGTGGGCTCGGAATTTCAGGAATGCGTCATCCGCGACGGCAAAGTGCAGGCGGTCTCGTTCGACGAACTACAATGTACCGGCAACCGCGACGAACTGGACCCCAAAGACGGTGAAGCCCTGAAAATCTGCGATATCCTGGCCGCCTTCATAGAAGCCTACACGGCCATGCGCAACGGCATCGCTTCCGACCAGATCCAGCAGTCCTTCTGGCGCATGCGTGAGCAAAATGCCGGGCGTAAACTCGGAGATATCCACATCGGCGCGCTGTTCATGGATTTCGACTGAAAAAAGGCCCGCCGGACAAAGGCGCGCTTGGACACTGTCTGATTCGACTTTCAAATCAAAACTGCGTCCATGCAGTTTCGGCCGGATTATACTCGACGCTTGAACTTTATGCGCTTTTTCTTCCTTCATCATATTGAAAAAGCTGGAATATGCCCTTGGTAATGCGCAAAGAATCAAGACGCTGCGTATAAAATTACAGAAAGCACGCGGCAACGGCAACGAGCATAAGCAGGGCCGGCGGCAGGGCGGCGAACAGGGCCAGAGGCAGGGAAATTCCGAGCGCACTGCGGCATCCGGTCAGCATGGACACCAGGAACCACAGCGCCGCCAAAGGCGGACCGACGAAGGGGACTATGCACAGCACGAAAGGGGCCGCGGCATAACAGACTACCTTGTAAATCGGGATGAAATCCGCCTTGTCCGGCGCGAAGATGCGCAGCACGATGCGCATGAAGCCGACCGAGAAAAGCAGCATCAATCCCAACGCGGCCGGCGCCGTAAGCAACAGGAGAGGCAGGATGGTCCTGCCCGGCGGCAGAGGCAGAACGCCGGGCAGCAGCATTTCGGCAGCCAGGCTCCAGGCCGACGATCCGAGGATGCAGAGATAACCGTTCAGCGCAAAGAACAGGTAGCCCAGGGCCGGAGACCCCTCATTGCCCAGCGAGGAAAAAAATTCCGGTCCCCTGAACATGACGCCGCGCAGAGTGGCCGTAAAACCGCCGACCCAGCCGTAAAACGCCGGGTTTTCCCACGGGACGCCGCCTGCATCGCCGGACCCCGCCCCGGCATCGTCGCCCGGCACCTCGTCGGGAAATTCCCTGAGCCTGCCCAAATCGCGTTGCGGCACCGCGCTGCGCGAGTCATGCAGCATGCGCAGGTCCTGTTCCACCCGCGCTTCAGGGTCCGGACTTTCCTCGGAATAGGGGAAGCGGGCGCGCGGCGGGGCATTCCCCGAAGCAGCGTCCGGGGACGCCGCATCCGGCAAAGACGAAAGGGGAAGCGTCTCCGGCGAAACTCCGGGTATACCGGGATCGCCTTGACTCCCATGCCCTCCGGGTATGCCGGAATCGGCCCTGTGTTCGGACGGATCGGGGGCCGGCGGGGTGGGACGCACGGGGATGCCGGGCACGGACGGAGAGGGGCGGCCGGAGTCTGCCGGGGGCAGCCGGTCGGAGGTCGGGGCAAGACGCGCGGGGGTGCCGGGCACGGACGGAGAGGGCCTGCTGCGTATGTCGATACCGGTCGAAGCAGGCCGTCCGGGTATGCCGGGGGTGGTCGGCGAGGGCTGCTCGGGTGTATTCGGCAAGGGGCGGCCGAAAGGAGGCGAAGCAGGCCGTCCGGGGATGCCGGGGGTGGTCGGCGAGGGCGGCTCGGGTGTATTCGGCAAGGGGCGGCCGAAAGGAGTCGAAGCAGGCCGTCCGGGTATGCGCGGATCGGCGGGCGGTATGATGTCGGCAGGGGTCTTCACGTTCCGCGGCGGCGCGTCCTGCCTGCTCCCCGCATCGTCCGCAGGCGTGCTCCCGTCCTCGTCGTTACCGGGCAGGCCGGGCAGCATGATTTCCAGCGTTGCCGCAGGCGCGCGCTGTTTCTTTTTATTGCGCCCGAACAAACGCCGTAACAGGTCGGGGGGGCGATCCGGCATGCCGCCTCCCGCCGGCGCGGCATCTGAAGCCTCTTTGGCCGGCCGCCCGCCGAGTTCGGAAGCCGTCCGCCGCTCCTGGCGATCCCGTTGCGCGTCCGCGGGCTTCCGAGACGGGTCGGCGGTCGCGCGCGCCGACCTTGCCCCGGCTTCCCGCGGCACTTCGGGGGACTGTTGCCGCAGGTCGCCGAGCCGGTCGACGGCGTCCCAGACATCTCCCCTGCCGGCATCCGGCGGGGCCGGACCAAGCGTTGGACGGCCCGCCGGCGGAATACCGGCGGGGACGCGATGCCCGGCATCCTGCGGCACCGTGTCGTCGCGTTCAAGAGGCGCGTGGGCAGGGGGAAGTTTTTCCGGAAAAGACCGGCGCCCGGCGCCGGAATCACGCACGTCAAAGGGCTGAGCCGCAGCGGGGCCGGGTGCGGCGAGGTTCCGGGCCCGCCCGCCCTGATCCGGCCCGCCCGCAGAGGATGCCGGACTGAGCGTCGTTGATCGTTCCGCCGTATCGGCGGAAGCCGGCGGATTTATCGGGTGGGATTCCGCTTCGGGGCGCCCGTACGGATTGCGGAAGCGGAAGCGGCATCCGCACACGGGACAGGTCGCCACCGAGGCGCCGGGCGGGATCAGGCCCTCGCCGACGCTGCGGGTGTGTTGACATTGCGGACAACGAATGACCATATTTCTTCAATCCACATCCGGATTTCAATTCACATCCGGTTCCGCCGCCGGACGGCCCCACCCCTGCGGACCTGAAGGGAAAGGTTTCAGCCCGAAAAAGAATTTTTCGACAAACCCGATATATACCGGGGCACATCTTTAAGCAAGGGCGGCGCCGGCCGCGCGCAAACCGGATCGATGCGCTTTTTGCGTTGCTCACTCGCCTCAGCCGCGAGCCGCTGCCCTGTCCCCAAGTTCCAGGCAGCGCCCTGCCGCTGTTTTGCATGACGCGACTGCTTCATAACGCGTCAATAGTTTCAAATTTAAACATTCCTGGCTTTTCATCAGCAAATATCCCATATTTTCTATAAAACAACATATTTGAATAATTGACTTAAATGCTTCGCAAATGCCGGCACGGCTATTGCTTTAGGCGGACATCGGTTTACCTGTTGAAACATTGTAACAAGATGAGGAGAGACAATGAGTGATCTGATAACTTCCGGTCAAGGTCTTGACCGGCGCGGCTTCATTAAAAACGGCGTTGCCGCGGGAATAGGCGCGGTGTTCGCCGCGTCGGTCGGCACACGCACGGCGCAGGCGGCGGAGGCTGCGGTTCCTGCTGCTGCTCCTGCGGCGGCGGCCCCCGCGGGGCTGGGTAAAAAACTGACTATGGGCGATGTACTCAGGGTTGCCCGCGAAAAACTGTATCCGCTTTGCCGGGTATGCCCGGAGTGTGACGGCGTGGCCTGTGCAGGCGAAGTGCCCGGCATGGGCGGCATAGGCTCCGGCAAGGGTTTTAAAAACAACTATAACGCATTGGCGGCGGTCGAGCTGGTCATGCGCACATTCCACGATATGACCAAACCCAATCTGGCCGTAACCATATACGGCCATAAACTCGAAATGCCCGTCATGTCCGCAGCCACCGGCGGCGTGACTTATAACATGGGCAATAAAATGAAGGACAGCGAGTATATCAATGCCGTCTTCGGCGGCTGTCTGGACGCCGGGAGCCTCGGCATGGCCGCCGACGGCATCGGCGACAATCTGGACGTCTACCAAGGCCGCCTGAATATTCTCAAAAGCTTCGGCGGCAAAGGTATGATGACCATCAAGCCGAAATCGCAGGAAGAAATCATCAAACGCATCCGGCTTATTGAAGAAGCCGGCGCCGTCGCTTTTGCCGTGGACATCGACTCGGCCGGCCGCGCCGCACGTGCTCTGCCGGGGCAGATTGTCGAGCCCAAGACGGCGAAGCAACTGGAGGAAATCGTCAAATCCACCGGCCTTCCGTTTATCGTCAAGGGAGTGATGACGGTAGAGGAAGCGCGAATCGCCGTGGAAGTAGGAGCCAAGGGCATTGTAGTTTCCAACCACGGCGGTCGCGTACTCGACTACACTCCGGCATCCGTTACCGTGTTGCCGAGAATAGCCGATGCGGTTCGCGGCAAAATTACCGTTTTCTTTGACGGCGCCGTCCGCCGCGGAACCGACGTCCTGAAGTGCCTGGCGCTTGGAGCAGACTGCTGTCTTGTGGGCCGTCCTCTGGTGCGCGGAGCACACGGCGGCGGCCGCGAAGGCGTCGCCCTTATGATGAACCTGTTTAAGCGCGAACTTATGGACGCCATGGTGCTTACAGGCACCAGGGACGTACGGAACGTATCCCGTGACATTATTGCCGGAGGGATCCGGTTATGAGGCTGACGTGGGCCATTGTCGTTACGGCTCTGCCGATCCTCTTTCTTCCCTGGACAGCGCATGCTGTCGATCAGGGCAAAAGCCTGAAATACGGAGGCGGCGGACTGGGGACCGTCATCTTTGACGGTCGGATGCATGCCGGTAAGGGCTATGTTTGCAGAACCTGCCACGACGACTTGTTTCTCACAAAAAAACAGGCCAACGTGCGCATGTCGGACCATTTCACCGACAACCTCTGTTTCAAATGCCATAACAGCAATGAAGCATCCAAAGACTGCATAACCTGCCACAGAAACGTCAAATCATCAGGAATGACCTATTCCGGCTACATGCGTTCTCTCATGACGCAGCCGACTGCAGACGAGGAAGAACGGAACAGCCTGCTTTCAGGGCGCAACGGCGTGAGCGAACAGACGCGCGCCTGTCTTAGCTGCCACGGCAATCCCGACCTTGAGGCAAAAACCGAACGCGGCAAAAGCCTCAACCTTTTTGTGGACAGACCGGCATACGGGGTAGGCGCGCACGGCGCGTTGCCCTGCGCGGCATGCCACTTCGGCCTTGCGGGGAAAGAAAGCTTCACTACCCAACCGCATGCTCTGGCCCATGACGGTCGGGTGGACTGCAAAAGCTGCCATAGTGAGCGGCTGGCAAGCGAAGTTCTTGCTTTCGACCGGAGCGTTCACATAAAAAAGACGGAGGGCCGGTTTACATGCGTCAACTGCCACAACGCGCACAATCAGACGCAAAACAGGAAGGAGAACACATACAAGGCCGCTGTTGCCGAGTACAACCGCGCCTGCCTTGACTGCCATACCAACCCGGAAAGGTTTGCCAGGGTAACGGCTGCGCCCCTCAACCTCAAAGGCATGGAGCATTCTTTCACGGCAAAGTTCCAAGCGCACCGGGAAAACATTATGTGCGCGGACTGCCACAGTCCAATCGCCGCGGGAAGGATGGGAGAGGAACCGCACAAGATTCTGGACAAAGCCGAATCTCTGCGCGATTGCTCATCCTGCCACAACGACAGGGATTCGCTCATCTTCACGCGCGTGGCCCTGCGTGACGGAAACGACGAAGCGCTCAGCGGCCGCTATGTCCCCGGCAGCAAGCCTCCGGGTCCCTTTGACCGCGCGGCCGGCCCGGCGCTCGGCGGTGTGCTTGCCGCCATAGGGCTGCACGGCGCAGCGCGCCTTTTGAGCAAAAAGAAAACGTCCGGAAGTAAAGAAGCGCGCGTTTACGTATACCCGCTTCCCACCCGCCTTTTCCACTGGATCAACGCGATCTGCTTTATCCTGCTTCTCTGGACCGGCATGAGTATCCACTTCGGAAGGTTGCCCTTCAGCCCGGCGCTGGAGACGGCAACGGGAATCCATTCGAGCGCTGCCTATGCGCTTATGGCCAACTTTGTCGCGTTCCTGCTGCACGGCATTGTCTCCGGGAACATCCGGCAGCAGTACCTGCCCAAAGGACCCGGCATCGCTGCCGGAATTCTACTGCAAGCCAGGTATTACCTTTACGGCATGTTCAAGGGAGAAGCCGAACCCTTCCCCGTGAGCAGAGAGCGGCGGTTCAACCCCTTGCAGCAGGTCACATATCTGGTGGTCTACTTGCTGGGCATGCCGGTCCTCATCCTATCCGGCATACTGCTGCTGCTGCCGGAAAACGTGACCTCGGGCATGGCCGGGCGTGAAACCCTGGCTTTTGCGCACTACTGCCTTGCTGTCGTCTACGGACTGTTCCTTGCCGCGCATGTGTACCTCGCCACCACCGGTGATGGTGTCTTCAGCCTGATCAAATCCATGATCAACGGTTACCATGCGTACCGGGAAACAAAAAAAACCGTTTAAAACAGTCAGGCGTTACTCTCCGGAGGGCTTTGCCTCTCCGGAGACCTCGCCTGCAATATAGCCGCGCCTCCGGGCCGGCTTATTGATTTACTCGGGAGCGCGGTTCCTTCAGTATGCGCCACAGAGTTGTCCTGCTTATTCCCAGGCGCCGCGCCGCTACTCCTCTGTTTCCCCCCGCCGCGAGAACGGCTTCTTTCGCCGCTTGGCCTGTAAGTTCACGTAAGCTCCCTCCGCTGCCGGTGTCCCGACGCGTATCCTTCGCCGCGAAAACATCCTTTCCGTCGCTTCGTGTTCCCATATTTCCGCAAAGAGCGTCCATATCCCCTACGGCGAGAGCTTCGCACACTTCTTCTTCACCAACGATATGCGATCTGGACGTCACTTCGATCCGCTCGCAAAAATTGCGTAGTTCACGTATATTTCCGGGCCAGACATATTCCCGAAGACGCCGCCGGGCGGCCTCGTTCAGTTCAATTGGACGGCGTCCGTTCTTTGTGCAGAACTTGAACAGAAAATGCCGAGCCAGAATTTCCACGTCGCTCTCCCGCTTCCGCAACGGAGGGAGAAACAGCCCCAGTATATTGAGCCGGTAGAATAAATCTCCCCTGAACATTCCCTGTTCTGTCAGGGGAACGAGCGGACGGTTGGTGGTGGCGATAACGCGCACGTCCACCGGGATGACCCTGTCGTGCCCGAGCCGCATCACCTCCTGCTCCTGCAGCACGCGCAAAAGACGGCCCTGCAGATTCAGCGGAATCTCCGAGACTTCATCCAACAACAACGTTCCACCGTGCGCCAACTCAAAAAAACCGCATTTTCCCTCCTTTGATGCTCCGGTAAACGCGCCTTCCACATAACCGAACAACATGCTTTCCAGCAGATTTTCGGGGAACGCGGCGCAGTTGATCGCCACAAAAGGCTTGTTGCGCCTCCGGCCGGCATTGTGGATGCTCTGGGCCACAATTTCTTTGCCGGTCCCTGTCTCGCCGTACAGCAGCACACTTGTCTGCGTGGCGCTGTACATCTTTGCCTTGTCCAGCATGCGAACAAACGCCGGATGCTTGCCCAGGCACTGCTCAAAGGAATAGCGCGCGACATGTCCTTTTTTCAGCAGCGAATGTCGGATATTGCTTTCCATTTCCTGAACACGGCTGACGGTCTGTAGTGTCGCAACCGCACCGCGGCTTCTTTTGTTCACCAGAACGGGAAAGACGCTCAGAGCGATGGTATGCCCATCCTCAATCGGGATGAGACAAAAATCATCCTTGCCGGACAATATTTTTGCCGTGTCATACCTCGAAAGCAGAGATGATGCCGTTTTTCCGACAAGGTCCTTCCGCTCGCCCCTGTCGCCCCGCAGAAGCCTGACGGCCGCTGTGTTGCAATCCGCCACTCTACCGTCCGTGTCCAGCATGAGTACGCCTTCAGACATGGAGTTGAGGCTGATACGCGCGCGCTCGACAGCGGTGCGCTCCTGCAGTATGACCGACGCCATGCGGCCTGCCTCGTCAACGGCCTGCTGCAGCGAATCTTCGCCGGAGCGTATGAGAACGGCGGGAACGCCTCGCCGTTCGGCCGCCGCGACGATGGTGGAACCGCCGATAATAGTGCGCGGGCCGTGCCGCATACGCCCCTCAAAGCAGGCCACCGCCTCCGCTTCCGAACCGATGACGTGAACTTCCATCTCTGTGTTCAAAATGTCGGTGATCCGCTGCAGACCGTACACCATCTGTCGGGTTCCTATTACGGTGTACGGGCGAGGATTGTCGGGATTCGACCGGCATTCATGCAAGGCCTGTATGACATCGTAACCGGTTACTTTGAGTTCCAGCAAGGGAATTTCAGGCGACAGCACCTTCCGAAGGGCAACTCCGGTAACCCCGCGACAGATGGCCACATCGGCCTTAATACGCAGACTGGAGGCGGCCTTTTCCCCGACAGCTTCAAATACGTCGAGCCTGATGCCATTTTCCAGGCTTTTCCGAATCAGGCTTTTCCCCAGCCGCGTTAATTCGGGATAAGGCGAAACAAAGGCGATATGAATCATCTGCACCCCTTGTATGCCGGCAAACTTTAGATATGTTTAGTTTCCGTTTAAAACTTTTTGTTTCGATCTGCAACACGACACCGAACACCTCCGGTAAGGCCGACGCATCAAAATTTTCCGACTACGGCAGCAAAGTTTCCCGGTTGAGCAGCGGGCAAAGTCGGTCTTGCCGGGACCGTGGAAAAATCGTTGTGTTTGCAAACACACGTTGATAAGAAGAATAACGGCATACACGAACGCGCCTGCGCCGGTTCGCGCGCGGCAATCCGCCGCTCCGCCCGCGCCGGGGCGCCGCGCCGTGACCGCAATGTATATAAACGCCGCGATACGCGGCGGACAGCGAGGACGACATGCACGCTTCTTCAACCGCGCCGAGGGTGTGTATCCTGGCGGGCAGCCCGCGCAAAAACGGCAATACGGCTTCTCTGCTGCGCCCTTTCTCCGAAACGCTTGAGCGGCGCGGAGCGGCAGTTGAGCTTATCAGGCTGCACGAGCGAACAATCAAGCCCTGTATTGCCTGCCGTACCTGTCAGAATGTTCGCGACGCCTTCGGCTGCCCCTTTGACGACGACATGCAGTCCGTATTCCTTTCCGTCCTGGCCGCGGACTGTCTGGTCCTCGCCACACCCGTCTATTCATGGTACTGTACCGCCCCCATGAAAGCGGCTCTCGACCGCCTTGTGTACGGCATGAACAAGTATTACGGGGCAATACAAGGACTTTCCCTGTGGGAGGGCAAAACGGCCGCGCTCTTCCTGACCTGCGGCTACCGCATCGAAAACGCGGCAGGCCCGTTCAGAACCGGGATGATCAACTACTGCCGGCACTCGAAACTGCATTACGCCGGCACGTTCGCGGCCAGGGACAGGGGGTACGCCGTCCCTTTCATGACTGAAGAAAAAACCGCCGGCGCCGCCGATTTCGCGGCTCGGCTCCACAACCGGCTCATCACGCGGGACACGGACGCCGAACCCATCTCCGTGGCGGTCGAGTAGGCGCGGGCGTGTCGGTAAGGGCGCGTTGCGGGCCATAAGGAACCTGCGATGAACGATTCCGAACAGAGACAAACGCTTCTGCGCCTGTGCCGGGAGGTCTGCGCGAAAGGACTGGTCTGCGGTTCCGGAGGGAACATAAGCATCCGGTGCGGCGGAGACATCCTCATTACGCCCACGGGGCGCAACTTGGGGGCGCTGTCGGAAAACGACGCGGTGCGCATGCGCCCGGACGGTTCGGTTTACGGCGCCGGCATTCCCTCGCGGGAACGGCATATGCACTGCCGTTGCTATGCGCGGACCGATGTCGCCTGCGTGGTGCACGTCCACAGCACGTATGCGACCGCCCTGGCCTGTCTGCCTCTCGACCCGCTGTGCGCTATGCCCGTGTATACGCCGGGCTGCGCGATAAGCGTGGGCAAACTCCCCGTGCTGCCCTACTTGCGGCCCGGCTCGGAAGAGCTTGCCGCCGCGGCGGGCGAGGTCATTGCCGGGCGCAATTCAGTGTTGCTCGCCAGGCACGGCGTGCTGACCGTCGGAAGCAATGCGGAACAGGCATTGAATATTGCCGAGGAGATAGAGGAAAACGCGCGTATCTTCTTTATCCTTGCCGGGCGCGGCGCAGGGCTGACGGAAGAAGAACAGGCGGAACTGACGCGCGCGTATTGAGACCGCCGTATACGTATAATAAACGCATCGCCCTTGCCGCGTTCAGGATGAAGACTCCTCCCTGCCGTACACGTCGTCAAAACGCACGATGTCGTCTTCACCCAGGTAGGCGCCCGTCTGGATTTCAATGATTTCCAGGGGAATGCGTCCCGGATTTTCCAGTCTGTGCGCGGTCCCCAGGGGGATATACGTGGATTCGTCCTCCTTGAGGATGCGCTCCCTGCCGTCCACGGTTACCCTGGCCGTGCCGCGCACCTGTACCCAGTGCTCGGCCCGGTGATGGTGCATCTGCAAAGAAAGCACGCCGCCGGGATTGACGACGATGCGCTTAACCTGGAAACGGTCGCCGAGCACCAGCGTCTCAAAGTGCCCCCAGGGGCGGAACACGCGCAGATGCGTGTCCGTTTCCGGACGCCCGCGTTTCTTCAACTCGTCCAGCAGAAGCTTGACGTCCTGGCTGCGGCTGCGCGGCAACACCAGCACGGCATCCGCCGTTTCCACCACTCCGACGCCGTCCAGTCCCAGGGCGGCCACAAGCCTGTGGCTGCCGTGCAGGTAGCAGTTCCTGCTCTGAAGCTGCACCACGTCGCCGACCGCGACATTGCCGCTTTCATCCTTCGACGCCGCCTCGTAAAACGATTCCCACGACCCCATGTCGCTCCAGCGGGCCGTAAGCCCGACCATGCAGGCCTTGTCCGTGCGCTCCATAACCGCGTAATCCACGGAAATGTCCGGGCAGGCGGCAAACCCGCTCTCCGAAAAACGGATAAAGTCCAGATCCCTGCGCCTGTTCCGCCATACGGACAGGCAGATTTCGCGGATATCGGGAGCATGGACCGCCAATTCCTCAAGATACAAGGACGCCTTGAACATGAACATGCCGCTGTTCCAGAAACAGCCGCCTTCCGCCAGCAGGGCGGCGGCGCCCGCCCGGTCCGGCTTTTCCACGAAACGGGCGACGCCGAAGACGCCGGGCGCAAGTTCCGCGCCGCGCAGGATATATCCGAAGCCCGTTTCCGGCCCGGTCGGCTCCACGCCGAAAACTACCGCCCTGCCCGCCTCCGCCCCCGCGCGGGCTTGGAACACGGCGTCCGCGAAAGCCTCGTGCGGCGTGATGATATGGTCGGAACTCAGGACCAGCAGCAAAGGATCGCCGCCTTCCTCCAGCGCGGCCAAGGCCCCGAGGGCTATGGCCGGGGCGGTGTTGCGGCCGACGGGCTCCAACAGTATGGAAGCGCGCCCGGCCGCTTCCAGGCCGGGCGTATTCGCCTGTTCCTGCAATACGGCGGCAACCGGAAAACGGTGCTTTTCATTGCAGATCACAATGGGAGGCGCGCAGTCCGGCAGAGTCAGCGCGCGCGCCGTCGTCTGCGCAAACAGGCATTCCCCGCCCATGTCCATAAATTGCTTGGGATACAACCCGCGCGAAAGAGGCCAGAGACGCGTGCCGCTGCCCCCGCTCAAAATCAGCGGCCGGACGGGTTCCGCCTTTCCCGTTGCCGCAGTTGCGTATCCCGCGCGCCCTGCCGCGCTCAGGCCGTCTTCAGCACCCATTGTTTCAGTTTCTCCGCTTCGTTGCACAGTTGAGGGAGATCCAGCGTCGTGAACGCGCCGTCCTCGTAAAGTACGCGCCCGTCAACCATGCTCAGGCGCACCTCAAATCCGCCCGCAGCATACACAATATGCGAAAAAGGACTGTAAAGCGGCAGCAGATTGGGCGACCGCAGGTCCAGAGCGACAAGGTCCGCCGGGCCGCCGGGAAAAATACGCCCCAGCTCCGGCCGGCACAACGCGGCCGCGCTGCCCGCGGTCGCCATGTCCAGCACCGCAGCGGCGGGACAAAGCGTGGGATCGAGGTTGTGTCCCTTGTGCAGCAGGGCGCAGGCATTCATTTCCGCAAACATGTTCAGCGCATTGTTGCTTGCCGCGCCGTCCGTGCCCAGACCGGGCAGAATGCCGCGCCGGAGCATGGCCGGGACCGGCGCGACCCCCGACCCCAGCTTCAGGTTGCTGCGCGGATTGTGCGCGACCCGCGCCCCTGACTCGGCAATCATGTCCAGTTCCTCGTCATCCGGAACCACACAATGGATAAGCGTCGTCGTCGGCCGCAACAAGCCGAGGTCGCGACAGTACGCCACAGGACCTTTGCCGTGCGCCCTGCGGCAGTCCTCCGCCTCGCGGGCGGTTTCCGCGACGTGCAGATGCAGCGGCAGGCCGAGTTCCTCGGACAGACGCAGGCTTGAGCGCAGAATCGCAGCGTCCGTCGTGTACACGCTGTGCGGCATGACCGCAACCCGCAAGCGGCCGTGCCCCCTGAAACGCTCCGCCTGCCCGCGCACCCTGTCCGCGGCTTCCTCCGCCGAGGCCGAGGCCGGCGTCGCAAAAGCAAAAATCGCCTCGCCCAGAAGACAGCGCAGCCCCGCCCTGTCCACGGCCGCCGCCACCGCATCCTCAAACAGATACATGTCGGCAAAAGCCGTGCAGCCCGTGCGGATCAACTCCGCACAGCCGATCAGTGCCCCCAGTTCCACAATTTCCGCCGTGAGCCGCCGCTCCTTGACGAAAATATGCCGCGTCAGCCACTCCGCCAACGGCAAGTCATCCGCCCAACCGCGCAGAAAGGTCATGGCGATGTGCGTGTGCGCGTTGACCAAACCCGGCATGACCAACGACCGGCCAAGCTCCAGGCGCCGCTTCGCCCTCAATCCTTCCAGGTCGCTGCGCCTCCCCGCAGCGGTAATCCGCCCCCCGCTCACCGCAAGCGCCGCATCTTCGACAACATGGTGCCCGGAAATTCCGGCCTCCGGAGGCGCGGATGCAATCAGGAAATCGGCGCCGAGCAGCACATCGCAGTCGTATTCAGCGGTATCCGCCACAACTCCCCCGCCTTTGGGGCGACGCCCCAAATTCCGCCGAGACTCTGCCCCGGCCCCCCGGCCTGAGGAGGACAGTTTTTCCGCCAGATTTTCGTTTCGCCGACATCGTTTTGCTCATATACTCTATTGAGCTGTTATGGGTAGTCATTCCAGCGAGCGTCTTTGACGTTGACTATTCTGACCCTCCCTCCGGGCAAGACGCGATATTTGAGGATAAACGACAGAGTACGGTAGTTCACCACCAACTCCCGGCATCCGCGGGAATCCCCGAGAATCCGCCTGCCGATGAAAGGGAAACTGCAAAGGACGCCGGCCTCCGCCCGCAGGTAACGAATGACGGCGTCGGCAACTTTGGGATTGACCCCCAGCTAAAAATTCTCGAATTCCGGTCAGACTCTGAACGGCCGGTCTAGACCATAGCGGCCGCATCAAGCACCCCCTCCTCGTCTTCCTCAACAGGGCAACGGCTTAAATCCTCATAACTGTGCGCGACGATATACGGTTCTCCTT
Source organism: Desulfovibrio sp. (assembly GCA_031271265.1). Classification (GTDB taxonomy): domain Bacteria; phylum Desulfobacterota; class Desulfovibrionia; order Desulfovibrionales; family Desulfovibrionaceae; genus Frigididesulfovibrio. Next base: position 5,613 of record JAISWB010000040.1, on the reverse strand, counting down.
TTTCCCAACGCAGGTGAGCCTCGCTGTACTGTTCCGGGTCCAAGCTGCGTCCGGTACGAACGTCCTCTTCATAACCGGCATCCTCCGTGATCCGGGAGGCCGCAAGGTACACCTCCCCCGGTTGTTCTCTGTAGCGTGATTTTAGGGATGGATATATCTTAACGGTGATCCATCCTTCTTCAACCTCCATGCCGCCGAGGACATTGGGATAACGGTCATCCAAGGCAAAGAAGAAGCTGTAAGCCGTATCCCGGGGGTGCCGGCCCTGGGATGTCCAGACATCGGGAATTTCTACCTTGAATTCGTCCGGCAGGTCATGTGAATATTTCAGTCCACAGGCGTTGAGGTAACCTGTAAAAGCCTCAACGTAGGGAGTGATGGAGCGGGTCTCGGGCACAGCTGTCCTCCGGAATGTAACCGTCGGCCGCCGGGGCGGCGTCAGCCGGCGCTCGGAATCGGATGCGGATTGAAGCTTTGCGTATGTACCGGCAGGGACAATGCGCCGTCGGGCATATAGACCCAGGACGCGCCGGGGCCGTGTTCGGCCAGGGCGGCGTCCACGCCTTCCTGCACGCTTGTGATTTTGCGCGCCCAGATCAGGGCGCTTTCGTCGGCGTCCAGAGAGGAGAACAGCAGCACTTTTTTTTCCGCGGCGACCTTGGCGTAGGCGTAGGCCTTGTGCGCGCCGAGCACGAAGCGGCTTTTGATTTCGCGCATGACCCGCTCCGGTTCCCAGCGTCTGCGTATCCATTCTTCGAACACGCTTTCGCCCCATTTACCCGCGCATTCGGCCGCCAGGATAACGGTTCCGCCGGGGCGGGTGATGTGGTCGGCGTGGTCCAGGGCTTTCTGGGCCTGATAGGCGTTGATGTCGCGCGGGTGGCCGCAGGCGCAGGTGACGCAGACGTCGACCTGTTCGGAGAACGGCACTTCAAACATGGAGGAGGACACGTCCACGGCTTTGCGCCAGGCTTCGAACACGTCGCCGGCGACGATGCAGACCACCTCGCCCGCGTCGTTGCTCACCACGTTGAGGATGAAGTCCACGCCCACCATGCGGGCGGCTTCGATCATTTCGTTGCTGACCGGGTTGTCGTCGATGGGCGGCAGGGCGTCCATGAGTTCCACCATGCGCGCGTGGTTGGACTGCACGGTTTCCTTGGAAACCAGCCCCGGCAGTATGGATTTGCGGCCGCCGGAGTACCCGGCGAAATAGTGCGGCATGACCACGCCGAAGGTGATCAGGAAGTCGGCCTTCAGGGCGGTGGTGTTGAAGACGAAATCATAGCCGGACTTGAAGCGGCCGAGACCGGTGAGGTTGGAGGCGTCGGCGCCGTCGTGGTTGACTATTTTGAAACGCTTGACGATGTCTTCGCCGTACACGGCCTTGTTCATGTCTTCCGTATGCGGATCGTGGATGCCTGTGGCGATGATCAGGGTCACCTGTTCGTCGCGGATGCCTGCCTGGGCAAAGACGTCCAGCAGGGGAGGGAACAGCACGTCGTAAGGTGTGGGTCTGGTGATGTCGTTGACGACGACGACGATTTTTTCGGGTTTTTTTTCCCGCAGCATGTCGAGCAGGGGCGGGGTTCCTATGGGATTTCGCAGCATGCGCGCCGTTTCGCCCTTGGGATCGGGCAAACCGGCCTTGTGTCCGGGCCGGACGACGAGCGGGTTGATGTCGTCGGGCAGAGTGAATTGCAATGTATCGTGTCCGTAAGCGAGGCGGTATTGCACAGTGGTCTCCTCAATGTTCCGATGCGTTGGAGGCGCTTTTGCCCGCGTAAGTAAAACGCAGGCCGGGGGGGTCAACGGCGGCGTCGATGAGGACGCTGCCGCCTTTTTTCAGTTTGCCGAAAAGGATTTCAGCGGCCAGGACGTCTTCTATCTGCTCGCGCATGACGCCTGCCAGCGGCCTGGCGCCGAAAACCGGGTCATAACCGGCCCCGGCCAGATGTTTTTCGGCGGCGCGGGTCATGCGCAGGGTAATTTTGCGTTCGGCAAGATCACGGGCCAGCCCCTTGCGGAATTTTTCCACTATCCTGTCCATGATTTGGGGCGAGAGGGAATTGAAGGGCACCATAGCGTCCAGGCGGTTGCGGAATTCGGGGGTAAAGATGCGTTCCAGGGCTTTTTTCCCCTTGTCGGCGGCAAGGCCGCGCCCGCTTTGCGCGGCAAAACCTATGTCGCGCGCGGACATTTCAAAAGCCCCGGCATTGGTGGTCATGATGAGCAGCATATTGCGGAAGTCGGCTTTGCGCCCGCCTGCATCCGTCAGGGTAGAGTAATCCATGACCTGGAGCAGGACGTTGAACACGTCCGGGTGCGCCTTTTCCATTTCGTCCAGAAGGAGGACGGCGTGGGGATTTTTGCGCGCCTCTTCGATGAGCATGCCGCCCCGGTCAAAGCCCACGTAGCCGGGGGGAGCGCCGATAAAGCGGGACACGGCGTGCTTTTCCATGTATTCGGACATGTCGTGGCGCAGGAAGGGCACGTTGAGGGTCGCGGCGAGCTGCTTGGCCAGTTCGGTCTTGCCGACGCCGGTGGGGCCGTAGAACAGGAAGGTGCCCATGGGTCTGCCTTCGCGCCTGAAGCCGGCGCGGGCGCGCAGCACGGCGCGGGTCACCTGGGAAACGGCGTCGTCCTGACCGAAAACGACGGCCCTGAGATTTTTTTCCAGGCGGCGCAGGGAGAGTTTTTCGCTTGCGGCGACCTTGACCGGGGGGATGCGGGCCGCTTCGCGCAGCACGTATTCAATATCGGCCTCGTTCACTGCGGGTGTTTCCGCGTTGTCGCCGTGCTCCGTCACGCGGAGCAGCCGGCGCCGCGCTCCCGCTTCGTCCATGAGGTCTATGGCCTTGTCGGGCAGGCGGGCCTCGGGCAGATGGCGAGCGGAAAGGGTGACGGCCGCTTTCAGGGCCGCCGCGGCGTAGCGCACGCCGTGGTGTTCTTCGTAGCGGCTTTTGAGTCCCTGCAGGATTTCCAGGCATTGTTCATGGTCGGGTTCCTGCACGTCTATGGTCTGGAACCGCCGGGCCAGGGCCTTGTCTTTTTCAAAGTGCAGGCGCAGGTCTTCGTGGGTGGTCGAGCCTATGCAGCGCAAATTGCCCGAAGCCAGGGCCGGCTTGAGGATGTTGGAAGCGTCGAGGGAACTGCCGCTCACCGCGCCGGCTCCCACCAGATTATGGATTTCGTCGATGAACAGCAGGGAGTTGGGGATGCGTTCCAGGGCGGCCAGCACGGATTTCAGCCGGCCTTCGAAGTCGCCCCGGTATTTGGCTCCGGCCATCATGCCGCCGAGATCCAGGGAGAACAATTTCGCGTTTTTGAACTCCTCCGGCACCCGGCCGGAGACGATCCGCAGGGCGAGTCCTTCGGCCAGAGCGGTTTTGCCCACGCCGGGTTCGCCCGTGAACAGGGGATTGTTTTTGCGTCTGCGGGCCAGGATGCGTATGGCGCGTTCGATTTCGGCCTCGCGTCCGACGAGGGGGTCGAGTTTGCCTCCGGCGGCCGCTTCGGTCAGGTCCGTCGTATATTTGCGCAACGCCTTGCTGTCCGGGGTTGCCTGCCGTTTCCCCTCGTCTTCCGTCCCGCCGACGTCGGAGGAAATGTGTTCCAGTAGATCCGGACGGCTTATGCCCTGATCCAGGATGAAAAAGGCGGCGTAGGAGTCTTCTTCTTCCAGTATGCCGGCCAGCACGTCGCCGATGCCCGCGGTATTTCTGCCCGCGGAGTGCATGCGGCGCATGGTGCGTTGCATGACGCGTTCCAGGGCCAGGGTCTGGACGATCTCCGAGGCGCTTTCTTCGCTTACGGGGGTGACGTGTTCGACGAAGAAGAGGTCCAGCTTGCGGCGCAGGTTATCCACGTCCACGCCGACCGCGTTCAGGAGGTTCCGGCCGTTTTCTTCGGACAGGATGCCGTAGAGCAGGTGTTCGAGGGTGAAGTATTCATGCCTGCGCACGCGGACTTCCCTGACCGCGAGGGCGAAGGCCCTTTCCAGGTGAAAGTCGAGCATTCAGGCTTCCTCCATGCTGCAACGCAGGGGGAACCCGGCTTTTCCGGCCTTGTGCCGCACCTGGGCGACTTTGGTTTCGGCCATTTCTTCCGTATACACGCCGCAGGAGCATTTGCCTCTTTCGTGTACGACGAGCATGACGGCCGCGGCTTCTTCCGCGCTTTTGCGGAATATGGAAACCAGCACTTCGATGACGAATTCCATGGTAGTATAGTCGTCGTTATGCAGTATGACATGAAAACGCCGCGGTTCGCGCGTTACCGTACCTGTTGCGGCGCCCGACTGCCGCTCTTCGGAAAGATTGCCCATAGTTGACTTGTGCCCGTCTGCTCGCCGGTTTCGGGACCGCTCCGCCGCGCGTGCGGTTTGAAGCGGTTCATAAGAAAAATCCCTTTATGGTTTGAAACTTCTCCTTCAGGAATATCCCCACTTGACGCCCGGCAGAGCCGGGATAAATTTCCGGTACTCTCTCCCTTCAGGGAACGCCGAACCGCCCGACTCACGGTCGCCGGGTCGGAGTCATACGCGGATGGAGCCGCATGTGGATTGAAACATAGATATGATATAGAGGAATACGGCAAGGTCAAGAGGAAAATGCGCCGAAAATTGCAGTACCGGGCGGCGCGGAACCGCGCAGGCGTTCACGTCAGAAAGTTCATGAGCCGGCCCTGGTCGGAGAGCAGGGCATTGAGCAGCCTGTCCGACGGGTCGGCGCGGGCGCCGAGGATGGAGCGCGCGGCAGTCAGGTCGTAAATTTTCGCCTGCCGTTCCAGGGCTTCGGCCGATGTCTTGAAACCGGCGCCCATAGCCTGCCAAGAGGAATCCTTTAGTTGCAGGGTTGATTGCGCCGTACTCAGTGTAGCCAACGTAGCCGACACGACAGTTGCGTCAGGGATCGTGCTTGCATCGGGAATCGTGTTGTAGGCGCTCTTCAGATTGTCAAGTTGAATCTGTTTATCAGTTTTACCGATGTAAAGATCCATTTCAGGGATAGATCCGTCCAGCAATTTCATACCGTTATATGTGGTATTGTCTGTAAAATTCAGCAGATTTTTCCGCGCGTCGTCGTAGGTATCCTGTAAAGCCGGATTTGTCAAAAAATCGTTATCGCTCAGTGCCGTAATCATGGTGGAAAGCGACTGTTGCATGCCCTGGGACGCTGTGTGCAGGATGTCGGTGATACTTTTGCCTTCCAGAGCGTTGCGGGCGGCCTGGCGGTACATGCCGGCATCGGCGCGCATGGTGCCGGTCAGGGCCTCGGCCATGATTTCCCGGCCGCTTTTGCTTTTGCGCTCGAACATGTGCTCGACCAGGGACGCGCCGCCGCCCTGCTCGAGCAGTTGCCCGATCAGCGCGCTCTGCACGGAAAGCACGGTTTGCAAAGTGGAGGATAATCCGCTCATGACGACAACTCCCGGACGGCCGCATGAGGGCATGGCCGTCCATTGCGCTTTTCGGCGTTTGCGGGAAAAAACTTTAGGGAAACGCTGATTTATTTTTTTGAAAAGCAAAAAGATGGATTCTTCGCTACGCTCAGAATGACAAAAGCGTAGTCATTCTGAGCCGTAGCGAAGCGAAGGCGAAGAATCTATCTT
>JAISWB010000029.1 GCA_031271265.1 Desulfovibrio sp. | reverse complement strand
CCGCCTCAAACGCAAGCGCAGGGCCTGCGCTGGGCCCCGGGCTGGACATCCTCGCCGTGTCCGGAGACCTGCTGGTGCTGAGCAAGAGCGCCGGCCTTTCCTGCCACCCCGGCAGCGCTCCCGGCCGCAGCGCCGGAAAAACGCCGGCCGGGGATTCCGTGAGCGCGCGGCTGTCCGCGGCGTTCGCCGCGCACCACTATATCCCCGCGCCCGTACACAGGCTGGACAGGCGCACCTCCGGCCTGTTGCTGGCCGGATTGAGCCATGCCCGCGCGCGCAGGCTGCATGAACTGTTCCGGCAAGGCGGCATCGCCAGATACTACCTGGCCTGGTCCTGGGGGCGCGTGCCCTGGGACGGAACGCGCATTCTCAATGACCGGACGGAAAAACGCCTTGTCGCGGGCCGTGAACGCGTCTTCGCTCTGCCTGCGGGCAACCCGGAAGATTTTCCGCCTTGCGCGTCCTTGCCTACAGTTGCCGGCACAGCCGGGGAAACTCTTCCCGCGCTGCTCCCCACATCCGCGCATGCCGCTGTGGACGCAACCGCGGAACGTCCTCCTGAGCAGGCATTTTCAGGTTGCTCCCGGCATCGTCCGGACGTGTACATGGCCGCACTGTTCCCCCACGGCCGCGAAGGGCTGGAGAAAGGCCGGGCCTTGTGCGCCGCCCGCGTCATACAGCGCCTGGAAGCCGATTCCCTGCCTTCGGGACTGCGTTCCTCTTTCTCCGCCCGCGGCTGCGAACCGGCGGCGACTTTGCTGTTGCTGCGCCCGTTGACCGGACACAAGCATCAGTTGCGGGCGCAACTTGCCGCGCGCGGCTTTCCCTTGATCGGGGATCCTCTGTACGGTGGGCCTCCTTTCGAGAAGCTCCTCCTGCATGCCTGTGCCCTTCGTCTGCCGCCCGAGGAACTTGCGGCGGAAGGAGAATCTGGGCTGTTCTTCCTTGATCCTCCTTGGGAAGCGCCTTTTGCGCCGGCTACGCCCGACCTGTTTCGAGAGATCAACGGGGAGAGCGCCCGCTAACTCGCCGGAGATATCGACTGTATTTTATAGCTCATTGCTGCAATCAGTCTTTATCATCATGAATATCCGGAAAAATTCTTTTGTAGTTCTGCCCTCCGTAATATATACCGATAATAGAAACTTGCCTGACCTTCTCCGCCACTTCAAAGGCAATAACTGTACGCTTTTTGTAATTAGTAACGCGGAGGCCCGGGCGTACCTCGTCACACATCACACCGCGAACAGGAAAGGAGTGTAAATTTTCGCAGTAAGCTACAATGGATTCGGTATATCGGTCCGCAATATCCGGTGACGCCGCAACGGCGATATGGTTATATAAGTCCGGTTTTTCATCAATTTCGGCATAGATTTTGCTTTAAACCCTGCGGCGGTCGCCCTGCGTCGTGAAAGCGACGGAGAGGCCGACAGGGAGGCCGCCGGACAGTGGACGGAGCCGGCCTGATAATGTAGCCGGGTCTGTCTTAAAACGGTACAAATTTTGCATGCAGTAGGGGGACGGGAATTTTTTTCCGCAAATGTGCGCCGTCCCCCTAAAGGCTTCGCTTTATGAACCGATAAAGGAGGTGACAACGGCCTGAGATGAAAAATCACGGCGCGGTTGCGGCTCCCGGTGTGGGAGAACCCTGTGAGAAATTACCTGTGCGCTCTCAAGGGTCAGGGCAAAGCGGCCCGGCGGGAAACGGAATGTACCCGCAAGGGCCGCCGACAATCAAGCGACAACGTTGTGTGGGCGGCAAGGCCGCATGGAGGCGGCCGGCATAAAGCGCCGCTTGAACCGCGTAATATTCAAGGAGGAATATTATGTCACTGACAATCAATCACAACCTCATGGCGTTGAACGCCGCGAGAAACCTCGGCAAGTCCTACAGCAGCCTTGCCACATCGGTAAACCGCCTGTCTTCGGGCCTGCGCGTGTCTTCAGCGGCCGACGATGCGGCCGGTCTGGCCATCCGCGAACTCATGCGGGCGGACATTACCGCTCTGAACCAGGGCGTGCGCAACGCCAACGATGCCATTTCCCTGATCCAGACCGCAGACGGAGCCCTCGGCGTCATCGACGAAAAGCTCATTCGCATGAAGGAGTTGGCCGAACAGGCCGCCACCGGCACCTATACTTCGGACCAGCGCCTGATGATCGAATCCGAATATCAGGCCATGGCCTCGGAAATCACCCGTATCGCGAACGCCACCGACTTCAACGGCGTGCATCTGCTCAACGGCAATCTGTCTTCCGAAACGCACAACGGCACGCTTTTGACGTCTACCGGCAAGTTGAAGGTCCACTTCGGGCCGGCCAACGACTCCTCCGAGGATTATTACTACATCCAGATCGGCAGCGCCACGGCGTCTTCATTGGGCGTCGGCAATCAGGGATCCTCCAGCAACGATGCGTACACCGTCTCCACACAACAGCGGGCGCAGTTGGCGCTCGAGGGTATCGGCGACGCCATCCTTTCCAAGGACAAGATACGCGCCAATCTCGGCGCCATGCAGAACCGTCTGGAAAACACGATCAGCAACCTGCAGATCCAGGCCGAAAACCTGCAGGCCGCCGAATCGCGCATCTCCGATGTAGACGTGTCTCTGGAAATGACGGAATTCGTGCGCAACCAGATACTCACTCAAGCTGCGGTGGCCATGCTGTCACAAGCCAACTCCCTGCCGCAGATGGCCTTGTCCCTTATCGGTTAGGCCGTGTCGCGGGGTGGGGATCGCCCGGAACACGCAGGAAAGAAGTAAACGGGCCGCTCTCGGGCGGCCCTTGTCTGTATAACCGAGGGGAGTCGGCCTGAGCAGGCGTAAGGCGGAATTACGGCGTGCCGGGTCCGGGAGGCGGCGTTGCGGTTTGCCCGGCTTTTTTCTTCTCCCGCATGGCCTGCCCGACCTTGACGGCCAAGCCCAGGCCCAGAGGCGCGGCCCAAAAGAGCCACATCTCAAGAAAACGGTTGAGCCAGGTGGTGTCCGGATAAAGCAAAGTCAGTTGCCAAGCCGCCAAGGAAGCCAGTATAATGCCGGTGACTCCCCACGCGAGAAAAGCATTGCCGCATTTTCTCACGCGGGTTTCTGTTTTGCTTGCGCCGGGTTTTTCCCGTGTACGGCGCCATGCTATAATCGGCACCAGAACGTAGACGCCGATGACTATCCACTTCAGCATAATCGGTTTCAGCGCCGGTGCAGGGACAGGCAAACGTCGGGCCTTGCCGGGGCCTGCAGGGAGCGGTTCAGGTTGATTTCTGCCATAACCGGCCTCAGCGCCCGCGCAGGGACAGACGCACATCGGCCCTTGCCGGGTACTGCAGGGCGCGGTTCAGGTTGATTTCCGTCATAACCGGCCTCAGCGCCCGCGCAGGGACAGGCGCACATCGGCCCTTGTCAGGGCTTGCAGGGCGCGGTGCAGGTCGATTTCGGCGCGGCGGGAGTCTACGCGTTCTTTTGCGCGTTTGCGGGCCTGTTCGGCCCGTTCGAAGTCTATGGTGTGCGCTTCTTCGGCGCTTTCAGCCAGGATGGTCACCTTGCCGTCCGCAACCTCGGCAAAACCGCCGGACACAAATACCCAGTTCGTCCGCCCGTCGGCCTTGTAGAACAACCTGCCCGTCGTCAGGGCCGCCAGCAGGGGCACATGGCCGGGCAGAACCCCGAATTCGCCTTCCAGGCCCGGCGCGCCTACATAATCAACCTCTCTGCCCAGCACGAGCCTGTCCGGAGTGACGATATCCAGTCGGAGCGAAGCCATGGTGCCGCCTTATTGTTCCGCCAAACGTTTCTTGTATTTTTCTTGAGCCGTTTCTATTGTGCCGACCATGTAAAAATCCGATTCGCCCATGTGATCGTAATCGCCGTTCAATATGGCGCGGAACGCTTTTATGGTGTCTTCCAGCTTGACATAACGCCCGGGAGAGCCGGTGAACACTTCGGCTACATGGAAAGGCTGGGAAAGGAAGCGTTGAATGCGGCGCGCGCGGGCCACGGTGAGCTTGTCGTCGTCCGAGAGTTCGTCCATGCCGAGAATGGCGATAATGTCCTGAAGATCCTTGTATTTCTGCAGGATTTGCTGGACCCCGCGCGCCACGCTGTAGTGTTCCTGTCCCACGACCTGGGGATCCAGGATGCGCGAGGTGGAGTCCAGCGGATCGACGGCGGGATAGATGCCGAGTTCCGCAATTTGGCGCGAGAGCACCAATGTTCCGTCCAGGTGCGAAAAGGTGGTGGCCGGGGCCGGGTCCGTCAGGTCGTCCGCCGGCACATAGATGGCCTGCACCGATGTTATGGAACCTTTTTGCGTGGAGGTAATGCGTTCTTCCAGGGCGCCGAGGTCGGTACCCAATGTAGGCTGATAACCGACGGCGGACGGCATGCGCCCGAGCAGGGCGGAAACTTCCGAGCCGGCCTGGGTGAAGCGGAAGATGTTGTCTATGAACAACAGCACGTCCTGCCCTTCTTCGTCCCGGAAATACTCGGCACAGGTGAGGGCGGTGAGGGCCACGCGGGCGCGCGCTCCCGGCGATTCGTTCATCTGCCCGTAGACCAGAGCGGCCTTTTCCAGAATACCCGCATCCTTGAATTCGTGGTAGAGGTCGTTGCCCTCGCGCGTTCTTTCGCCGACGCCCGCGAAGACCGACAACCCGCCGTGCTGTCTGGCGATGTTGTTGATCATTTCCATCAAGATGACCGTCTTGCCGACGCCCGCACCGCCGAACAGGCCCATCTTGCCGCCCTTGGGGAAGGGAATCAGCAGATCCACCACCTTTATGCCCGTTTCCAGCAGTTCCACCTTGGTGTTTTGTTCCGTGAGCAGCGGCGCGGGGCGGTGTATGGGCATGTATTTTTCCGCTTCAATAGGGCCCAGTTCGTCCACAGGGCGACCCACGACATTGATGATGCGCCCAAGCGACGCCTTGCCCACCGGGGTCGTTATCGGAGCGCCGGTATCAATGACGGGCAGCCCGCGCACCAGTCCGTCCGTGCTGTCCATGGCGATGGTACGGACTACGTTGTCTCCCAGGTGCTGGGCAACTTCACAGATCAGGTCCGGCGCATCGGCATTGTTGGGGTTGGCTGTTTTCAGCGCCGTGAAAATACCGGGGAGTTTGCCCGACGGAAACTCAACGTCCACAACCGCGCTTATGACCTGCACGATTTTACCGATGTTGTCGCTCATGTCCCTTGTGCTCCCTTGGTTATCCTTTGAGCGCTTCTACGCCGCCCACAATGTCTATAAGTTCGTTGGTGATGCCTGCCTGACGTGTCTTGTTGAAAAGCAGGGTAAGAGCATCGGCCATTTCGTCGCAGTTGCGCGTGGCGTTGTCCATGGCCTGCATGCGGGCCGCGTTTTCGCTTGCCGCGGTGTCCAGAAGCCCGCGGTAGACCTGGGCCTTGACATACCTGGGCAACAGTTCGTCCAGAAGGGTGCCTGCCGCCGGCTCATAAATGAAATCCTTCGCCGCTGCAGCGCTTTCCGGCCCGGAGGTTCCGCCGCCCGCGGGCAACAGCCTGAGACCCGCCGGCTGCTGCCGGGCAAGGCTGATAAATTCCCCGTAAAACATATGGACTTCGTCCACCTGTCCGCTCAAGAAGTCGTTCATGACGGCAATGCCGACTTCGGATGCCAATGCGAAGTCCACAGCGTTCATGCGTCCGGTCACGGTAAGGGCCGTTTCGCCGCCGCGTGTCCGCACGGCATCGCAACATTTGCGGCCCAGGCAGTAAAACCTGACTTTCCTGCCGGCGGAGGCATTGTCCTGCGCAAATTTAAGGGCCGCGGAAATAATGCCCGCATTGAAGCTGCCGCAAAGTCCGCGATCCGACGCTGCGACCACGATACCTACGCTTGCCGTCTCGGGGCGCACGGCCAGCAGGGGGTGGGCGGTATCTTCGCCGGTTCCGCGCAGAGCAACAAGCATTTCCGAGAATTTGTCGGCATACGGACGGAAACGCTCAATCCTCTGCTGCGCGCTGCGCAGTTTTGCAGAGGCGACCATATACATGGCCTTGGTGATCTGTCGGGTCTTCCTGACCCCGGCGATTTTGAGCCTGACGTCTTTGAGGGAAGCCATCCGCGCCTCCGTTTGTTAAGCCGCAAAAGAGCGTCCGAACTCCCGGACGGCTTCCTGCAGGCGTTCTTCGAGCGCGGGGTCCAGTGCCTTCTTTTCTTTGATCTCCTTGAGTATGTCGGGCTTGGCGGCGGCCATGAATTCCAGAAGGCCCTTTTCAAAGGGGCCGACCGCCTCGACGGGGATATCGTCCATGAAACCCCTGACGGCGGCAAAGATGGAAATGACCTGCTCGTAGTCTTCCATGGGCTGATATTGCGGCTGCTTGAGCAGTTCCACCAACCGTGCGCCGCGGTTGAGCTTCTGCAGGGTGGACTTATCAAGATCGGAGCCGAACTGGGCAAAGGCCGCGAGTTCGCGGTACTGCGCCAGATCCAGGCGCAGGGAACCCGCCACCTGTTTCATGGCCTTGACCTGCGCCGCGCCGCCGACCCTGGACACGGAAAGCCCCACGTTGACGGCCGGACGCACGCCGGAGTTGAACAGGCCGGGTTCCAGATAGACCTGACCGTCGGTGATGGATATGACGTTGGTCGGAATATAGGCCGACACGTCGCCTGCCTGGGTTTCTATGATGGGCAGGGCGGTCAGGGAGCCGGCGCCGGCGGCGTCGCTCATTTTGGCCGAACGCTCCAGCAGGCGGGAGTGCAGGTAGAAGACGTCGCCGGGGAAAGCTTCGCGCCCCGGCGGCCTGCGCAGCAGCAGGGACATCTGGCGGTACGCGGCGGCCTGCTTGGAAAGGTCGTCGTAGATGATCAGGGCGTGTTTGCCGTTGTCGCGGTAATGTTCCGCCATGGCGCAGCCGGAGTAGGGGGCGATGTACTGCAAAGGCGCCGGGTCGGACGCCGTGGCCGAGATTATCGTCGTGTACGCCATGGCCCCGTATTTGCGCAGGGTGTCCGCCACCAGGGCCACCGTGGATTTCTTCTGGCCTACGGCCACGTAGAAGCAGTGGATGTCGGTGTTTCTCTGGGCCAGGACGGCGTCTATACACACGGCCGTTTTGCCGGTCTGGCGGTCACCTATAATCAGTTCGCGCTGGCCGCGTCCGATGGGCGTCATGGCGTCGATGGCCTTGAGGCCGGTCGGCATGGGTTCATGCACGGATTTTCGGGCGATGATGCCCGGAGCCTTGATTTCCACGGGCCGCATTTCGACGTTGCCGAGCGGTCCCAGGCCGTCTACGGGCCGGCCCAGCGGGTCGAGAACCCGCCCGGCGACCGAATCGCCGACAGGCACGGAAAAGATGCGCCCGGTGCGCTTGACGGGATCGCCTTCTTTCAGTTCACCCGTCTCGCCGAGCAGGGCCACGCCGACATTGTCTTCTTCAAGGTTCAGCACCATGCCCATCAGGCCGCCGGGGAACTCCAGCAGTTCCATGGCCATGGCGTTGCCTACCCCGTACACTCTGGCAATGCCGTCGCCGACGTAAAGCACCGTCCCGGTTTCGCTCATCTCCACGCGCCGGGAATAGTTCTTTATCCGGCTTTCGATGATTTTGCCGATTTCTTCCGCTTTAATCTGCATGACCCTACTCACCCTTCTTGATGGTGTCTTTGAGGATGGACAGTTGCGCGCGCAGGCTTGCGTCCATGACCATATCTCCGATCTTCAGCATGACGCCGCCGAGTATGGAAGGATCCACGCGGAACACAAGGACCGGTTCCCGGCCGCTTTTTTCGGCGAGCGCGGCAATCACTTCCGCTTTTTTGGCATCGTCGAGCGCCGTTGCCGTGTAAATTTCGCCGCGGGCCACGCCTTTTTCCGCATCCAGAAGAGCGTTGAACGCGACCGTTGCGGCGGGAAGCTCGGGCAGTCGTTTGTTGTCGGCCATAAGGCGGCAAAAATTCAGGACGGGGCCGGGTATTTTCAGTCTGCCCGCAAGGGTGTCGATGACCGACGTCTTTTCCGCCGTGCTGATGACAGGGCTTCCCATCAGGCTGCGCAGCGCGGGTGATTCGTTCAGGGCGGCGCTCAACTTCCCCAGCGCCGCGGAGTACCCTTCCAGTTCGGACAAGCCTTTTCCTCTGCCCAGGGAATACAGTGCCCGCGCGTATCTGCGGGCCGCTATGCCGCTTCTCAATGGAATACCACCTTTGCCAGGTATTTGTCGACGAGTTCGGCATGATCGCGTGCGGTCAGCCGTTCCGCAAGTATTTTTTCCGCTTCGGCGACGATTGTCTCGGCCAGTTCGGCGCGCACGGCTTCAATCGCGGCCTTGATTTCGTTTTCGGCCGTCGCTTCGGCCCTTGCCGCTATGCGTTTCGCCTCCTCTTCCGCGCCGGCAAGGATCGCGGCCCGCAGATTTTCGCCCTGCGCCCTGTATTCGGCCATCAGTGCAAGGCGCTCCTGCTCCAGGCCGGCGATGCGCTTTTCCACTTCCTCGAGCTTCCGCGCCGCTTCGGCCTTGGCGGCTTCAAGCGCGGCCAGTTCCGCCGCTATGCTTTCACTGCGGCCTTTGAAAAAAGCGACGATTTTTTTGCCGAAGAAATGGCGGATCACCGCAATGAACAGGATGAGGTTGGCTATCCGAAAGGCCGTGTTGCCCCAGTCTCCGTGCGCTTCCTCCCCCGCCGCATCGGCCAGAGCGGGCAGGGCGGAAGCGAGCAGCACACACAAGGCGATATACCCTACTTTTACAGCATACATGGGAACCTCCGGATGATGTCGCGGAGCATGAAAAAACGTCAGTCGAGGATATTCCGTACGACCAGAGCGGCGTACTTGTCCGCGCCGGCCAGAAGGGTGTCGGCGGCGGCCTTGCTTTCCGAAGCGCAAATCCGGCGCGACGATGAAAGGAAGGCGGCTGCTTTGTCGTTGGCCTTGCTTACCGTTTCCCGTTGCTGTGCTTCACTCTCGGTCTTTATCGCATCGCGCGCCTGCACGGCCGCGGCGCGTGCCTCGGCCAGCGCCGTTTCGTAGCCGAGCAGTTTGTCTGCCGCGCCGCCGACAAACGCTTCCGTTTCGCTCACAAGCTGTTCCGTCAGGGCTTTGCGCTCGGCCAGTTGCCCGCGCACGGGTTTGATAAGCAGGTAATTGAGAACCACCACGGCGATGAAAAAATTCGCCAGTTGAATAAAGAGGCTCTGATCCAGGCTGATCATATTGTCCATAACGGGTCTGCCTCCTATGTCGTCGTGCGGTTCCGCGAGGGGAATCAACGAGATTCGAGGCAAAATAGCCTCGGCATGCGGCTTTGTAAAGCGTTTTTTTAATCAGAAATTCCCTTATGGTTGAAACCTCTCTCTTCAGGTAGGGGGCAATCCACCCGGCTCCTATCCGCCGTGGCGGAGTCCCTCCGCCGAATGGAGCCGTATGTGGATTGAAACATCATTTTGCCGCTTCGTGCCGGGAATACTGTTACCGTCACCGTCCGCGCGCACCCGACAGGGCGCGCGCGAAAGCGAAAAAACACGTAGTTCATGGGCGCGGCCCCAAACTCCGCCCTATTGCAGGTGCCCCATAACCCGGTTAAGTTCCTGCGCCATCTGTGACAGTTCCTGCACCGCGGCACTCGACTGCACCGTGCCGTCCGTGGTTTCGTTGACTATGCGGTTGATTTCCTCAACGGCCCGGTTGATTTCTTCCGAGCTGGCGCTTTGTTCTTCGGCCGCCGTGGCAATGGAGGCCACCACCAGGGAGTTCGCGGAAGCCAGTTCGACGATTTCCCTCAAGGCCGATCCCGATGAATCGGCCAGTTGCGTCGCTTGGCCGACGTGTTCCACGGCGGCTTTCACCTCGTCGATATTGGTCCTGGCCGATTGCTGCACGGCCCTGATGCTGTTGCCTACTTCCTGCGTGGCGGACATGGTTTTTTCCGCCAGTTTGCGCACTTCGTCGGCCACCACCGCGAAACCGCGCCCGGCTTCACCCGCCCTGGCCGCTTCAATGGCCGCGTTCAGGGCCAGGAGGTTGGTCTGGTCGGCAATGTCGGAAATGACGTTCATCACCCCGCCGATGCTTTCGGCCTGGGTGCCGAGTTCCTCCATGTTGCTCTGCAGGGTTGCGGCCACGACGTTCACATGGTTGATGGAGTCCACCACCTTGTTGACCAGTTCGGCGCCGTTTTCCGCCTTGTCGCGGGTCAGACCGCTCTGTTCCGAAGCCTGGCCCGCGTTGCGCGCCACTTCAAGCACCGTGGAGTTCATTTCACTCATGGCGCTTGCCGTGGATTCGACGCGCTCGCGCTGTGTTTCGGCCCCGCGCGACACTTGTTCGACCTGGGCCGAAAGCTCTTCCGAGGCCGCGGCCACGCGGCCCGAAATGTTCGCCGCCCGGTCTGCTACTTCCCGAATGGTGCGTTCCGTGTTTTTGATTGCCGTCAGGTCGGTTACGAACTGCAGCACCGAGGTGAGGTTGCCCTGCTCATCCAGTATGGGCAGGGCGGTGTAGGCTATATACATCTCCTTGCCGCGCGGCCGGCAGCAGGTTTCCGCAGTGGCCGGTCGTTTGGTGTCCAGGGCGTTTCTCAGGGCGTCGCCCGCGGTATCGCTGTCCTCCCGGTTGAAAATCTGCCTGCACGTCTTACCGACGCCGTCGGCGCCCGCGATTTCCCGTCCCTGCAGGTTCAGGTATTCCACCCTGGTGTCCTCGGCCAGCATGACCACAGGGGTAGGAATATGATCCACGATGCTGCGCAGGGTGTCGATGATATTGTTGGTACCGTTGATCAGGGTTGCGAAACTGCCGTTGAAGCGGGAGGCATCGGCCCGGCTCTGCAGGCGTCCGTAGCGGATATCGCGGGCCAGCTTGTTGTAGGTATCCAGAATGTCGTTCAGCACGGCTGGTATGGCGCGCACGGCATCAACCGTGCTGCCGATTTCTCCCTTCTCGGTGATGTGTACCCGGTGCGTGAAGTCGCCGCCGGCTACGGCCTGAGCAAAGTCCGCCAGCTTGCCGAGTACGCGCACCAGGCCGAAGATGATGAACGAGGCCGCAAGTACGCCTGCGAGTACGCCCGCGATGCCCGCCGACAGAACGGCGGTGCGGGTGCTTTCGTTCTCGTTTCTGATCCGCTCGGCTTCCACCTGCGCCTCACTGTTCACTCTGTCGCTGAACTCCGCTATTGCCGCGTCAATTGTGTCGTTTATCCCGTGCATCTCGCCGCCGGTGCGCGCCAGGGCGCCCGCCTTCTCTGCCACGGCAGCGGAAGCCGCCCGCAACCTGCTGTACGCGGCGAGCAACTCGGCCGACAATTGACTGCGGTCGCTCCTGTTCAATATATCCGCAAGCCCGTCCACATTTTTCTTCATGCCGTCGAGGCGCTCCGTGAGTTCTTTGGAATAGCGCTCATCCAGGCTTTCCTTGAAATTGCTTATGGACGACACCACGAGGGTCGTATTTTCCCAAAGCATGGCGACATGCCGAGACAAGGCAAAATTGTTCGTCTCTACGGCGGCCTGCTCAGCCGCCGTCATGGCGGCGGACAGGGACGTATAGGCCGTCCGTACCTCCTCGTCATAAATCCTGCGTATACCAAGCACATTCTCCTGAATGGATTTCAACATCGCCTCGACAGGCGCCGTGCGTTGCAGAATATCGTTGAAGAATTGCTTTCTTGCCTCGTCCTGCGTGATTGTGAGCCCCTGCGCGGCCTTTTTTTTGATTTCATCCAAACATTTTACGGAAATCTGTATTCGGTTCGGATCAGAGTTCCGCATAAATATGTTGTATTCCAACAGGATATCCGACATGTTCGTGTCCATCTCGTTGACCAGCACATTCAATCTCGCCTGGCTGCGGTATGTTGTAAACGCTTCCATTGCAATGTCCAATTTCTGAAAGCTGAAGACGGACATTCCGCAAAGCAGCAGGACCATAAAACCGAAGCCGGCGATAATTTTACGTTTTGTTGTCATTTTCTTCTCCTTGTTCTGCTTCTTATCCTGACGGAATAAAGCAGCGAAGCGGGATTGTGCGGGTAATCAGGCGCAAGATATGACCCGCAGGCAGCGGCGTAATCCGCGTACGCCCGCTGTTTTTACATGATTACATGTGGTGGGCTGAAGCCGGAGGTTATTCTTCCATGATTTAATACTTAGCCGAAAGAGTGCAAAGCGTCAAGAAGATTTTCGACACATATTTTACGTTGCCGAGATCACTGTCGCATGTGCTTCGGGGAAACCGCTGTGCTTCAGAGAAACCGCCTGATAATAATAAT
>JAISWB010000009.1 GCA_031271265.1 Desulfovibrio sp. | reverse complement strand
AGAAACCTGCGGCCGGCGCGACCCTCGACGGCGACGATGCGATGGTGAAGAAAAAGAAATTGTCGGGTGAATAAGAACATAATATCTCCGTTTGGCAATGTTTACTTGGTGAAGCAATACATGGAAAAGGACACACTCACACAAAATGAGGCCGCATGGAAAGACACGGCGGAGGAAACTGCAAGCATCATCATCCGGCACAGCAGGGTCGCATGCTCAAGATAAAAGGGCCATACCAGCCTGAGCATAAGGCATATATGGCCCTGACCCTTGCCGCGTCCGAGGCGATCAGGGCTTTTTTCGCCCTTGATGCAAGCATGAAGTAACCGCAACAGCGCCTGCGGGAAACCGTGGGCGCTCTTTTTTCGCGCTATGACTACCGTTTCAGCCTATCCCTTCGTCTGAACCCATCCTGAAAAACCCGGCGGCATCCTCTAGTTTTAGGGGTATTCTACGGGATAACATATCTGTTATAAAAAAATATTGTCAATTATTTCATATTTATACTGCTATTCAATGAAATATGCAACACGAACACAGGCTCGAAAATTCCTTGCCAAAAGGCAACACCGTTGTTATAATTTCCTGTTCCTATAACGAAGCACACTCACGGCATCAATCCGGGGTGCCCCGGCCGTCTGCCGGGGTTGAAGGATTCGGCCGGAGTGGAAGTACGTCCCGCGTCGACGCGCGAGCCGGTAAAACCCTTGGAGCAGACATGGCATACGTGAGCATGAAACAGATGCTGGAGACCGGCGTGCACTTCGGGCACCAGACCCGCCGCTGGAATCCCAAGATGAAGCCGTTTATTTTCGGCGCCCGTAACGGCGTGCACATCATCGACCTGCAGCAGACGGTCAAACTGTACCGCGCCGCGCACGACAAAGCGGCGGACACCGTGGCCTCCGGCGGCCGCGTCATCTTCATAGGTACCAAGCGGCAGGCCCAGGAGGCCGTAGCCGAAGAAGCCGGCCGCGCCGGGCAACTCTACGTGTCCAACCGCTGGATGGGCGGCACACTCACCAATTTCTCCACCATCCAGAAAAGCATTGAGCGCATGAAAAAGCTGGAGGCCATGTTCGCCGACGGTTCCGTAAGCCGCTACCAGAAAAAGGAAGTCCTGACGCTGAAACGCGAGATGGACAAACTGCTCCTGGTGCTGGGCGGCATCCGCGATATGGACAATCTGCCGCGCGCAGCCTTCATCATCGACCCGCACCGCGAGGAAATAGCGGTCAAGGAATGCCGCACTCTGGGCATCCCCATCATGGCCGTCACCGATACCAACTGCGACCCGGACCTGATCGACTACATCATTCCCGGCAACGACGACGCCATCCGGGCCATCAAGCTGTTCGTGACCGGCATCGCCGATGCCTGCATTGAAGGGGAAGCCATGCGCAAGGGCACAGATCCCCGGGGCGGGAACCCGGAGGAAGCCCTGCGTAAAATGGCTGCCGCCGAAAAACCGGTCCCCGCGCGGAATTTCCCGGTCGATACGGCCGACGAAGCCGCGGCATCGGCAAACTGACGCTTTCCGAATAATTCCGGTTCCGGGGCAACATTGCTTATGTTGCATCCGGCATCGGTTATACGCGACGATCCGCCGGCGCCCCGCGAACCGGAGCGGGAACGGATCCTCGCCGCGGCCGGCAACGCGCAACCGAACCGATGCCGCGGTGATTTGGAAATCAGGCTTTTGCCGCTTACGGACGCCGTCGTGATCCGGAAATTGAGCATTCTCCGTCTACGGACGTAGCTGTGGTCTGAAAATAGAAAAATTCGCCGTCAAGGAGTGTACAATGGCCGACATTACCGCTGCCCTGGTAAAAGAACTGCGCGAGCGCACAGGCGCAGGTATGATGGACTGCAAAAAAGCCCTGCAGGAAAGCGGCGGGTCCCTGGAAGATGCCGTGGACTTCCTGCGCCGCAAGGGTCTTTCCAAAGCCGCCAAAAAGGCGGGTCGCGTTACCTCGGAAGGGGCGATAGGCGTGAAAAGCGCTCCCGACCACAGCGCCGCCGCCCTGGTTGAAGTGTTTTGCGAAACCGATTTCGTGGCCCGCGGCGAACACTTCAAAGCCTTTGCCGCCGCCGCCGCGGACAATGTTTTCGCAAACAGGCCCGCCGATGCCGCGGCCTTGGCCGCCCTGATCGGAGACGACCTGCACGGCCTGATCGCCACTCTCGGGGAAAACATGTCCGTCGGACGCTTTGTTTTCTACGAAGCCGCGCAACCCGGCATCGTGGAAAGCTATGTGCACAGCAACGGCAAAATCGGCGTGCTGGTCGAAGTCGGCACCGGCACGGCGGCCGCGCGCGACAGGGCGGAACTGCTCGAACTCGCACACAACCTGGCCATGCAGGCCGCGGCGACCGGCGCCGTCGCCCTGGACAGGGAAAGCCTGGACCCGGCCCTGCTGGAACGTGAACGCGCAATCTACCGGCAAAAAACGCTGGACGAAGGCAAACCGGCCAATATCGTGGAAAAAATCGTTGAAGGGGGTATTCAGAAATTCTGCAA
Organism: Desulfovibrio sp.; assembly: GCA_031271265.1. Lineage (GTDB taxonomy): Bacteria > Desulfobacterota > Desulfovibrionia > Desulfovibrionales > Desulfovibrionaceae > Frigididesulfovibrio. The sequence goes on along the minus strand of JAISWB010000009.1, from coordinate 3,250 downwards.
GGAAGTCTGCCTTCTTGAGCAGGCCTATATCCGTGACGACAAGGTGACGGTTAAAAGCCTGATCAACGCCTGCGCCGCAACACTGAAAGACACGATCACGGTCCGCCGCTTCACGCGCCTGCGGCTCGGGGAACATGGCTGACGTCCCGAACGGCTCGGAGGGGCCGCCCCTTTCGCCGATGCCTGCCGCCGACGTATCAAGCAGCACGGGAGGGCCGCCCCTTCCGCCGGACACGGACGCCGCCGCTTCGGAGTACCGAGGATGCGTGGATTCCCTTCCGCCGATGCCGGCCCCGGACGTTGCAGGCGTTGAACGCCGGGGAAGCGGGCTCTTCCCTTCGGACGGCGCCGGACAGGGCGCGCCCGCCCTGCCCCGCCTGACCGGCATCGTACTCACCGGGAACTCGCAAAGACTGCTTGAGCGGTGCCTTGCATCGCTTTCCTTCTGCAGTGACCTTCTGGTCGTGGACAGCCTGAGCACGGACAACTCCCTTGAAATCGCCCGCAGGCACAAGGCCCGCATCCTCAGCCGGCCGTGGACGGACATAGGCGAACAGTTCACCTTCGCCCTGCAGCACGTGGACAGTGAATGGATTGTTATCCTCGATTCGGACGAGGTATGCAGCCGCGCGCTGGCCGATGAAATAGTCCGCGCCCTGGCCGACGAAACAGCCGGCGCGCCGGCAGGGCCGCGTCCGGAAGGTGCGCCGGACGGCTATTACATACCGAGGCGTTCCTGGTATTTCGACCGCTTCGTCAAGTACGCCTGGCGCCGGCCGGATATGTTGTACCGGCTGTTTCGCAACGGCAGCGTCAGGATCACCATGAGCGGCGTACACCAGACTTTCCACCCTGTTGCTTCTTTCGGACACATGCGGGGCGAAATCGTCCACTATCCCTATGCGTCCTTCGCCAATCACCTGGAAAAGCTCAACGGCTATGCACGGGGCGGAGCCGCGGATCTTGCCGCCGCCGGCGAACGCGGGGGGGCCGTGAAGGCTGTCGGCCACGCCGTCTGGCGTTTTGTGCGCCTGTATTTCCTGCGCCTCGGGTTTCTGGACGGCCGCGCCGGCTTTATCCTGTCCTGTCACGCCTCTTTTTATGTGTTTCTGAAATATATCCGCCTGCTTGACGCAAGCTGGGGCGCACCGTTCGATCATGAATGACGCGGGGCGACCATGCGTGACGCGGGGCGCCTTTCCCGGCGCCGCCCGGAGGTTCCCATGCCTGACCTGAAGTACAAAAGAGTGTTGCTGAAACTGAGCGGCGAAGCCTTGGCCGGAGAACAACATTACGGCATTGATCCGGGAACGGTGGGGAGTATCAGCGATGAACTTGAGGAGATCCTCAGCCTCGGCGCCGAAGTCGCGCTGGTGATCGGGGGCGGAAACATTTTCAGGGGGCTGTCCGCATCGGCCAGGGGTATGGACCGCGTCTCGGCGGACTACATGGGTATGCTGGCGACGGTGATGAACGCCGTGGCCGTACAGTCCTCGCTCGAAAAACGCGGGCACGCGACCCGCGTGCTGTCCGCCGTTACCATGCAGGCCGTTTGCGAACCGTATATCCGCCGACGCGCCGAGCGGCACCTGGAAAAAGGCAGGGTCGTGATATGCGCGGCCGGCACCGGCAACCCCTATTTTACCACGGATACGGCCGCCGCCCTGCGCGGCATGGAACTCAAGTGCGACGTCATCATCAAGGCCACCAAGGTCGACGGCATCTACGACAAGGATCCCGTGAAGTTTCCGGACGCCGTGCGCTACAAGCGCATTACCTATGCCGAAGCCGTGGAAAAACAGCTCGGCGTCATGGACTACACCGCGCTTACCCTGGCGCGGGAGAACAGCATACCGATAATCGTCTGCAATATGTTCGGCGGAGCCGTGCGCAGGCTTATTCTCGGCGAAGACACGGGCACCCTGGTTGTGGATCAGGCGGCCTGCGATGTCTGCTGAAAGCGGGGCCGCGAGCAGGCGGATTCCGGGCTGAGATGCGGGCCCCCCGGTTGTGGATGGGGCGGCCTGCGATGTTGTTTCCTGAAACAGGAGGGTCACCATGGAGGATATCAAAAAAGACGCGGAAGAGCGCATGCTCAAGGCCATGGCGGTCTTGGAGCGCGATTTCGGCAAACTGCGCACCGGCAGGGCTTCCGCTTCGCTGCTGGACGACCTGAAGGTGGACTATTACGGCAAGCCGACCCCCATCGGCCAAATCGCCTCGGTGGCGACGCCGGACAGCCGCACCGTTACCGTGCAGCCTTGGGATAAAAATTCCTTCTCCCTGGTGGAGAAGGCGATATTGAAATCCGATCTGGGCCTGACCCCGGTCAATGACGGCAAGCTTATCCGCATTGCCATTCCGGCGCTGACGGAAGAGAGGCGCAAAGACCTGGTCAAGGTGGCCCGCAAATACGGGGAAGAAACCAAGATTGCCGTGCGCAGCATCCGGCGCGAAGCCAACGACGCCCTGAAAAAGCTCGAAAAAGACAAGAGCCGCGGCTGCAGCGAAGACGATGTGAAAAAGGCCCAGGAGGCCGTGCAGAAACTGACCGACGGTTATGTGCTCAAGGTGGACGAGAAGTGCAGGATCAAGGAAAAGGAAATCATGGAATTGTAGGCGCGGCTCCGCGCCTGCTTGTGCGCGGCGGCACGACCGCCGGGCGCGGCATGTCCGCGGCCCTTCGATTGCGGGCGCGTGCCGGCGGTCCGGAGTAAGCATGGAGGTCTTGCTGCAGATAGCGGACATGCTGTTGCATATCGACGTGTACCTGCGCGATATTGTTGAGAACTACGGCAATTTGGTCTATTTGTTTCTTTTCTTGGTCGTGTTTTGCGAAACCGGGCTGGTGGTGACGCCCTTTTTGCCCGGTGATTCGTTACTGTTCGCAGGGGGGACTCTGGCCGGCGCGGGGATGCTCGGCGCGCCCGCGCTGTGCGCCGTGCTTATCGGCGCGGCGATTATCGGCGACGGAGTGAACTACAGTATAGGCGCGTACATAGGGCCGCCGGCGTTCCGGAAAAACTACCGTCTGCTGAAGCGCGAATATCTTATGCAGGCGCACGCGTTTTACGAGCGCCACGGCGGCAAGGCCGTGATTCTGGCCCGTTTCGTGCCTATTATCCGCACCTTTGCGCCTTTTGTCGCAGGCGTGGCGGGCATGAGCCGCACGCGCTTCAGCCTGTTCAACGTGACGGGCGCGCTGTTGTGGGTGTTTTCCCTGGTCGGCGCGGGGTATTTTCTGGGTTCC
>JAISWB010000116.1 GCA_031271265.1 Desulfovibrio sp. | reverse complement strand
GCCGTGATGCGTCCATTTTTTCCGGAAACCGTTTGGAGCGTGAGAAGCGAAGCGCCGAACGCTCCGGGAGTCCAGAGGGCAAAGCCCTTTGGCAGGTTGGTGTGGCTGTCGTCAGACAGCTACCAACCTGCGCGCGCGCGTCACCGCACGGCAAGAGACGTAGTGAACCTCTTGGAGGAAGGTGCTGCAGGCCCGATGCGATAGTAGATATCGCACCCGAGGCCCCCGCATCCGGCAGCTCTCCCCCCTGCCGGATGTGGTTTTACCGAAACCGCATACGGCCTGATGCAATCCTACACGGTAATGCGGGAGTTGTTGCTATGGTGCAGAAAGTGAACAGAGTCATTTGGACAGGCGGCGAAAAAGCAGTGTGCTTCCACCTTTACGGTATTTTACGATCAGGGGAATATCATGTTCAGGTTTTTATCCTCGGGAAAACGACTATCGACCTGTATCTGCGCACTCTCATGCGCACCTTGCCCTCACAAGAGGAAAGCAGATTTCCGGCAACATCGAGCGCAGGGCGGGCGATTTCGCGGTTGCGGCGTCTCCGGGCGCTAAAGCGCCTCTACGGCAGCCCAGCCTTTGCGGCATAGGCAACAGCGTCAAAAATCAGAGCAGTATGTCAATCTCCGCTCCAGCAATTCTCATTTTTAGACTTTCTTGAGTAAATTTTCCCACCGGAGCCGATTGAACCGAAAGAATAACGTCGATTATCCCACAAAATTGGCGTTTTGTCCCATCAGCCGATGCTGCAAAACCACAGCCAAGGCGACAAGGCGTCATAATGTGAATTGCTGTCTCCGCTCATTTATGGTAGACTTTTTACGTCCGACCTTTTATTTTTTTACAATTTTCCGAGCAAGTGAGGACTAATAACATGCACTTGAGTTTACGCACCAAAATTCTCGGCCCCGTCGTTATTCTCATCATGCTGATTGTCAGCGTCAGCGGCGTGTTGTCCTATCAAGAGTCAGCCGAGGCGCTTGAGGACGCTCTCGTGGGCAACATGCGGGGTGAAGCGGGAGCACTGATGCGGGCTGTCGACTCCATGACCGGGAATGTTGTCGCGAATGCCGAGCGAATTGCGCAGGGGAAGGAATTAGGCGATTTTTTTCGCCGGGACGTATACGACAAGGAACTGGTTCGGCAATTTTGCGAAGTACTTCAGGATATGCTGAAAGGCTATTCGGACTTTGACCGCATCTCTGTGGTTGACGAGAAAGGCACAACGGTAGCCTCGACGGCGACCGGCAGCATCGGTCAGAATATCGGCGACCGGCAATATTTCAAGACGGCCCTGGGGGGCAAAACCAATCTCTCCCAGCCCCTGTTGAGCCGGGCAACCGGCAAGGGAGCCATCAACGCGGCGACCCCTCTCAGGCTGGACGGCAAGATCGTCGGTATTGTCTACTGCTCCATTCCCCTTGCACGCTTTTACGAAAATTCGGTACGGCCTATTCGCGTGGGGCAAAACGGCTATGCCTTTTTGGTGGCGCAAAACGGGCAAATCGTTGTACACAAGAACCCCGACTACCTGTTCAAAGACTTACCGACGACTCCCTATTACAAGGAAATGATCGCCGGAAAAGAGGACTCCGGGGTAAATGAGTATATTGGACTCAATGGGGAACTTGTCTACAATTATTTCTGGAAGAACAAGATGTTGGGCTTGGTCGCGGTTATCCAGGCCGAGAGCGGCGATGTCTTTTCCTCTCTCGCGCGGATCCGCTATACCGCGCTGATTGTATGCGCCGTCTCCGCCCTTGTCGGCGCCGTGCTGCTTTTTTTCCTGCTCCGGCCGGTGTTGAACACCCTGAATGCGAGCATTGAATTTGCCGGACGCGTCGCCGCCGGCGACCTTTCCGGAACGCTTTCCAGTACCCGCAAGGACGAACTGGGCAACCTTGCCGGCGCACTGTGTTCCATACCTGAAAAGCTCCGGGGCGTGTTGGCAACGGCGGACGTGCTGGCCGGAAAAATCCGCAGCGGACGCTTCCGCGAACGTCTCGACGTTTCCAATCTGCAGGGATCCTACGCGGCTCTGGCTGCTTCCATAAATACCGTCGCCCAGTCATATACCGATGTCCTTGATATTGTTCCTCCGTTCATGACCTGTGACAAGGGCCGCACCATACTTTTTATGAATGAGTCGGCGCGGGCTGTTGTAGCGCAGGATCACAGCGGCACGAAATGCTCCGGGCATTTCAATTCGCCTGAATGCGACACGGCAAATTGCCGCGGCGTTGAATGCATGCACCGGCAGGGCAAGGTCGAGCAGGAAACGTTTATTTCCCCGATGGGCGGGCGTCTGGATGTTTCGGCAGCAGCTTTGCCGATCAAGGACGAAAAAGGGACGTGCGTAGGCTTCTACGAGTTTTTTTCGGATGTCAGCAGGATTAAAGAAATTCAGAGAGCCGTCACAAAAGCCGCGGAGGAGGCGGCGGAAATCGCCGATCGCGTGGCCTCCGCCTCGGCGGAGCTTTCAGGAAACGTGGAAGAGGTTTTGCGGGGAGCAAAAATGGAGCAGGAACGAATGGGCGCCACGGCCTCGGCGGTGGCGAAGATGAATTCCGCCGTGTTTGAAGTGGCCCACAATGCCTCCGATGCCTCCGGACAATGCGAAGCAACGCGGGACAAGGCCGAAACCGGCGCGCAGCAAGTGGACTGCGTGATAAAGGCCATCAGCAGCGTCAACAGCGTAGCCGCATCGCTGCAAGAGAACATGCACGACTTGGGTCATCGCGCCGAGAGCATCGGCGGGGTCATGAACGTCATTTCCGACATTGCCGACCAGACAAATCTCCTGGCGCTCAACGCCGCCATTGAGGCGGCCCGCGCCGGAGAGGCAGGGCGCGGGTTCGCTGTGGTCGCTGATGAGGTGCGCAAGCTTGCGGAAAAAACCATGACGGCGACGCAGGAAGTCGGTCACAATATCTCCGGCATTCAGCATTCGGCCAAGATCAATGTTGTGGAAGTCGAAAAGGCCGTCGTTTCCATTGCCGAAGCTACGGAACTTGCTTCCGGCTCAGGCCGGGCTCTGAGCGAGATCGTGCAGCTTGCCGCGGCCAACTCCGCTGTGGTGGCGTCTATCGCCTCTGCCGCCGAAGAGCAGAGAGCTACTTCGGAAGAAATCAATCAATCCGTCGAGGAAGTGAGCGGTATTGTTAATGAAACCGCTGCTGGCATGGATCATGCCGCCGCATCGGTACAGAACCTGGCTGGTATGGCGCACAGACTGAACCAAGTGGTAAAAAACCTTACAGCAAATTGACGCAAACTTGCAATTTCTACGCGGATGGAGCCGGATGCGGATTGAAACATCGAACACGAAAAAATTTCTGAGGGTGGAATCGTTCTTCACGCGCCGAAATAGCCTGTGAGAACGCTGTGAAACGGGACTTCAGCAAAACGAAAACCGCCGCACCGGCATCAGGCGGCACGGCGGCAGGGTGTGTCCGCGGCCGGGGGGAATCCCGGCCTTTTATTTCGCCGGCGGCAACAGCTCAGGGTATCTGTCCAGGATGCGCAGGAGTTTCACCAAGGCCGTTTGACAAGACGGCTGTTACCGCCCCCAAGGTATTTGCCGCTCGCTCCGCCGGTATGTACGGCACGAAGCGTGGCGTAGTGCCGTCCATACCGGCCCGTGTGCTTTTGCCTGGGGCATGTGCTCAGGGTACCACAACAACCCAAGAAGCTCTCATTTGATCTGGTAAGGATTTTGGGGCGTTACAAACTTACGAATGATTTTACCCCCTGAATCGGCTGTGGGGCAACGGTTTTAAGAAACTGAAATATTCTTTTGGTAATACCCTCTCTTCGTGTTGGTACGGCATCGCCACGCGCGCTGTTACGTAAGCGTCGTTTTATCCGCATCTTCCCAAGCATATAAAATCTGCCATACTGGTGCCCTTGCAAGGAGGCATCGGATATGGAGTCAACTAAGCGTAAGGCACAGCGGCAGCGGCGG
>JAISWB010000086.1 GCA_031271265.1 Desulfovibrio sp. | reverse complement strand
ACGCCTATGAAATTGCGCAACCATACTGTGTAGAGGGCCTTCAGCATTTCAATGGACCGGTAGATGATGCTGTTTTGAGAGGCCTTCGCTACAGCCAGATGGAATTCCATGTCATACAGCGCATACTGCTCCTTATCGTCCAGATGGCGATGCGACAGAGACAGGGCCTGTTCCATGCTTTCCAGATCCTCGCTCGTCGCCCTGGAAGCCGCCAAAGCCGCCCCTTGGGGTTCAACGCCTATGCGGAACTCCGTCAGTGTTTCCAGATTGGAATGGACCTCAAGCAGAATGGGCAACTGCAAATTGGCAAAGACATCCACATTGATATCTTTGAGAAAATAGCCTTCGCCGTGGCGGACTTCAAGGATACCCAGAGCGTTCAGCCGGTTCAGCGCGGTGCGCACCGTGTTCCGGCTGACTCCGAGGGTGATGACAAGCTCGTTTTCCGAGGGAATTTTGGTTTCCGGCTCATAGCCTTGGGAAGCGATAATCGCTAAAATATGATTGAAAGTTTCGTTGGCGAGATTAATTTTTTCTATGTGCATACTCGTCCCTTCGGCACATGGGAGTTGGAATATCACTTGTGTTACAAGTCTATAACGAATAATTTATTCTTCAAGCCGTTGTCAAGTGAAAAAGAAGGTGCGATTTCAACGTGTTGAAGACGGCCACGCTGGGAACCCAAGCCTGCATCGCGCGCGGGAGTTCTGATAAGATCCGCCCGAAAATCGGCTGCCTGCCCGTACCTGCGGCATCACTGAACTTGACTGACCGAGCAGAACGATTTCAGGGCGCTCTCTTTCACACTTTTTTTCGGAACAGGGCGAGGGAGTTCTTTTGCCGAAGCGCAGCTTACTGCGCGCAGGCTTTACGAATTTGGAGAGTGTTGATTAAAATATATATTTACGGCAGAATACTCCCATCCGAAAACAAGGAGATGGGACAATGCCGACGTGTAAAAAATGCGGATCCGGCAGGCAGTGAAAAGTGCCGCAGGCAAGCAGCGGTTTCTCTGCAAAAAATGCGGAGGCAATTTTCGGGAAGGCGATGCCCGCACAAGCGAAAAAGTTGCGGCCGAATCGTCTCTTTGTCGCCGTGGAAACACCGGCGGCAATCAGGAGCGTCCTTACGGAGTTGCGGCTCCATTTTCCCGGCCTGCAATGGACGCCGCCGGACAAGCTCCATCTGACGCTTCGCTTCATCGGCTTGGTGCCGGAGGCGGGCACGGCGGCGGTGCAACAAGCGCTTCGCGGCATCCGGCACGGCGCTTTTCGTCTGACTGTGGCCGGTCTCGGTCTGTTTCCACGGCGAACCGGCGGCATCGTGTGGGCCGGCATTCGCGAGGAACCGGCTTTGCAGAAACTCAAGCGGCAAGTGGATGAAGCATTATGCGACACAGCCGGGCTGCGTTTGCCGGATGGGCCTTTTTCTCCGCATGTGACGTTGACCCGCCTGAAAAAACCGCCTTCATCGGCGTTGAAAACTCTGGTGCGGGAAAAATCCGTAGAAAGATTCGGCGAAATGCCTGTAACGGCTTTTACGCTCTTCCGCAGTTACCTGTACCGCTCCGGGGCAATTCACGAGCCGTTGGAAAGGTATGCGCTTACCCCGGAAGATCCGAGCCTTGATGAATAACGGCAAGGAGAATACCTGCCGGGGAGAACGAAATGTTGTCGTCATTCACACTCAGGACAGAGAAAGAAGGGTTTTACGACATTACGCCCGCCGTCAAAGAAGCCGTCGGAAAGAGCGGCACTCAGGCGGGCTTGTGCGTCGTGTACTGCCCGCATACAACAGCGGGCATTACCATAAACGAGAACGCCGATCAGGATGTCGTAAGGGATCTGCTGTACGGCCTCGGCAAAGCCTTTCCCGACAGGGCCGGGTTTCGCCATTCTGAAGGCAACAGCGCAGCTCATCTGAAAGCGTCCTGTATCGGCTCAAGCGTAACACTTCTCGTGGAAAAGGGCACGCCGCTGCTCGGCCCATGGCAGGGCGTGTATTTCTGCGAATTTGACGGGCCGCGTGAGCGGCAATGCCGCATCATGATTGTCGGCTGTTGAGGCAAAGTGCGGTAGGGTTGTCGAGGTTTGCCATAGATAACGCGGGATCTGCAGTCCCTTATCGCTTTACTAAAAACAAAGGACTCGCGTGTTATCCCAAGTCCTTTGCCGTAGTAACTCAGTTGGTAAAGCAACTGATTCGTAATCAGTAAGTGGTGAGTTAAAATCCCATCTTCGCTCCACCTTATAGAAAAACAAAGGACTTATGACAAAACATGAGTCCTTTGTTTTTGGTGAAATACAGTGCACATCTACTTTTGCATACTACAAATAATATCAAAGGTACAGGTAAAAATCCAGTATCACGGAACTTCACCATTATTATTGAACATGCGCTCGATATCACGGCGCCTCGCCTTCTGTCCTTGACCACAGAAAAGCCCTATGACTCAATTTGCTCTTGGCGTTATGAGCAACTTAATTCCATTTATAGATCAAAATTGCATTAATAATCCAAGGCCAAGCGGCGATGCTGGGGAACATGAGGCAGCCCGAACTATTAAGAAAACATAGCGTCAAGAAAGTTGGTCGCGCTTATGGGGGGTGTTTGCCGCTCCATGTATGCACGTACATGTTCAGGCATGGAATCAAACCATGCCTTTTCTGCACCGGGCTGCGGATGTACTTTGCCGTATTTGACCATATGCGAAGATTCAATCGGGCAAATATATACCCACACATAATGTTCATCTGTGCCGGTGATGCGGCTCACACTTCTCATGATGCTCAACATGAGTCTGCCTATCGTTTCATCGTCCCTGCCGCTACGGATATAGCCGATAATCCAGATATGCTCTTCTTCCGGTTTTCCGCCTACAAACCGCGTAGTACCGGGTACATCCTGAATTATCACATGCACCAAATTGGGCGGAGCTCCCGTGGCTGCACTGTGGTTGACCGCGATGGCTTGGGCAATGTTCTGCTTTTGCTCGGCAGTCCATTTGCCTGCTTGTGCCGAACATACATACGTGGGCATAGGTGCCTCCAATTTCATGTTTACCGGACAGCGGTATCCAGGCATATAGGTCAAATTTTCACACCGTAGATGTCCGGCCGATTCGCCCACATCTCAAGGGATTCACAGATGTACGCCATGTCCTGAAAATCGAATTAAGTAGCTCATAACCACAAGACAAAATTGAATCCATGAGCTTTTCTGTGGTCAAAGACAGGAGGTAAGGCTCCGGGATATCGAGTTCTTGTTCAACAATAACGGTGACGTTCCGGGATACCAGGTTTCCGCCTACTTACTGATATTATGGTAAAATGTAAAAATATATGTGAACTGTATTTCACCAAAAACAAAGGATTCATGTTTTGTCATGAGTCCTTTGTTTTTCTATAATATGGAGCCGGAGATGGGATTTGAACCCACCACTTACTGATTACGAATCAGTTACTCTACCAACTGAGTTACTCCGGCGATTGTGTAAAATTGTTGAATTTGTGTCTTTGTCCGGTAGAGCAGGTTATAATATCAGCTTTTTACGAGTCGATTGCTCTACCGACTGCGCTGATCAGGCTGATTGCATGACATCGTTAAAGTTGTGTACTTGCCGGGTAGAGAAGGTTCATAAAGACGTTTCTTAGGAATCGGTGCCGCTGCCGTTTGAGCCAAGTCGGTCCGGCGGTATGCACATCGTGCATTGCCGGGAACTTCCGGTCATCATGCGGGGCAAAGTTTTCAACATCGGGCAAATCTTTCTATGCCGCACGAGCTTTTCATCATGCCGGCGCGAACTCTTTCGCCGTGAATACCCTGCTCCGCCCGCGACACCGGACAGACCCCCGCTACGCACAGCCCGGCAAAGCGCATGCCGCACATATAGGCAACAGGGCGGCACAAGTCAAGCCGCTTCACATGCCGCCGCAGGCCAGTCCCCAACCGCTGCACACACTTTCCCAAAAGATGCCGAACTCTTCAGCAAACCCGGCGAGACGCAGATCTTCCCTCCTGCCGCTGCGCCGGTCTTCGGCCTCGACCGCTCCGCGGCCGAGGCTTTTCGCTCCCACAATTATCTGCACAGGCGACCCGAGAATATCCGCATCGTTGAGCTTCACGCCCGCCCGCTCGTTGCGGTCGTCGAACAGCACCTCATATCCGCCGGAACACAGGTCGGCGTAGATTTTTTCCGCCTGCGCGGTCACCTCCGAGGCTTGCCTGTCCAAATTCACGAGATGGACGGCAAACGGCGCCATCGGCGGCGGAAAACATATCCCGCGCGCATCGTGGTTCTGCTCGATACAGGCCGCAACCACCCGGCTTATGCCTATGCCGTAACAGCCCATGACCAGATGCTGCTCCACGCCGTTTTCATCCAGAAAAACCGCGTTCATGGCCTTGGAATACTTCAGCCCGAGCTTGAATACATGACCGGCTTCAATGCCGCGGATAAACTCAAGCCTGCCGCCGCATCTCGGGCACGCGTCGCCCGGACCCGCTGCGCGCAAATCGGCAAAGTCCGAAATACCGGCATCACGCGCCAGGCTCACATCAAGCAGGTGTATGTCCCGCGCGCGCGCGCCGCAGACCCAGCCCTCGCGTTCCCAAAGCGCATGGTCGGCCAGTACGGGCATTGCAAGCCCCACCGGACCGACAAACCCGGCCGGCGCGCCGCAATGCGCCTCGACCTGCTCCGGCGCGGCCTGCCGGACCTCGTCGGCCCCAAGGTGTTTTTTCACCTTGAGTTCGTTGACCTCATGATCGCCGCGCACCAGAACGGCCAGCGGCTTGCCGTCCGCCTCCAGTATCAGGGTCTTCACGATGCCCGACGGCGGAATATGTAAAAATTCCGCCAGATCGGCAACAGTCTTGATGCCCGGCGTTGCCGTTTCCCGCATCGCCGGGGGCTCACGTTCCTCTCTGCGCGGCGGCCGGGCGGTTTCGGCGCGTTCGCTGTTGGCCGCATAGTCACAGGACGCGCACGCGGCAATGACGTCTTCGCCCGCGCCGGCCGGGATCATGAATTCGTGTGAAAAATTCCCGCCTATGGCGCCCGAATCCGCCTCCACCGCGCGGAAGCGCAGGCCGAGACGGCGGAAGATGCGCGCATAGGCGTCGAACATGACCGCATAGCTCGCCGAAGCGCCCGCATCGTCCTTGTCGAACGAATAAGCGTCCTTCATGATGAATTCGCGCCCGCGCATCAGCCCGAAGCGCGGACGGATTTCATCCCTGAACTTGGTCTGTATCTGGTACAGAATCAAGGGAAGCTGCCGGTAAGACCGCAATTCGCCCCGCAACAGGTCGGTTATGACCTCTTCATGCGTCGGCCCCAGGCAACAGTCGCGCTCATGCCGATCCTTGAAGCGCAAAAGCTCCCTGCCGTACTGCGTCCAGCGTCCGGACTCCCGCCAGAGATCCGCCGGCTGCACCGCCGGCAGCAGAAGCTCCAGCGCGCCGGCCCGGTTCATTTCCTCGCGCACGACGGCTTCCACCTTGGACAGCGCCCGCAGCCCCAGGGGCAGATATGTATAGATACCCGCGGTCAGCCTGCGGATCATGCCTGCCCGCACCAGCAGGCGGTGGCTGACGACCTCGGCGTCGGCAGGCGCTTCCTTGAGTGTCGGGATATAGTATCTGCTCCGGCGCATCGTCTCCCCCCCGCAAGGCCGAACCGGCCTTTTCGCGCTTCTTCCCCGTCCGGGGACCGCTGTTTTACTTACCGAGTTCGGCCTGGGCCTGGACGGCCGTGATGGCCACCGTGTTGACGATGTCCGGCACCGTGCAACCCCTGGAAAGGTCGTTTACCGGCTTGTTGAGACCCTGCAGCACCGGGCCGACGGCCACGGCGTTCGCCGCGCGCTGCACGGCCTTATAGGTGTTGTTGCCGGTGTTGAGGTCGGGAAAAATAAACACCGTGGCGCGTCCGGCCACCTTGCTGTCCGGCAGCTTGGTGCGGGCCACTTCCGGGTCTATGGCGGCGTCGTATTGCAGCGGTCCCTCGATCGGCAGGTCCGGCGCCCTGGCCTGCGCGATCTGCGTGGCCTCGCTGACGATGTCTACAGCCTCGCCTTTGCCGGAACTGCCGGTGGAATACGACAGCATGGCGACACGGGGCTCTATGCCGAAAACAGCCGCCGTGCGCGCGGAACTTATCGCTATGTCCGCAAGCTGCGCGGCTGTGGGAGTCGGGTTGACCGCGCAGTCGCCGAAGACAAGGACACGGTCGCTGAGACACATGAGAAAGACCGACGACACTATGGACGCGCCGGGTTTGGTCTTTATGATTTCAAAAGCCGGACGCACCGTGTGGGCCGTGGTGTTTATAGACCCCGAAACCATGCCGTGAGCGTCGTTTTTATGGACCATCATCGTTCCGTAGTAGGTGGGATCGCTGAGGCTGTCCCTGGCCTGATCCAGGCTTATGCCCTTCTTTTTGCGCATTTCATAATAGGTGGCCGCGTACTCTTCGAACTTGGGAGAAAGCTCGGGCTGAATAATCGTGACCTCGGGATTGATGCCGAGAGCGGACATCTTTTCTTTGATCTTCTTGATGTTGCCGAGCAGAATCAGCCGCGCAACCCTGCGCCGCACCAGGATGTCCGCGGCGCGCAGAATGCGTTCCTCCGCTCCTTCCGGCAGCACAACGTCCATTCTTCGGGAAGCGGCGCGCTCAATCAGGTTGTATTCGAACATTTTGGGCGTAATCTTCGTCTCGCTGATGCTGCCCAGGCTGATGACATGCGACTCCAGTTCGGCAGCGTCCACTGCGGCCTCAAACAGGCCGATGGCCGTATTGATTTTCTGCGCATTGCCCGGCTCTATTCTGCCCGTGCGGCCCGCCAGACTCTGTATGGTTCTGGAAGTGTTCTCCCGGACGGCCAGAACGGGCAGAGGCGTGCCTGCCCAACTTTCTATCAGCTTGCGAACGGAGCGGTGCAATTCAAGATTGCCGGTCAGCACTATGCCCGCGATGTCCGGATAGGCGGACGACAAACGCGAGGCCAGACCGGCAAGGACGATGTCCTCCCTGTCGCCGGGGGTTATGATCAGGCAGCCTTGCTGCAGATAGTCAAGAAAATTGCCTACTTGCATGGCGGCGATAAGGTAGTCGGTCACCAGCGCGTCCAGACGCTCCTTTCCGTAGACCACGTCGGCGTCCAGCCAGTTTTTGACATCGTCCACGGTCGGCATACTCAGATAGAGTTCCTCGGGAAGCACATAGGCCGCGGGCGGCACCTGGGCCTTCGAATGTTCATGTATGGCTTCACGCACCTTCATCTCGTCATCTTTGGCGATTGAGGCGCGGGTGACGACGCACGCGGCAACGTCGATATTCTTTTCCAGCAGTAAGTCCAGAGTAATATGCGCGGAAGAGACGATGTCTTCCACTCCCTTGCGCAGGGCGTTGCAGACAACAACGACAGGGGCGCCCAGGTTGACGGCTATTTCCGTATTGAGCTCAAATTCAAAGGCGGCATCGTAGTCCGTAAAATTTGCAGCTTCACAGAGTATAAAATCATAGCTGTGGTCAAGAGCTTTAAATTTTTGGAGAATAATATCCAGCATGGCGGCGCGCCTGCCGCTGTTCATCATTTCCATGGCCTCGTGCAGCGTCAGGCCGTAAGCGGCTTCGTAGGGAATCTGCAATCCGAAATGGGAAAGGACCAGATTAATGCTGTGGTCCCGGACATCGGGCGGCTCGGGCGAAGCGATGAGCGGGCGAAAAAAGGCCGGCTTGCGGACGCGGCGCACCAGCATCTGCATTATGCCGAGGACCACGGGCGTATTTTCACTATTGCCTTCCGTAGCTGTAATGTAAAGTTTTTTGGCCATATATGCTCCTTATCCGATTTTTTCTCTGCATGACAAGGCGTCTGGTACGCGGGCAGCAATTCTAATTATGACTTTTTTGCCTGCCCGAAAGGCATGAAGATGGATTCTTCGCTCCGCTCAGAACGACACTTCGCTGTGAACCGGCAGGATTTCGACAAGGGAGCCTTTGCTGAAATCAGAATTACCGGTACGCGGGCCGGGTTTCGACCGCGCTTGTTTCTTTTTTTTATCCCGAATGCTCGGGCAGCATACACAATGCCCGCCCCGGAGTCCATGCCCGCAACGGCGGCATCCTCGGCAAGCGGCGTTCCCGCGTCCATACATGTGTTCGCTGAATACCTATATGCGCATTTTGTATTTTACCGGACGGACGCTTCCGTGTTATCTGAAAAAACTTTATCATCAAGAAACAATAAGGAAGGAAAACCATGCCCAAACGCCCCTATCATCTTGAAACCCTGGCCCTGCATGCCGGGCAGGAAGCCGACCCTGCCACCATGGCGCGCGCCGTGCCCGTATATCGCACGACGGCCTACAAGTTCCGCAATTCCAAGCACGGCGCCGATTTGTTCGCCCTGCGCGAACTCGGCAACATTTACGCCAGACTGATGAACCCCACCAACGACGTGCTGGAAAAACGCCTGGCCGCGCTCGACGGCGGGGCGGCCGCCCTGTCCCTGGCCAGCGGCACGGCCGCCGTGTACTTCAGCATCACCAACATCCTGCGCTCGGGCGACGAACTGGTCAGCGCCGTCAATCTGTACGGCGGCACCTATACCATGTTCGACGCCATATTGCCGCAGCAGGACATCACGGTGCGTTTTACCCCGGTCAACGATTTCGCCGCCGTGGAACGGGCGATCAACGCCAGGACGCGCGCCCTGTTCATTGAAACCATCGGCAACCCGGTGCTGGATGTGGCCGATATTGCCGGCTACTCCGCTCTGGCCGCAAAATACCACCTGCCGCTCATAGTCGATGCCACCTTTACCCCGCCCACCCTGTTGCGGCCCATCGAGTACGGAGCGGACCTCGTCATCCATTCCCTGAGCAAATGGATCGGCGGGCACGGCATCGGCATCGGGGGCATCGTCGTCGATGCCGGCAAATTCGACTGGAGCGACCCGAAATTCGTTCTGTACAACGAGCCCGACCGGGGATACCACGGCCTGCGTTTCGCGCATGACCTCGGCGATCTGACGCCCGTGGCCTTTGCGCTGCGCCTGCGCACCGTCGGCCTGCGCAACCAGGGGCCGACGCTGGCCCCGGATGCCGCCTGGCAGTTCATTCAGGGTGTGGAAACCCTGCCCCTGCGCATGGCCGTACACAGCGCAAATGCGCTTGCCGTGGCGGAATATCTCCGCAAGCATCCGAAAGTCACCTGGGTGCGTTATCCCGGCCTTATCGGAGACCCGGCCTACCACCTTGCCCAGCAATACCTGAAGAAAGGCGCAGGCGGCATGGTGGTTTTCGGCGTCGTGGGCGGAGAAGAAGCCGCCATAAAACTTGTTGACAACATTGAGCTTTTCAGTTTACTTGCCAATGTCGGCGATGCCAAGAGCCTGATTATACACTCCGGAAGCACCACGCACTCCCAGTTGTCGGAAGAGGCGCAGGCCGCCGGGGGACTGTTCCCGGACCTGATTCGGCTGTCCGTAGGGCTTGAGCACATTGACGACATCATCGGCGCGCTTGAGGATGTTCTTGAAAAGGTCTGATGCGCATCGCACGGCAAAACTGTTTCCATGCGGTTTTGCCGTGCCGGACGTGCGCTCCGCCCGTTGCGGGCCGCGCGGCGCTTCAGGGCAGCCGCGCTGAAGATGTGTTGAAAGAAAAACAACCGTTATGACGCAAGCGTTGAAAGAAAAACAGCGGCGGCTTGAAGAGTGCCTGCGCTCCTTCGGCAGCGTGGCGACGGCCTTTTCCGGGGGCGTTGATTCCTCGTTTCTGCTCGCCTGCGCCCATGCCGTCCTCGGCGCAAAGGCCGTCGCGGTTACCGGGCGTTCTCTGAGTTTCCCCCTGCGTGAACTGCATGCGGCCGAGGACTTTGCGGCTTCCTTGGGCATCAGGCATTTTCTTGTGGATTCCGAGGAACTGGAGGTGGACGGTTTTTCCGACAACCCTCCGAACCGTTGTTACCTGTGCAAGAAAGCGCTGTTCGGCAAAGTCCTGCGCGTGGCCCGCGAGCAGGGGGCGGCGCATGTCATTGAGGCCTCCAATGTCGACGACGAGGGAGACTACAGGCCCGGGCTCCAGGCCGCGGCGGAACTGGGCGTACACAGTCCCCTGCGCATGGTCCGGCTGGGCAAGGACGAGATTCGGCAGTTGTCCAGGGAAAGGGGGTTGCCGACCTGGGACAAACCGTCCTTTGCCTGCCTGGCCTCCCGCTTTCCCTACGGGGAACGGATCGACCCCGAACGCTTGCGCCGCATCGATGCGGCGGAGCAGTTCCTGCTTGACCGCGGTTGCCGGCAGGTGCGGGTACGTTTTCACGACGGAGGCAGGCTTGCCCGCGTGGAGCTTGACGAACGGGGTTTCGCGCTGTTTGCCGACCCGGCCCTGCGCGCCGCGGTGAACAGCCGCTTGAAAGAGCTGGGCTTTGCCTATGCGGCGATTGATTTGGAAGGCTACAGAACGGGCAGCATGAATGCGACCTTGCCGTCGGCCCCGGAGGACAGGGAAAGCGGCGCCGCTTCCGGATGATTCACAGCGCAACGCAAAACCGCTGCCGTGCGGTTTGACTTTGCGGCCGCAACGGGCCGGAGCGGATTGCCGGGAAGCCGCGGCATGCCCGCAGAATCTCAACACGCACCTGAAAAATACTTGCCAAAGCAGACGGCCTCGGGTAAACAGAAAAGCGCCTTTGCCGCGGCGTCCGTACCACGGCGGCATTTTTTCCAATGCGGCAAGGTAGCTCAGTTGGTTAGAGCGCGCGGTTCATACCCGCGTTGTCGGGGGTTCAAGTCCCTCCCTTGCTACCAGACGCTTCTCCGGAAAAGTCCCGCAAAGGCTTTTCAGCCTTTGCGGGACCTCAATGCCGACACGGCGAAGCGCGTCGCCGCCTGTTTCAGAAACAGCGCAGAATTCCGGATAAACTGCAAAATTACTTATGAGCTTGATAAGTTTGCTCATTCAGGTAAACGTGATGAAATTCCGGCACGTGTGCAGCCCCGCGTCCCCGGCGTTTCTACGTGTCCGCAACCCGCGCCGGAGAACGCCCAGAGTAAAAAACAGAGAGTTTTAACGTATGGAATATCCCCGCAAACTGATCATGCTCGTGGACGACAACCGTACCAACCTCCTTGCCGGGAAAACAGCCTTGTCGGAAGACTACACGGTACTCACCGTGCCGTCCGCTTCAAAAATGCTGCAAGCTCTGGAATGGCGCAAACCGGAACTCATACTTCTGGATGTGGATATGCCCGAAATGGACGGTTTCGAGGCCATCAACATCCTCAAGGAACACCGCGAAACACGCGATATACCCATCATCTTCCTGACCGCCATGGAAGAAAGCACCTACGAACTGAAAGGACTGCAACTCGGCGCCGTCGATTATATCACGAAACCCTTTTCCCCACCCCTGCTGCGCAAACGCGTCGCCCTGCACCTGCTTCTGGAAAATCAAAAACGCGAACTTAAGAATTACAATGAAAATCTTCAGGACATGGTCGAAACCAAGACGAAAACCATTGTCAAACTCCAGAATAAAATTCTGGCGGCCATGGCGGAAATGGTGGAAAGCCGCGACGGATCGACAGGTGTCCATATAGCCAATACCCAGCGCTACCTGAGGACCTTCCTTAACGAAGTCATCAAAGCGAAAATTTGTACTGAACAGTCTTCAACCTGGGATGTAGATCTCCTCATCCAATCATCCCAACTGCACGATGTCGGGAAAATCGGCATCAGCGACGATATTTTGAAAAAACCAGGAAGATTGAACCACGAAGAATTTACTGAAATGCAGCAGCATGTACGCGTAGGAGTAGGATTTATAGAGAGACTGGAAGACGGGGAAGAGGACAGCCGTTTTCTGCAGTACGCCAAGATTTTTACCGCCTTCCACCACGAAAAATGGGACGGCAGCGGCTATCCCTACGGACTGGCAGGCGAAGACATCCCCATGCTCGGACGGATCATGGCCATCGTAGACGAATATGATGCCCTGACCTCAGCGCGCCCGTACAAAAAAGCACTGAGTCACGAAGACGCGGTCGCTATAATCCTGGCAGGCATGGGAACGAGCTTCGATCCGTCGCTCGCTGAAGTCTTTGTAAAGGCGGCCCAAGCTTTCGCACAGACGCCGTGATTCCGCTTGCGCTCAAAAGCCGTGATTCCGGACCTTTGCGCTCCTTGAAACAGGATGTTTTCTATGCTAAACAGGAGGACGAAGCGCCTGCAAGCCCGCTGAGCCCCCCGTCGGTCTCAATATTCCGGCAGCGCAGCCCGACTCTCTTACCGGGACATACCCCTGCTCGACAACGTGTACAAACAACAACTCCGCAAGCACCTCGAAGGGGTTTTTTCCTCTTCTGAACTGGAACACTGGTTCGACCCTCTGGATATTCGCCCGGAGCCGAAGAAAGGAATTCTTCACGTCGGCTTTCCCCACATCTTCTTCCGCCGCCGTTTCATGGAGCATGTACGGCAAAGCTTTGAACAGACCCTGTCTTCATTCGAGGGAGCCCCGCGCGCGCACTATGGAGAAAACCCGCTCGACGGATGTTCAGCTCCCGCCTTCAAGGCGGACGGCAATGAGCAGGCTGAAAACAACTACACTCTGAACGCCGCCGCGCGTACGGGCAGCCGCGGGACAAGCGCAGGGCGGTTCGACAAGAACGGCAGGCATGAAAAAACCTCCGCCGCTTCCTCCTTCCCGCCTGAACACTATACCTTCGAAGATTTTCTGTTCAACGGTAAAAACGATCTGCCCGTAACCGCGGCCCTTGAAATAACTGAACGCGTTTCCGCCGGAAGCCCCCCGCGCTATAATCCCTTTGTCGTTTACGGGCCGAGCGGCTCCGGTAAATCCCACCTGCTGGGCGCCATGGCCCGCTCTCTGAAAAAAAACGGCTGCAGAATTTTTTACGGCAACATTATGACCTTTCCGGCTTTGCTGGAAACCGCGCCGGGACGCTGCCCGGCTTCGGACAACGCATGTATTTTCCTTGACGACGCGCAACGCGTATCCGCCTGCTCCAACATACGCGATACCCTTGTCGCCCTTATGGATATCTACCTTTCCTCACACAAACTGCTGGCCCTGTCCTTCGACCGCCATCCCGCAAGCTGTCCGGAGCTGGGCCGCCCGCTGCTCTCACGCATCGCCTCCGGCCTTGTTGTGGAACTCAAACGCCCGGACCTCGACATCCGCCTCAGTTATGCCGAAAAACGCTCCTCAGCCCTGAAACTCAACTTGAACAAAAAACAACTCCTTGCCCTGGCAAACAAAAGTGCGGACATCCGCAGTATAGACGGGTACTTCGCCAGACTCACGGCCTACACGGAAATGTCGTCGAAAAACGGCTCGTCCGCTTCCGCGCAGGAAGCCTACGACGCGCTGACCCTGAAGGAAACTTTGCACGCCCGCCTTACTCCCGAACTTATTATCGCCGCAGCAGCCGAACATTTCTCCGTAGACGCCGGGGAACTCGTGGGCAAACGCCGCGACGGAAAGTACGCCCAAGCCAGAAATACCGCCATGTTCCTTTGTAGGGAACTGCTCAACCTGACCCTGGTAAGCATCGGAAATATCTTTGGAAAACGTGATCACACGTCCGTACTCTACGCTGTGAAAAGCGTCACCAAACACTGCGCCGCCGACAACGATACGCACAAACTTGTCGAGGAACTGAAACAAAAATGTCTCAGCCGGTGCTGACAGCCGGCGTCGACCCTCGTCAATGTGCGCGGCACAAACGGCGCACATAAAAAATTTCCCGCATTGTCGACGAAAAATATAATAAAACAAAGCTGTTGAATGAATTACGAACATAGCGACAGTCCATACTGCAACAAAAAGGAGAATATATGTTGGTAACAGTTTATAAAGAAGAAATCATCGACGGTCTGCAAAAAGCCGCCAACATCATCCCGCAACGCACGGGGGCGGCCTACCTGCGTTCGATCTGGCTCAGGGCGGCGTCTTCGCGCCTGGAAATCCTGTCTACGGATTCCAACATCGAGTTTCGCGGTTCCTATGCGGCCGGCGTGCAGCAGGAGGGGCTGGCCGGTGTGCCGGGTAGACATTTCGTGGAGTTGCTGAAGCGCCTGCCGTCTGGAGAACTTACCCTGCGCGTGGATGAAACGGCCTCGGTCATGCACATCGACCAGGGCCGGCGCAAATACAAACTCGCCGTCAACGATGCCACCTGGTTCCAGCAGTTCGCCGAATTTCCGGATACCGGAGCGGTCCTCTGGTCCGGAGATTTTCTTCAGGAACTCATTGACCGCATAGCATATTGCATCGGCGACGAAGGCGCCGATGCATTGTCCTGTTTTTTACTGAAGCCTGCGCCGGAAGAGAGGATCGAAGCCTCGGGAATGAACGGGCACCAGTTTGCCATGTATTCGTTTACCAATGAAGATCTGCGCGCCCTGCTGCCCGAAGACGGCATACTCATTCAGAAAAAATACTTGAATGAATTGAAAAAATGGCTCGGCGGGGGTGAAATTTACCTGAATACGGGCGAAAAACGGTTGTTCCTGCGCGACGAAGCCGGGCGGGAATTTTTCAGCATGCCCCTGTCGTCGTACCAGTACCCTGATTATACCGTGTTTATCTCGCGGCTTAAGGAAAGCGGCATTTCACGTCTGACCCTGCCCCGCGAGGAAACGCAGAACGCCCTGCAACGCATTGCGCTCTTCAATACGGAAAGCAACATGTGCGCCTATTTCGACCTCTCCGCCCATGAGGTGGTCATGACTGCCCAAGGACAGGATTTCGGGTCGGCATCGGAAACCCTTGATGCGTCATACGAGGGCGGCATAGGAAAAATAGCTTTTCCTACCGGAAACCTGTTGAATATCATAGACCACTACACTTCAAGGGAACTCAACCTGTCCATGACCGGCAGCGAAGGGCCTTGCGGCATCAGGGGCGATGAAGACAAAGACTACCTGGTGATTCTCATGCCCATGAAAATAGTCGACGAAGTCGGCTACAGTGAAGAACAGGCCTGATGCAGCGCGCATTTTCTCCCAAGGGATATTTTTCAAAGCAGAAAGGAAAATTTAATGAACGAAATTGCGTCCCTGTTTGATTACGTCGGAAAGTCCGACATAAAATCCGACGGGGCCGGACGGCAAGAAACGTCGGCGGAGAGCGGACCGGAAGAAGTGCAGGCGGGGAGCGGGCCGGAAGAAAAGCCTGCGCAAAGCGGGCCGGAAGAAGTGCCGGCAGAGAAGGGACCGGAAGAAACGTCGGAAAAAAAATACGACGAAGCCAGCATAACGGTTCTGGAAGGTCTTGCGGCCGTCCGCAAGCGGCCTGCCATGTACATCGGCAGCACCGACGCGCGCGGTCTGCATCATCTCGTGTACGAGGTCGTCGACAATTCCATAGACGAGGCCATGGCCGGGTTCTGCACCAAGATCACGGTGCGCCTGCATGTGGACGGTTCCTGTTCGGTATCGGACAACGGACGCGGCATACCCGTGGGCATACATCCCAAGGAAGGCATTCCCGCGGTTGAAGTGGTGATGACCCGGCTGCACGCGGGCGGCAAGTTCGACAACCAGTCCTACAAGGTATCCGGAGGGCTGCACGGCGTGGGCGTGTCCTGCGTCAACGCCCTGTCGGAATCCCTGGAAGTGACCATACGCCGTGAAGGTCATACGTACGCGCAGAAGTATTCGCGCGGTGTTCCCCTTGAAGCCTTACGCCGTATCGGGGATACGGCGGCGCACGGCACGACCGTGCGTTTCACGCCCGATGACCTGATCTTTGAAACATTGGAATTTAATTATGAAATTTTGCGCAAGCGCCTTGAAGAACTGGCTTACCTAAACAGCGGCCTGGAAATAGAATTTATCGACGAACGCACGGACGAAAAAGAAATTTTTCGTTTCGACGGCGGTATAGCGCAGTTTGTGCGCGATCTGAATCAGGGTGAAGCCCCCGTGCACGGCGTCATTTACGGCAGCGGCGAATCCCAGGGAACAACGGCGGAGTTCGCCTTGCAGTACAACGCCGGCTACAAGGAAAATGTCCTGACTTTTGCCAACAATATCCGCACCAAGGAAGGCGGTACCCACCTGGTCGGCTTCCGGACCGCCCTGACCAGAGCCGTAAATAATTACCTTAAAAATTCCGAGTCGGGCAAAAAGCTCAAGATCGTCCTGACCGGCGACGATGTACGCGAAGGGTTGACGGCCGTGGTGTCCGTAAAGTTGGCGGAACCGCAATTTGAAGGACAGACCAAGACCAAGCTCGGCAACAGCGAAGCCGCGGGCATAGTAAGCGGCATCGTCTATGACAGGCTCTACTCCTTTTTTGAAGAAAATCCCAAGGACATCAAACTTATCATAGACAAGGCCGCGGACGCCGCCAGGGCGCGCGACGCCGCGCGTAAGGCCAAGGAACTGGTCCGGCGCAAGGGGGCTCTCTCCGACAACTCCCTGCCCGGCAAACTGGCCGACTGCCAAAGCAAGGACCCCTCGGAATCCGAACTGTTCATCGTCGAAGGCGACTCGGCCGGAGGTTCGGCCAAACAGGGCCGCGACCCGCGCCGTCAGGCCATACTCCCCCTGCGCGGCAAAATTCTGAACGTTGAACGCACGCGCTTCGACAAAATGCTGAACAACGAGGAGATAAAATCCCTGATCACGGCCATGGGCGCCGGCATCGGCCTCGTGGGCGGCGAAAGCGACATCGACCTCTCCCGCCTGCGCTACCATACCATAGCCATCATGACCGACGCCGACGTGGACGGCGCGCACATCCGCACCCTGCTCCTGACCTTTTTCTTCCGCCAGTACCGGGAACTTATAGAGGCCGGACATCTCTTCATCGCCCGGCCCCCGCTCTACCGCGTCCACAACGCCAAATTCGAAAAATTCATCAAGGACGATGCCGAACTGACCGACTTTCTTCTTGAACGCATCAGCAAGACGGCCAAAGTGCATTCCGCCGGCGGGCGCGGCTATGCGGGCCGCGAAGTCGCGCGTCTGGTCGCCGACATCGCCTTCATACGCGCCAGACTGCGCGACGCGGAAAACGCCGGTATCGCCGAAGCCCTGTTCATGTCCTTCCTTAACTACGATTCCCAACTTGAACCGGCGCGGTTCATCAGTGAAACCCCCGAGCTCGCCCGCTTCCGCGAACGCATGAATACCAACGGGTTCATCCTGACCGTCGAACGTGAAGAAACCGACCTCGAACAACTGCACAGGGTGGTGTTCGAAGACGGCAACGGGCACCGCACCAGGCTCGGCCCGGAATTTTTCGGTTCCCGCATGTACCGCCAGGCCTGGAAAGCCTGCGAAGATATACGCAGACAATGCGGCGGAACATCTTTCACCATCGAAGTCAACGATGCCCTGACACCCGCCGAAGGCTTCTTCGACCTTGAAGACAAACTCTTTGAAGAAGCACGCAAAGGCATCAATATCCAACGCTACAAAGGCCTCGGCGAAATGAATCCCGAACAGCTCTGGGTTACGACCATGAACCCCGAAAACCGCATACTGCTGCGCGTGACCGTGGACGACGCCGAAGAAGCAAGCGACGCCTTCGAAGAACTCATGGGCGACCGCGTGGAAGCCCGCCGTGAATTTATCGAACGCAACGCTTTAACCGTGCAGGATTTAGACATATAAAATGATATGTGAACAGGCCGTCCCGAACGAAGCGAGGGACGGAAGAGGGGGTCAGGGGGAACGTGTTCCCCCTGCGGGAGTCGGCCTGAGCGGGCGCAAGGCCGACGGGCAGCGCCCCGAATAAAATCGAAAGGTGTTCATAATGACGAATTTGCCTGACGAAACAGATAAGGACTCTGCGGGGGCCGGCGATGTCCGGCCCGGCATCGACATAGAGAAGGAACTGCGCAAGTCCTATCTGGAATATTCGTTGTCCGTCATCATCGGGCGGGCCATTCCCGATGCGCGTGACGGGTTGAAGCCGGTGCACAGGCGCATTCTTTTCGCGCAGCATGAACTCGGCAACGCGTACAACCGGCCGCACAAGAAGAGCGCCCGCGTGGTCGGCGACGTCATAGGCAAGTATCATCCGCACGGGGATTCCGCGGTTTACGATGCGCTGGTACGCATGGCCCAGGATTTTTCCATGCGTGTGCCTTTGGTGGACGGGCAGGGCAACTTTGGTTCCATTGACGGCGATGCGCCTGCGGCCATGCGGTATACGGAAGTGCGCATGTCGCGTCTGGCCGCGGAATTTCTTTCGGATATCGACAAAGACACTGTCGAGTTTCGTCCCAATTACGACAACACCTTGCGCGAACCGGCCGTTCTGCCGGCCAAGGTGCCCAATTTTCTGCTCAACGGCACGTCGGGTATAGCAGTGGGCATGGCGACCAACGTGCCTCCGCACAACCTGGGTGAGTTGTGCGACGCCCTGCTGCTGCTTGTGGATGAACCGGAGAGCACGGTTGACGACCTTATGGAGCATGTGCAGGGGCCGGATTTTCCGACCGGCGGCGTCGTGTATGCGGGCAAGGGGCTTGAAGACGCTTTCCGGAGCGGGCGCGGGTCGGTCAAGGTGCGCGGCGTGGTGGAAACGGAGAGCCGCGCCAAGGGCGGTGAATCCATCGTCATTCGGGAAATTCCCTATGCCTTGAACAAGTCGGCGCTGGTAAAAAAGATAGCGGCCCTGGTCAATGAAAAACGCATCGACGGCGTTGCGGATCTACGGGATGAATCCGACCGGCGGGGCATACGCATTGTGCTGGACCTGAAGCGCGGCGCGACGGCGGACATCATCGTCAACACGCTGTACAAATTTACGCCCCTGGAAAGTTCTTTCGCCTACAACATGCTGGCCGTTGTGGGCAACAGGCCGCAGTTGCTGAACCTCAAGTCGGCGCTGGTCTGTTTTCTGGAACACCGGCGCGAGGTCATCATCCGCCGCACGCGTTTTGAACTCGGACAGGCCGAGGCCCGCGCGCATATCCTGGAAGGTCTGCGCATCGCCCTGGACAACGTGGACGCCGTCGTCGCCCTGATCCGCGCCTCGAAAACCCCGGACGAAGCCCGGCAGGGGCTGTCGGAACGCTTCGGTCTTTCCGAGGCGCAGAGCCGGGCCGTACTCGACATGCGCCTGCAGCGCCTTACCGGCCTGGAACACGAAAAGTTGCTTGAGGAATACCGGGAACTGATCAAGCGCATCGCCTGGCTGCAATCCGTTCTCGCGGATGAATCCGTGCTGCGTTCCGTGGTGCGCGGCGAACTTGAGGAAGTGAAACGCGCGTATGCGGGCGCGCGCAAAACGGTCGTCGTGCGCGAGGAGGCAACGGGCATTGAGATAGAGGACCTCATCCCCGATGAAGACGTGGTCATCACCCTTTCGCGGCGCGGCTACATCAAGCGCACGACCCTGGACAACTACCAGCAGCAGCGCAGGGGCGGGAAAGGCATAGCCGGCCTGCACATGAGCGAAGACGACGTGGTGCAGGATTTCCTCACGACCTCCAATCATCAGTATCTGCTGCTGTTCACCAACCGCGGGCGCATGCACCAACTCAAGGTCCACCGGGTGCCCGAAGGCAGCCGCACGGCCAAGGGCGCGCATATTGCCAACCTGCTGCCCCTGGAAAAGGACGAATGGGCCACCACGGCCCTGACCGTGCGCGAATTCAGCGAGGAACGGCATTTTCTCTTCGTTACCAAGCGCGGCATGGTCAAGCGTTCCGACGCCTCCCTGTACGCCCGCTACCGTAAGGCAGGCATCAACGCCGTCGGTCTGCGGGACGGGGACGAGTTGATTATGGTGCGTGAGGTACAGGAAAACCGCGAGGTGGTGCTGACTACGGCGGACGGGCTGGCCATCCGCTTTTCCTGTTCCGAAGTCCGGCCCGTGGGCCGGGGCGCGGCCGGCGTCAAGGGCATTGCCCTGCGCGGCTCGGATACCGTCGTGGCCTGCGTGATCGTGGACGAGAACGACAAGGACACCTCCATCATGACCCTTTCCCGCAACGGCTACGGCAAACGCACCAAGCTGGGTTTGTATCGCCCGCAGTCGCGCGGCGGCATAGGCATTATCAATTTCCGCTCCACGGTCAAGACCGGCCCGGTCATCGGAGCCATACCCGTGGCCGACTCCGATGCCCTGCTCCTGCTCACGTCCACCAACAAAATCATCCGCATAGGAGTGGAAGAAATACGCAGCATCGGCCGCGCCACGCAGGGCGTGCGGCTGGTGTCCATGGATGAAGGCGCATCGGTGGTCGGGTTTGCCCGTATCGACGAAAACGGCGGCGACGATGCGGGAACCGGAGCAGGCAACACCGGTGCCGGAGCAGGCGATGCGGAGACATCATAAAGGATTTGTTGAATGATTCTCCGGACCCGGAAAAGTCATTCTGAGCGAAGCGAAGAATCCATCTTCGCGTCTTTCAGGCTTTTTCTGAAAGGCGTCAAGACAGGTTCTTCGCCTTTGCGCGCCCTTGTCCTTGCCGTCGTCGCGCTTGCAGCCGCGGCGCCGGGCGCCTGCCTGCCGGACGAGGGCAAGACACGGGATGACCTGGTGTCGGCGGATGCCGCTCTTGCGGAGTATGACCTGGGCGATGCGGAAATGTACCTGTTGCGTTACCTGCGCAAGAATCCTGACGGCGACAGGCGCTGGGAAGTCTGGCGCAGGCTTCTGGCCCTGACCTTGAACGTCAGGCAGGACAAGGCCACAGCCAGGGAATACCTGGAAATCATGCTGCGGGAATTTGCCGGGGATCCGGAACGGAAACGCGACATCGCCGTGGAGCTTGCCGGGTTGTGCCGGGATATGGGCTTCAACGCCCGCGCCGCCGATCTCTGGGAACGCCTGGCGAGTGACCCGGATCTGGGCGCGGAGGACAGGGCAGCGGTTTACAAGGAGTTGGCCTACGCCTACATGCGCCGTCTGGAATTCACCCCGGCCGCCGAAGTTCTGTCCATGTGCCTGGATTTGAAGGTCGGGCCGGACCTCAGGGCCGACTGCCGCTCGGCTCTTTCCGAAACGCAGATGCTTAACGAGGACCTGCAGGGCGCGGAGCAGTCCCTGCGCGCCCTCCTGGCCATGGAAGGCGTAGCGGAACCGCGCAGGACGGCGGCGGTGTTCATGCTCGCGGACGTGGTCGAACAACAGAACCGCCCGGATGAGGCGCGCGTTCTTCTGGAAAGTATCCTGCACGGCTATCCCAATTCCAAAGTCATTGAAATCCGCCTTGCCGCCTTGAAAGGTAAAAGGAGCACGCCCGGCCGCCCCGCCGGCAACCGGCAGTAAATGCCGAAAGCGTGCCGCGCAGCAGTTGAAAAAACGCTGTATTGCAAGGATTTTGGAGACATGCAGATGAAAGCGCTGTTCGGAGTAATGTCGCTGCTTTTGTTTGCTGCGGCGGGTTGCGCGTCCGGTCCCGTCGGCAGGCTGATGCCGCACATAGAAACCGTGGATCTGGCGAAGAGTTATTTTGGTCAGCCTACGTCGTCACAGGTACTCGCAGGCGTGGCGCCGATTCCACAGACGCCGGCAGGGCGTTACGCACAAAGCTCAGGAGCGGACGCGAATGCTGCCGGCACGCCGTTTCCCCCTCCGACGCCGGGGCAGCGCTCCATGCAAAGCGCGAACACGGCAGAAAACGCGACAGTGAGGCCTGCCTTTCCGCAAACAGTTGCGAACCGCTCCGAACAGAGCGCCGACGCAACGGCCCTGCCGCCGGGAGCCCGCGTTGAGTACGAGTGGCTGCTGGACGATGTGACAACCGTGCCGGGGCAGGATGTGGTCGAGCGCTTCCTGGTCGGCAGGGACAGGCAGGGTTTTCCCGTGTATTACGAGCGCGTCCGCTGGGTGCCGGCGCACAAGGCGCGGCGCTTCTGCCGCGTGCGTCTGCTCGCCGACGACCGGGGGCGCATCCTGAGCCGGTCCGTGGAAGGCAACGACTGCGAAGACTTGCTGATACGGCCGTCTACTTTTTGAGGGGCGTTTTTTCGATGTACACATGCTTTGCGGCGCCCGAAACAAAATGTCAAGTATTTTTTAATCAGAGGTCAAAGGGTGGGCAAATTTATGTTGAGTTGAATTTTAGTAGTTGAATTTTTAGGTTGCATTTATCCTAATGCCGCGTTATACTATAAGTGGATGTGTTGAGAATGAACATCAACGTAGAAAATCTCGTTTCTATTTCGCAAACCAAATAAAACTTTTCAAGGATTGCTCGCCTTGTTGACGAAAAGGTGACGGCGATAATCCTGAAAAACGATGCGCCGCGCTATGTCCTTTTGGATTACGGTCTGTTCCGTGGAGATACCGTTGCGGATAATGAGAGCGTGGACGCTGCGGCTTCGCGCATTTTGGCAAAGCAGATTAAAGCGTTTTACTGATATCCGCATTGAAAAGTAAACTTTTCTCTGCGGAGGATCGTCAGCCGAAAAGCGTGGTTTTCGGCTGACTCACGCCGCTTCGCGGCGATATCAGCCTAACGGCTGCTGTTCA
>JAISWB010000061.1 GCA_031271265.1 Desulfovibrio sp. | reverse complement strand
AAAGATGGATTCTTCGCTACGCTCAGAATGACAAAAGCGTAGTCATTCTGAGCCGTAGCGAAGCGAAGGCGAAGAATCTATCTTGATGTCTTTTGCCTTTCCTGCATTAATCAGCGTTTCCCTAGGTTTGGAGCGAAGCCTTCACAGTTCGCCGCTTCTCTCAACTATCCGGGATGCCCGAGTATTCCGCGAGCAACGTCAGCGGGTGCGCGACCATGCAGGCGGTGCCGTGCGCGATCTGCACGCGGCATGTGCCGCATTCGCTGACGGCAAGCTTCGCCCCGCTTTGCTCGACGGCCTTGAAAAGGGAGGCGCCGATGCGCATTCCGATATCGTAATGTCCTTTTTTCAGTTCGTAACTGCCGGACATGCCGCAACAGCCCGCATCCGTATCTTCTATACGCAGTCCGGGGATGCGTTGCAAGAGTTCTATGCCCGGCCGGCCCAGGCCGAGCGCCCGCAAATGGCAGGGCGCGTGGTAGACGAGCGGTTCCCGCGGAGGACGCGCGTCCGCAAGAGAAAGCTCTTCCCTGTCCGACACGCCCAGAAAAAACGAGCAGGCTTCGTGGATACCGGCTGCGTTGTAGGCAAGCCCTTCTTCATCAGGAAAAAGGTCGCGGTATTCGTGGCGGAGCATGAGGGCGCAACTTGGGCAGGGAGTGATGATCGGGATGCCGAGTCCGGCCAACCGAGCCGCTTCCCGGCTGTTGGCCCGTGCCTTTTTCAGGGCCGCTGACATCAGTCCGCCGGTGACCAGAGGCAGGCCGCAGCATACGAAGCTTTCCGGCACAATGACTTCATACCCGGCCTTTTCCAACAGCCTGATGACGGACAGCCCTACGCGCGGCGCATAATAGTTCACGAAACAGCCGGGGAACAGGGCGACTGTACCCCGGCGCGCCGGGGAGCGGGATGAGCGTCCGGGCGCGGCGGTTGTGGAACCTTTGCGGAGCCTGTCGCGCTCGGCCAAGGGGGCGGAGGCGGGCAGCGGAGCGCGGCGGTCCAGGCCGACGAGGTCCAGCAAGCGGCGCGTCAAGGCGTTCCGCATGCCGAAGTTCAGTACACAGGCCGGGACGCTGCGGAGCGCCCGCCCTATGTCGCCCGAGTGCCCGATCAGCAGATCCCTGAGGGCAATCCCGCGCTTGTCGCAGTACGCCGCCCGCGCCAGCATGTTGAACGTGGCGACCGATACCCCGGAAGGACAGGAAATGTCGCAATTTTTGCAGTTCGAGCAGTATTCTATGGAGGCGTCGTCGCCGAGCCCGGCCAGCCGGAAGCGCTCGTATGCCGGACCCGTCTGCTTCGGCCCCCTGAAGGCAAGCGTGGCCTCGGCAACAGGACAATGCACGGTGCAAACGGCGCAGGCCGTGCAATCGTCGGGGTTGTAACGGCGGTACGGACTCACGGCATACCTGTTGTTTGATTGCAGGACGGCGAAAACACTGTCTATGCTCTGCCTCCGGCAAACCAGCCTGTCGCAAGGGCCACGCCGCTCCCGGATTTTTCCGCCGCGAAATCATAGCCGCCCAGAGTTCTGCCGGCGAAAAACACGTTGAACAACAGGGGGGCGCCGGCTGCGTCCACAGCCTGCAAGTCCCTGTTGACGGCAACCCCCATGGACGCGAAACGGTGCCGCGCCCGCCCGAAAAAACGCGCGTCGGACCACATCTCCTGCTTTTCCGGCGCGGGAACGGGAATGGTGAAGATGCTTTCGAAAGCTTTGCCGGGCGCCGTTGTTATGCCTTTGCCGAAGATGCCGCCGGTGGCGATGACGAAAGATTCCGCCCTGAACGCGCGCCGTTGTCCTTCCCGTTCGGCCGAGAGTTCCAGGCAGCGCCGTCCGTCCGTCAACGCTCCGTTAATCAGGACATTGTCGAACACGGCTGCGCCCGCGCGGCGCAAGGCGCGGCGCAAGGCGTTCTGCAGGCGCAGACCGGTGACGGCCGGAGGCAGGCAGACGGTTTCCACCAGGGCAATACCCAGGGCCTGCTCCAGCGCGGCATGCGTTTGCGCGCTGCCGCCCACGCCCAGAAAGGAGGGCAGCAGCGCCGTGTCCGCCGCGCCCGCGGCCCCCGGCAACACCCGCAGCAACCAGGCGCGGCCGTCCGGCGTATCCAGAAAACGGGCCAGATCAAGCATCGTCACATCGCGCCCGCCCGCTTCCGGAAAAAGAAACGGCGCGGGCAGCAGGACGGCGGACAAGGTTTTGCCCTCGAAAAACGGATTCCGCTTCAGGCCGCCGAGAACAAAGCGGGGCGAAAAATCCTTCATGCCTTCCACGCCTGTCACGGCTATGGACTTCGCGGCGCGCAGGCTTGCCGGGTTCATGCCCGGCCCGGTCAGCCAGACCGGCTTCAGCGTCCCGGCCGCCGTAGGCAGCCAGGCGTTGCCGCGTTCCCGCGTTCCGGCCTGGAGCAGGGGCAGACCGGCGGAAGCGGCGGCATCCTTGAGGAAGTTCACGGCCTCTGCCGCCGCCTCCGCTCCAAGCAGGGCATAAGGGTGATCCGGCGCAAGCCGGCCGAAGGCCGCGAAAGGATCGCCGAGGACGGGTTCGCCGTCTATATAGCCCAGAATGTCTATGCTCCCGCCGCCTATGGTCAATGTTCCGGCCCCGAAGGACACGAGAGCGGTCTTTCTGCCCCGCCCGGCGGCGCGCAGGGCGGCAACCATGCCCGCAAGCCCCGAGCCGACGACGACGATGTCGTAGTCGGTCGCGCGCGGGCGTGGAGAATACGGAGAACGGGTCGCTCCGGCGTCGCTCAGGGGGATTGCAGCTTCGTACGCTCCCGCCGCCGGCTTCCGCGCGCCGCAGCTTTCCGGTTGCATGACGGCCTCATCAGACTTCGGCGTGTCGCAGCTTTCCGGCTGCGCGCCGTCCACATTGAGGGACGCGCCGTAGATGCCCCGCTCCAGTTCCGCCTCCCTCAACTGCCTGCCCCAGAGCAGGGGACGGATGCCGTGCCGGCGTTCCTCCAGAAAATCCAGCATGATGCGCAACGGGTCAGGCTCCGGTCCTTGTCCGGCCTCAACCGTCGCGCCTGCGGCGCGCAGGGCGCAGAAGTTACCCTGACAGGTGCCCATGCCCATCCGGGTCCGCCGCCGGATGTCGCTCAGAGACAGGATAGAGGAACTCCGGGGAGCGCAGGCGCCGCCGTTTGCGTTCAACGACGACGGCAGGCATTGATCGGAGCGGCCCGGAAGACTCTGTAAAGAGTACGGCTCTCCGTTTGTATTCAAAGGCACTTGCGGGCTTTGCCCGGAGCTGGTTGAGCGAATCTGCGGAGGGTACAGATCTCCGCTTGCGCATGCGGACAGCGCGAGCGCTTCGGAGGCGGCGACTTCAAACTCTGCCGGGGTCACCATCTCGCATTCGCAGAGCAGCAAGCGTTTCCAGGGAGATTTTTCCGCCGCGTCCACGGCCTTTTCCAGTCCGCTGCCGAGGCGGGCGGCCGCGATGACCGCTCCTCCCGCCGGGAAAACCTTCCCGGCGCGGCGCATAAGTTCCGCGGAGGGCGCGGGAAGAAGCGGTTCCAGCGCCGTGCGGCACGGCGCGTCCACACCGAGACGGCGCGCGGCCAGGTCGCAGACCTTTTCCGCCATCAGCCGGAACGAGGTGAATTTCCCGCCTGTTACCGTGGCCATGCCCTTCAACCCGTCTTCTTCATGGTCCAGAATGACGAAGTTGCGCGTGGCCGCGCGGCCGGCGGCAGGGTCCGGGGAATACAGGGGACGCGTCCCCGCGAAGGCGCGCAGGATGCGGTAGTCGCGCAGCCGGGGGAAAAGGGTTTCGCCTTCATTCAGCAGGCGCAACGCCTCGGCGGGGTCCGTGCCTGTATCGTCAGGGCGCCGCACAGGGGTTGAGGTGGTGCCGAAAATTACGACGGTGCCGTGAGGGACGAAAATATCCCCGTCCGTCGCCTTGCGCAGCCGGTTGACCACGCGCCCGGCAAAACGGTGGTTGAAGGCGAGCAACAGGCCCCTGTCGGGGGACACGTGTACATCCTGGCCTGCAAGGGCCGCCGTTGCGCCCGCCCAGGCGCCGGCGGCGTTGATGATGTATTCACAGGGGATAAAGCGCTTTGCGCCGGTGCCGAAGCCTTCAGCCCAAACCCCGCATACCGCGCCCTGCGCGACCTCAATGCCTGTGACCCGCGTGTAGGTGCATATCTGCCCGCCGAGGCGCAGGGCGGCCATGGCGTTGTGGCGGACCATGCGGAAGCCGTCCACGGCGGAATCCGGCACGCGGTACACGGCCCGCGTCTCCAGGGTCAGGGCGGGTTCCAGGCGGCGCGCTTCCCCGAGGTCGACCGGCAGGGCCTCTATGCCGCAGTTCCGGCAGGCGTCGATCCAGCGGGCTTCGAAGGCCGGGTCGTCTTCCGGGGTGCGCACGAACCAGCCCTCGCATTCTTCTATGCAGGCCGGCGCTATGCGGCGCAGTATCCTGTTTTCTTCAATACATTCGCGCGCGGCTTCGGGATCTCCCACCGCGTAGCGCGCCCCGCTGTGCAGCAGGCCGTGGAAGCGCGAACTGGCGCCGGCGCAGAGGTCGCCCTGTTCGAGAAGCAGGGCGGGGATGCCGCGCACGGCGAGGTCGCGCGCAACGCCGGTCCCGGTCACTCCTCCGCCGATAATCACAACGCGAACCTCGCGCCCGTCCTGCATCATAATACGCCGTCCTACGACAGTTCCCCCAAATCGCGTACAGTGCGCCAGGGCAGGCGTTCTTCGCCGCGCAGATCGTCTGCTTTCGCCTCGCCGCTCAGGACCAGGATAAAATCTATGCCCGCGTTGTCGGCCAGTTTTTTGTCCGTACTCAGCCTGTCGCCCGCGATGACCATGGCTTCGCGCGGATACAGGGACGGCAGCGTCCCGAGCACGGCCGGGTCGGGTTTGCCGAAAATGCGCTGCGGCAGCCGCCCGACGGCTTTTTCGTAGAGGGCGATGAAACTGCCGACATCCGGCAGGGGACCTGCCGGGTCGGGGCAGACCAGGTCCGGGTGCGTGGCCAGGTAGACGGTTTCCGGTTTTTGCAGCAGGTGCGCGGAAATCCGCAATTTTTCGTAGGTCAGTTCCGTATCGTAAGCCAGGATGACGGCCTGGGCGTCTTCCGGGCCGAGATGCAGTTCGGGCACGGCCTCGGCTAAGGCACCGCTGTAATCGCGGTTGCCGACAAGGTAGGCCCTTTCGATACCGGTTTCACGCAGGTAGGCGACGAGAGGCAGGGTGGGGGAAAGCAGTTGCCGAGCCTCGGCCGGTATGCCCATGCCTCCGAGTTTTTTTATATAGGCGGCCGGCCCTCGGGACGTATTGTTGCTCAGAAAATAAAAGTCGCAATCCTCCCATCGGCGCCGGATGAACTCCACCGCGCCCTTGATGGGCTTGTCCCCGAGGTAGACCGTGCCGTCAAGGTCGAGTACGAAGCAGCGTTTGCCGAGGACGCTTCCGGGTTTTGCCCGGAGCGGACCGTGGGCGGCTACGGGGGGCCACGCCCCCCGATCATCATGTATCAAGGCTCCTCCGGACTTTGCGCCGGACGGCCCTGGAGGTTCTGCGGGGAAGACACTCCCCCGGCTTGCGCTCGAAACAGGGCGTTGTTTCAAACCACATCCGGATCCTTCCGCAGGATGATTCAGCCTTGGCGGAAGGAAGCCGGCAGGTATGTCCCTTCCCTGAAGGAAGGGGGTATGAGAAGAGTATGCCCGGCAAAGCCCGGCGTCAAGCCGGAATCTCCCCGGAATCCGTCAATTTGACTGCTCCGGTGACATGATTTTTTTATAGCCAAAAGTTTAGAAATTTTCAAGATCCCTGTGCGCGCTTACATCAGTTCAACATCGCCGCCACAAAAGATTCGGTGTTTGAAAAGCCCTATGCGACTGGAAGGTAGGGGATCATGCGTGTTGGGCGACAAAGTTTTGCAATGCTGTTTCCATAACCACCCGCACCGGAACGCCGTCATGGTCGGCCTTACGGGAGGCTTTGGCATAAATATCCGCGGAAACAGGAACCATAACCTCCGAAACAGGCGTATTCGGCTCTTGCCCCAAGTCGGCGCACATAGCGGGATAATCGTCAATCATATCCTGAAAATTTGCTCGAATTTCCTCCACAGATGTTCCGTCAAATATGATTGTGTGCCCAGTGCCGATTACCTGTCCAACAAAGCATTCATCTTCGGCGCTATATTCAATTATAGCGGTATAGCCCTTATATTGCATCGTGTTGTTCATGGTGTCACTCCGTGGCGTTCAAGAAAGGCCCTGACATTGTTGACGGCGAAAACCTTTGCCTCCTTCTGCGGATGGGGGCGGTGCGCGTATAGCATGTCATTGTCTATGCCGAAGCCCACTCTGGAGCCTCCGCGATTTTTTACTTTACAACCTATGGCCTTGAGCAGGGATTCTATGTCGTACCACAGCAAATTTTTGGGAACGGGCACAGAAAAAACAGCTTCAAGGGTTTCCCGTTGCTTTTTATTCATGCCGCAAAATACCATAGCTCGCCTTCAAGTCAAGAGCGGCTTGATAGGCTTGGATACCAACATTTCTGCGGGCCTTCGCGTCCCTGCCCCGCGCCGCCTGACAGTCTTCGGAGTTCGGGCTCTTCGACGTTTGCTGTGGATTTCACCTGAAGTCAGCACGAAGGTTTTTTTGAAGGAGAGGTATCAAACCCCTTGCCTCCAACGAGATACGCTGAAGGCTCCGTTGGCTTGCCTTTTCCATTCATGGGAAATGCCTTTCAAAATTACTGCCGGCGTTAGAGTTTTTGGGGCTGCTTACGGGCCAACTGACTCAACAAAGTCAAACAAATCAGCGAGTAAGAATTTCTTATCTGCAGATAGACGCCTCAGACTTCCCAATTCCACAGTGAACGTCGAAGAACCCACAACATATTTTTTGTTCATGACCGCACCCCTTTCCTTGTTTTCGGTTGGGTACAGCCTAATACTAATATATAACCTTGTCACCGCACTATGATAAGGGCATCCTGAGCGAAAACTTGGCGCGATATTGACAGTGTGCGCACGCCGGGATATGATGAAAAAAAGGAGTAAACGCGATGCCCGCCGCCCATATCAACATCCGCGTTGACAGCGAGATTAAAAACGAGGCGCAGGAGGTTTTCGCATCTCTGGGGCTGGACATGACCACGGCAATCACCGTTTTTCTGCGCCAGGCCATCCGCCGGAAAGGGATTCCTTTCGCCGTGACCGCGACTCCCTCCGTAAAAACGCCGCGCCCTGACAGCATGAAGGGCGGGGTATGGATGGCCGCCGACTTTGACGCTCCGCTTGAGGACTTCAGGGAGCATATGGAATGAGGCACCTGTGGACACGCATGTTGTCCTGTGGTTTTTGGGGGATGCCGCGAAGTTGTCTGAAGCGGCGCTCAACGTCATTCTTGATCCCGCGTCTGAAAAATATGTGAGCATTGTCTCCGCCTGGGAGGCGGCTGTCAAAATCAGCCTCGGCAAGCTTCGTTTTGATGGCGGCGCGGCCGATTTTTTCAGGGTTGTTGAGGAAAACGGCTTTACCATCTTGCCTGTCAAGCGCAAACATGTGGAGCTTGTTGAAACGCTTCCGTTTCATCGTCGCGACCCTTTCGACAGAATGCTTGTCGCGGCGGCGGCATCCGAAAGTATGAATTTTGTTACCTCTGACGCCAATATTCGTCTGTATGGTGTCGACTGCGTCTGGTAGCGCGGGGCGTTAAGGATTTGTCTATAAATAATCTTGATAAGTTAAGCGTTTCTTCGGCAAATTGAATAGTTCCATTCGGGATGAAATTTTTCTTGGCAGTAATTGCCTTTTTTGCCTCAGCGTTGATATGTTCAAATTGTGCGTCACGATCTGAATGAGAAGGCTTTGTCGTTAGCGTTTTCTTGT
The DNA here is from genome assembly GCA_031271265.1 of Desulfovibrio sp. Classification (GTDB taxonomy): domain Bacteria; phylum Desulfobacterota; class Desulfovibrionia; order Desulfovibrionales; family Desulfovibrionaceae; genus Frigididesulfovibrio. Next base: position 1,572 of record JAISWB010000061.1, on the reverse strand, counting down.
TTGCTTGCAGCCTGTAAAGGAAGCCGGCAGGTATGTCCCTTCCCTGAAGGAAGGGGGTATGGGAAGAGTATGCCCGGCAAAGCCCGGCGTCAAGCCGGAATCTCCCCGGAATCCGTCAATTTGCCTTGTTATGTTCAGTATTTTACAGCAGTACGCATTTTTACGGTTCATATGTCAAGCGAAGATTCCGCCAACATAGCGGACAACCCGTTTCACTGCCTCAATATCAAGCATATTGCTCATTTCAATCGATATGAACTTCCCATAATGCGCCAGTGCCGGCAACGCGCGAAGCTCCGTATGCAAAGTGCGCCGCCGCACTTGCGCCAGATGCGGTTCGCTGATGTGAATATGGTTGATGAGCGTTAAATTACTCTCTATTATACTCACTGCTTCGTTACATTCCACCATAGTCCCGATGTCGAGGTTGACGGCGAAACCTTTGCCGCCGACTTTCCGCACAAAGGCGAACGCCTCTTCCGTGCGATTGATGAAATTTGTGCCGTAAATTTGAGGATTAGCTTCCAGAGCTATGATCGTCCCTTGCTGCGCGGCATATGCTGTAATTTCACGAAAAAAGTCAGCCGCAGTCTCGTAGGGATCATTGTTCATATCATCCGGTATGTTGCGGTTTTTCGCACAGCCGAAGACAAGATTGCCGCATCCTGCCGCAACGGAAAAGTCAACGGCCTGCTTTGTGTAATCAATCAGTGCGGCCCGCTCCTCGTCCGAACCAAAAATATTTTCCTGTCTGCCGTGCCAGATTGACTGCATCGACGCGATCACCAGGCCGTATCGCGTCTTGAGTTTCTCGGCGAACTCCACGGCGGCTTCAATCCGCTTATAGGGAGATACGGGGAAAAGGCGGGTCGGGGCAACCTCCAGACCGGCAAATCCTTGCATGCGCAGGAACTGATACATATCGTCATCATGTTCGGTGCTCCATGCTATATTGGATATGGCTAACTTCATCAGCAATCCCCTTATGATTTGAAACCTCCGCGAGGGGCTTGACGCCTCCCGGAAAATGTCTATCTAAAAATGCGGGCGGGGAGTGACCCCGGCCCCAGGGCAATCCCCCTGTGGTTGTAGTTCCACACGTTTCATGCCCGGTTGGAATGTCAGTCCTGCCGGGGCACTCTAATTTCCTCCGGTTGAACCATACGATAATGAGCGCCGCGACAACGCCCGCGAGGACGTTCAGCAGGAACTGCTCCAAAAGCATCATCTCCTTCGTCGAGCGGGCAGAGCCGGCGGCGGAACTGTTCGCAATTGAGGCGGAGTTGACCGGGCAGACGGCTTGACATCGCGTCCGTCCTGTCGCGTCCGGCCTTGACATGGCCCGCATAGATGGCTATAAGGGAATTGCAGAGGGCAATCCTCCTGTGATGATCGGTTTTTGTGCCCCGGCAGGAGTACCAGTCCTACCGGGGCAGTTTATTGCTTACCGTTTGAAACAGCTTACGATTACTGCCACAATCACGCCTGCCAGGACACCTGACAGGACGCTTACGATGAACTGCTCCATCGGCGGCACCTCCTTATCATAGACTCGGAGGATTGCCCGGAGCA
>JAISWB010000055.1 GCA_031271265.1 Desulfovibrio sp. | reverse complement strand
GGAGGAGTTCGCTATGCGGAAATTGAGCAAGCGCGATATGGAGGTCGTCGAACTGCCGGCACAGGGCATGGAGCCTAAAAGTCATTGCGGTGAAATTGTTCATCACGCCAGGGTCGTTGCGTCTACATTTGACCCGCCTTCGCAAAAAATTCAACGTACACAGCAACCGTGAACTCCTGCACATCCTGCGGAAAAGGCCGAACCACGCCATGACCACACTTCGCTTTTCACCGCGCGGTAAAGAAGTTTTCCTACTGATTCTTGAGGGCATGACCAGCAAAGGGATCAGCGAACGCCTGGGCATGGGCGTCAACGGCATCAAAAGGCACAAGGACAAAATGCTGTGGAAAAACGACTGTGAAACCATGCGGGAGCTTATCCAAAGTATTATAGCACGACTGGATGAAATACAGAAACGGATGCTCATCCGTATTTAACGAGGGACTTTATGGAAATAGAAAGAAAGACGATCATCTTCACCACGCCGAAGGAATTGAGCCGGGTCGTCGTCGAGCCCTGCACTCCGTACTGGCTGCGCCGTTGGCTCTTATATCGTCCAAAAAAAGGCTGCTTTCCGCCAAAGAAATACAGGAAGAATTCGGCATTTCCAAACTCACTCTGGAAACATGGCGTAGTCAGGGCATAGGGCCTGAATACACCATAGTGGGCGGGTGGGCGATGTATGACCGCGTTGCGTTTGAAAATTTCCGTCTCCCGGAGGCCGGTACGCAGGGAAAGCAGGGCCATGTCGTGAAGCTGCGGATTGTAGGACTTCAACTCGGACAGGAGTTTTTGGGCTTCATCCTCGGTCAGAAAGCGGAGTCGCGCGTTATTGACTTTCAGGAGTTGCCGGGGACCACCGCGGTGTTTTCTATGGGGTTGACTCCGGTGGCCGCGAGTTCGGCCGGGAAGGCGCCGCGGGCGGTTCTGACCGTTACGGGGCGGACGCCTTTGCTGTGCCTGCCGACTGTTTTCCAGTGGCCTTTGCCTTCGCGGTCGGCGAACCAGAACGAGTACACCTTTTCACGGCCGCCCGGACAGGGGGCGAAGTCATCGGAATTGTTGCATTGCATCTTGTGGGTATTATCGATAGCATAGGAGTGCGGGCAGAGGCCGCGGAGGTCGTGCCTGCATCACGAGGCCGGGACAGCATGTTTTTTACGAAATTGCACCATGCCGATCCCTGTCGACAGCGGCAGCAAAAGAGCGATACGCCTTTCGGGAGAATACGATGAGCGATGGTCTGGAGGACGCGGGAAGCTCCGCCGGGTGCGGAAAGACACTGGTGGAACGGTTGGAGGAAACAGACCGGCAGTTGCTGGAACTTTTGCAGCGCCGGGCGGGCCTGAGCCTCTCCCCGGGCGAAGCCGAAAATCTGCCGGAAAGCGCGGGCAGGGTCGCGGAACTCTGGAATTCTGTCCCCGGTCCCCTGCCCGAGGAGCATTTCCGCAGCATCTACCGGGAAATCCTGTCTTCGGCGCGCTCCCTGCGCGCGCCGCGCCGTGCGGCCTTTTCCGATACCCATGAGGGTCTGTACGGGGATTTCGCGCATATTGCCGCGCGCGATCTGCTCGGGGCATCCGCCGCATACCGGCCCGAGGAAAATCCCACTGCTGTGTTTCGGGCCGTTGCCTCGGGCGAGGCGGACATCGGCATCGTGCCCGCGGAAAACAGCATGGAAGGGGCTGCGCCGCGCATCACGGAACTTTTCCTGACGCACGACCTGAGCATAAAAGCCGAACTGTACTGCCGACTCGGCTATTGCCTGCTCTCCGGGGAGCAAGCCCTGTCCTCGGTGCACAGCCTGTTCGCCCATCCACGCTCCCTGGCGCGTTGCTGGACCTCCCTGCAGAAACGCCTGCCCGGCATACGCATCGTGCCCGTGGAAAACCATACCGAGGCCGTGAACTGGGCCGAAGGAACGGAGCGGGCGGGGGCGTTGACGCCGCACGCCCCGCCGCACGACACGGCAGTGCTTTTCCCCTTGCCGCTGCTGGAGCAGGGTTTTGAAAACGAAAGCGGAGGCCGCGCGCGGTTCTTCGTCATCGGCGCGTCCGGCCCGGCCCGCCCGGGCGCGGATAAAAGCACGCTGCTGTTCACAACCGGCAACAAGGCGGAAGACCTGAGCAGAGTGTTGCACTGCTTTGCCGGCCTGGATGCGGATATCGCCGTCACGGCGTCCCGCGCCCTGCCGGAAGACCCCGCGCAACGCGCCTACCTCGTGGACATCGCCGCGGACCTCGCGCAGCCGCGCTGCGCCGGAGTCGCCGACAGAGCGGCCGCACGCTGCCGCACCTTCAAAATTCTCGGAAGCTATACTGCGGGAAACGCATGTTTCAATCCACATCCGGCTCCATTCGCCGGATGACTCCGCCCCGGCTGATGGGAGCCGGGTGGATTGCCCTCTCCCTGAAAGGAGAGGTTTCATACCGTAAAGGAATTTCCGATGAATTGAATTTTCAGGAATGATGCGGGACAGGCGCGGATTTTGCATAGGGAGGACATGGACCTCTTTGCGTTCAACGCCGCGAGCGCGGCAAGCTTTCTGCTGACCCTGATGCGGGTGAGCCTGGTGCTGTTCATGCTGCCCTTTTACGGCGGCGAATACATCCCGGTGCAGGTCAAGGCGGCCCTGTGTCTGGTGTTGAGCGCGGCCCTGTGGCCGTACCTCTCTTTTCCCGGCGAACTTTTGCCGGCGCATCCGGCCGGGCTGATCCCCATGATTCTGGCCGAGGCGCTGCTCGGGCTCACCCTGGGCCTGTGCGTGTATTTCATTTTCGCGGCTATCCAGACAGGGGGCGAAGTCATAGGTTTTCAGATGGGTTTCACCATGGTCACCCTGGCCGACCCCTCGACCGGTGCCCAGGTGAGCATCAGTTCACACCTGTTGTATACCGTGGCTCTGGTCGTTTTTCTGGCTCTGGACGGACATTTGCATCTGTTGCGCGCCCTGGCCGACTCCTTTCGGCTCATACCGCCCGGCGGCATGACGCCGCGCCCGGCCCTGAGCGGAGGTATCCTTGCGCTTTCGGGGGAGATGTTTTCGCTGGCGGTCAAGATAGCCGCGCCTGCCATAGTCGCCCTGTTCACGGCTGAACTGGCCCTGGCGCTCATGGGACGGGCCGCGCCGCAGATGAACCTGCTCACCATGGGATTCCCGATCAAGATAGCCGTCGGCTTTTTTTTCATGGGCATTCTGTTCACGATAATGGCGCAGCGCATGGAAGACCTGATCCTGGACCTCGGCCCCATGTTCGACCGCCTGATGAACGCGGCGCGCTGAGCGGAGGGCGACATGGCGCGCGACCCGTCAAAAACCGAACCGGCAACACCCAAACGTATCAACAAGGCGCGGGAGGAAGGCAACGTCGCCAAATCCCAGGAAGTCACCAAGGTGGTGTCCATCCTGGCCGGGCTGATCGTGTTGAGCGCCTGCATCAACTACATGTCCGGAGAATTTTTGCGCCTGTTCCGGCATTTCCTGGGTTCCTCCCCTTCGTATATCAGCATGGGCGAGGCCTCGCTCTATGAACTGGGCCTGTATCTCACGCTGGTGCTGGTCAGGACGACCCTGCCCGCCGTGCTTTTCATAGGCCTGCTGGTCTATATTTCCCTGCGCGTCCAGGTGGGCAAGCTCTGGACCACCAAAGTGTTCTCCTTCAAACTCGACCGCTTCAACCTCTTCGCCGGCTTGAAACGCATGTTCATCTCGCCGGACACCCTGATCCGCCTGCTGAAAAGCCTGCTGCAGGCCCTGTTCATCGGCCTCGCGCCGGTGCTTGTCATTCGGGATGAAATGGAGAATTTCGCCGCCCTGTACTATACGGACGCCGCGGGCACGTCCGCCTACCTGCTGGAGATCGGCGCGAAAATGGTCACCTACGCCCTGATTCCCATGCTGATCATCGCGGCCGTCGACCTCATTTATACCCGCCTGCAGTACGCGGAAAACCTCAAGATGAGCAAAGACGAGATCAAAGACGAACGCAAGCAGGCCGAAGGCGACGAAAAAATCAAAAGCGCCATGAAGGGCAAGATGCTGCAGATGACCCGGCGGCGCATGCTCAAGGAAGTACCCAAGGCGGACGTGGTCATCACCAACCCCACGCATATCGCCGTGGCCCTTCGCTATAACGCCGCCGAAGCCCCCGCCCCGGTCGTCGTGGCCATGGGCGTCGACAAAATTGCCGAGAAAATCAAGGAGGTTGCGCGGGAACACGGGGTGCCGATCCGGGAAAATAAAGAACTGGCACGCGCTTTGTATAAGCAGACGGAGATAGGCGATATCATCCCGCCGGAACTCTTCCAGGCCGTGGCCGTAATCCTGGCGCAAATCTGGAAGACAAGGAATCCCGGGAAAATTCCCAAACCCTGAACTTTCCCGCGCAGCGTCGTTACCTTGACGGATGAGGAAAAAAGGCGTCGGCATTATGGCAAGCAACGTATCCATACCCGAAATAGATTACCAAAAATTCGCCCGCCACGGCGACCTGCTGCTCGCGGGCGGCGTGGTCGTGATTCTCATGGTCATGCTGATCCCCATGCCCACCATGGTGCTGGACTTTATGCTCTGCATCTCCATCTCCCTGTCCCTGGTCATCCTGGTTACCTCCATGTTCATGCTCTCGCCTTTGGAATTTTCCATCTTCCCCTCCCTGCTGCTGGTCACGACCCTGCTGCGCCTGGCCCTGAACGTGGCCTCCACCCGCCTGATACTGCTGCACGGGGACCGCGGCACGGATGCGGCGGGTTCGGTCATCCAGGCTTTCGGGGAATTCGTGGTCGGCGGCAGCTATATCATCGGCGCGGTTATTTTCATGATTCTGTTCATCCTCAACAAGGTGGTCATCACCGCCGGCACGACGCGCATCGCGGAAGTCGCGGCGCGCTTCACCCTGGACGCCATGCCCGGCAAACAGATGGCCATCGAGGCCGACCTCAACGCCGGACTGATCAACGAAGAACAGGCCACGGCCCAGCGCAGGACCATACGCAAGGAGGCGGACTTTTACGGCGCCATGGACGGCGCGGGCAAATTCGTGCAGGGCGACGTGAACGCCGGACTGATCATCACCATGATCAACCTCATCGGCGGGGTGCTGCTCGGCATCCTGCAGAAGGACATGCCCTGGCAACAGGCCCTGCAGACCTACAGTCTGCTGACCATAGGGGACGGACTGGTGTCCACCATACCGTCGATCATCACTTCCACGGCAGCGGGCATCATCGTCTCGCGCGCGGCGGCCGAGGCCAAAATGGGCGAGGAATTTATCGGTCAGTTGACTTATAACTCCCGCTCCATGAACATGGTTTCCGGGGTGCTGCTGCTCTTCGCTCTGGCGCCGGGCATGCCTGTCGTCCCCTTCCTCGGGATTTCCCTGACCCTTTTCCTGCTGGCGCGCGCCGCGGAAAAGAGCAGAGCGGGAGCGACAGCCGGAGCTCCGGCCGGGGCGCAGGGCAGAAGCGGCGCCAAGGCGCTGCCCGCCGGGTCCGGCGGTACGGGAGCGACGGGAGGCGGCGCGGCCGGGGGCGCGGAGCGCTCCGTCGACACGCCCGAAGAAGTGCAGGCCCTGCTTGCCCTGGATACCCTGGAACTGGAAATGGGCTACGGACTGGTGCCCCTGGTGGACGAAGGGAAAAGCGGCAACCTGCTCTCGCGCATCAAATCCATACGCCGGCAGTTCGCCCTGGACATGGGCGTAATCATTCCTTCCCTGCACCTGCGCGACAACCTGCAACTGAAACCGGGACAGTACAGCCTGCTGATCAAGGGCAACGAGACGGCGTCGGCGGAAATCCTCGTGGACCATTTCCTGGCCATGGACCCCGGCAACGCCCGCCACCGCATCCAGGGCACGGAAACCCGCGAGCCGGCGTTCAACCTGCCCGCGCTGTGGATACCGGAAAGCAGGAAGGAAGAAGCCATGCTGGCCGGCTACACGGTCGTGGACCCTTCCACGGTGATAGCCACCCATCTTACGGAAGTCTTCCGGCGGCACCTGGCGGATTTCATCGGCCGGCAGGAAACGCAGAGCCTGCTCGACAATCTGGCCAAGACCGCGCCCAAGGCCGTGGAAGAACTCATGCCCGGCGCCCTGCCCCTCGGCGTGGTGCAAAAAGTGCTGCAAAACCTGGTGCGCGAAAATGTTTCCATACGCGACCTGCTCACCATCGTCGAAACCCTCTCCGACCACGGCCATGTGGCCAAAAATTCGGAAACGCTCACCGAATATGTGCGCGAGCGGCTGGCCCGCACCATCGTCAAGCCGTACATGGACAGCAAGGGAGCACTGCCCATCATCACCCTGGACGCCAAGGCCGAACAGACCATACAGGAAGCCCTGCGCCAGACGGACAGCGGCGCATACCTGGCCCTGTCGCCGGGACTGGCCCAGAAACTGATGCAGAATATCAACCGCGCCGTGGAAAACGCCGTGAACACGGACGGGCAGCCCGTAGTGCTGACCGCACCCCTGACCCGGCCGCACCTCGCCCAGTTGCTCATGCGTTTCCTGCCTTCCGTTCCCGTCATTTCCCAGGCCGAAATACCGTCGGACATCCGCCTGACCTCCGTGGGTACGGCCGGGGTCGACTGATCCGGAGCATGACCGATGCAGATCAAGAGCTTCACGGCGCGCAGCACCAAAGAAGTGCTCTCCATGATCAAGGCGGAACTCGGCCCGGATGCCGTCATCCTGGATACCCAGGAGGAAGGCGGGCAGATCACCATGACGGCCGCCCTGGAAAGGGCGCCGGCGCACAGAACTTCGTTCGATGCAGGCAGCGGCCGCGGGACGGCACCCTTCGCCGAACAGGCGAGGTTCTTTGCGGAACAGGGAGAGTCGGCGCGGCGCGGCCGGGCCCGGGACGGGGACGCCCGGGAACGCGGGGAAAACGTCCGCCCGGTACGGACTGCGTGGGCGCACGGCGCCCTGTCCGACGCGGTCCCCATGCCCGCGCCTGCGGAAGACGCTGCGTTTTTCCCCCCCTCCTATGCTGCGGCGCGGGATTCCGCGCCGAGGCCGGCTGCCGCTGCTTCTCCGCAGGTACGAGCCGCAAGAGCCGGCGTGGCTCCTTCCCCGCAAGACTCCGTGCCGAGGCCGGCCGCCGTCCCGTCTCAGCAGGCACGGGCCGCAAGGCCGGGCGCAGCGCCTTCCCCGCGGAACCGCGCCCAAGCGGATACCTATGCCGGCGCCGAGACCCGTGCCGGCGCGGAAGCCCGCGTTCCGGAGCCGGCGGGCAGGCGGCAGCGGCAGGAAGAATGGGGATGGAGCGACATCAAGCAGCAGTTGATGGACATCATGAAGCCCGCGGCGTCCTTGGACGCCCTGCCGCCGAGGCAGCGTCTGGCCGTGGAATTCCTGCGCCGCGAAGGCGTGGAGGAGACCGCGTTGCAGCAGCTCTGCGCCGGGCTGCGCGGGGATCCCTCGGCCTCTATTCTCGTTCCCCTGGGCGAACTGGTGCCGATCTGCCCCTGGAACAGCGAAAACTGGCCGCAGCGCATGCAGGTGATCGCCGGCCCCTTCGGGGCGGGCAAGACCACCGTGGCCGTGCGCCTGGCCCTGTCCCTGCGCAAAAGCCGGCCGGGCATCCGCATCTGCCTGCTGAACGCGGATGCAGCGCGCGGCAACGGACGTCTGCTGCTGCGCCATTATTGCGAACTTTCGGACATGGCGTACAAGGAAGCTTCCACCACGCCGGAACTGGTCGCCGCCCTGAAGCAGGGACTGCGCGAAGGTTTCGACCGCATCATCGTGGATTTGCCGGGGCTTTCGCGCGGGCGCTGCCTGCGCACCCTGCTCGACGATGTCGGGCTTGCGGACCGGACGGGCGACGGGCCGGATCATCTGGCCGTGCACCTGGCCCTGTCGCCGCACTACAGGGAGATGCACGGCATGCTGGAGCGCTACCGCACGGCGCACCGCTCCGGCATAGTCTGGACCAAGCTGGACGAAGTCGAGCACTTCGGCCAGATGGTCAACGTGGGTGCGGCCGCAGGCCTGCCCGTGTCTGCCTTGTCCTTCGGTCCCGGCCTCGGCAATTCCCTTGCTCCCGTCAAGGAAAATATGCTCTGGAGACTGATATTCAAACGGGAAATGCCGCGCGGCGCTTGAAGGTTGTTCCTAAAATGCGTACACTCCGCAAAACCTCTGCCGGATTTTGGAGCCGCCCATGAATAATGCCGACCTGCCATTGGTCATATCCGTCACCTCCGGCAAAGGGGGCGTCGGCAAAACAAATATTTCAGTCAACTTGGCCTGCCGCCTGGCGGCGGACGGCAAGCGAACGGTCCTGCTCGACGCCGATCTCGGGCTGGCCAATGTGGACGTGCTCCTCGGACTTACCCCGGCCAACAACCTGTTTCACCTGTTCCACGAAGGCGTCGAGCTTTCCGATGTCCTCATGGATACGCCTTACGGCTTCAAAATTCTGCCCGCGTCTTCCGGGGTGAGCGAAATGCTCGCCCTTTCCCCCGGCCAGAAACTTACCCTGCTCGAGGCCCTGGACGAACTTGAGGAGGCCGTGGATTACCTTATAGTGGACACCGGCGCCGGCATCAACGACAACGTCATGTATTTCAACATGGCGGCCCAGGAGAGACTGGTCATCCTGACTCCCGAGCCGACCTCCCTGACGGACGCCTACGCCCTGATCAAGGTCATGCAGCAAAACCACGACGTCAACGACTTCCGGGTGCTGGTGAACATGGCTGCGGACGAGAAGTCCGCGCAGGACACTTTCCGGCGCCTGTACCGGGCCTGCGATCACTTTCTCTCCGGCGTCGGCCTGGACTATGCGGGCATGATCCCGCGCGATCCCGGCGTGCGCAAGGCGGTCATCAACCAGAAACCTTTCTGCGTGGCGGACCCGGACGGACCGGCAAGCCGCGCCGTGGCGAACACGGCCAAAACCATACAGACCTGGAATGTTCCCCATGCCCTCGACGGCAACATCAAGTTTTTCTGGAAGCGACTGCTCTTCAGACAGTAACTCCGGCGCGGCCTGGGAACGGTTCGGCGCGGGTCTTCTGGCTTGGCCGGACTGCACCGGCGAGCAACAGGAAAACATCGTCAGGCACTTCGCCCCCAAGGTAAAGTATCTGGCTTTGCGCCTGAAATCCCGCCTGCCGCGCAACGTGGAACTTTCCGACCTGATCGGCGCCGGCACGCTGGGACTCATGGAATCCTTCGGCAAGTTCCGCCCGGATATGGGCATCAAATTCGATACCTACGCCGAAAACCGCATCCGGGGGGCCATGCTCGACGAACTGCGCCGGCTCGACTGGTTCCCGCGCTCCCTGCGCAAAAAAGTCCGTCTCCTGGACGAAGCCGTTCAAAAATTGGAACACGAGGACGGGGAAAGCCCCGGCGAAGAAGCGCTGGCCGCCGAGACAGGACTGGACGTCAAGGAAGTGCGCGAAGGCCTTGAGGCCATGAACAGCCGCTTCACCGTCTCTTTGGACCTGATTCTGGAATCCTTCGCCGGACAGGAGGGCGGCGGCCGTGATGAGGCCTTTTCCTCCGTTTCCGTGCGCGAGCTTATCGCCAGAGTGGCAGAATTGGTTGAACAATTGACAGCACGCGAAAAGCTGGTATTATCACTTTACTACGCGGATGAACTGAATATGCGTGAAACCGCGGAGGTGATGGGCATCACCGAGGGAAGGGTTTCCCAACTGCATTCACAGGCCTTGACACGTTTACGTCGGGAGTTTACCGCGCGCCACGGGAAAACAAGTTTGCCGTAAAGGAGATACGCCGTATGCCTTATAATCCGAACATGCGCGTCCTGGTTGTGGATGATTTTTCCACCATGCGCCGCATTATCAAGAACATTTTGCGCCAGCTCGGCTTCAACAACGTCGTCGAAGCCGACGACGGCACAACGGCTTGGGAAGTGCTGAACAAGGACAAGATTGAGTTTGTAATCTCCGACTGGAACATGCCGCAGATGACAGGCATCGACCTGTTGCGCAAGGTGCGCTCCAGCGAGGAGTTTACCGATCTGCCTTTTCTTATGGTCACGGCCGAGGCCCAGCAGGAAAACATCATCGAAGCGGTGCAGGCCAAGGTGTCGAACTATATCGTGAAGCCCTTTACGGCGGAAGTGATGAAGCAAAAAATAGACAAAATTTTTCCCTGATTGACCCATGTCTCCCGATGCCCCCGATGCGGCGCCGCAGAATACAGGCGCCAAGCCGGCCGCCGTCAAGGTAGCGCTGGATGTCGACGATGCTCCCTTTTTGCAGGAGGGGGAGAAAAAAACCGAGCCTCCCCCGCAGAAAGCCGAGGCTCCTTTACCTCCTTTGCAGCCTGTGCCGGAACAGCCGAAAAAAGCTGGCCCGGTTGCGCGAATCAAGGCGTTTTTCGCCCGGTTCAAGCCTTCCGTCCTGTTGCAGAAACTTCCGTCCGGAAAAAAACGCTACCTTATCCTCGGCGGAGCCGGCGTTGTTTCCCTTGCAGCCGTCGGCGCGGTCCTGTATTTCGCAGTCTTCTCCGGAAGCTCGGCCCCTCCGCCCGATCAGGCAAGCCGCCCGGCAAATGTGACAACCGTGGTCGTACCCACGGCGCCCCCACGCGAAGATGGCCCCGCGGCCGCCAAATTCACCTACCGCCTTGATTCTTTTCTGGTGGAAAAAACAGGGTCTGAAGGCGAACTGCGCTTTCTGCGTTGCGGTTTCAGCGTGCCTACGGACAATGAGAGGCTTATGGCCGAGTTCGTCGCGAAAAACATTGTCCTGCGCGACGCGGTGTATTATTATCTGCATCACAAGCCCCTGACGTTTCTCGTCGATGCCGCTTCGAGCGAAGAATTGAGGCAGGATATCATCAGTATCGTCAACGAGAATGTCGCCACGGATAAGATAGAGCAGCTTTATGTGGAAGATTATGTCGTGACGGTCAGATAGAGAGGGTACGCCTGCCCCGGTGCTTACCGGCAAAGGTAAGCACGCAAAATCCTGCGGCGCTTCAGGCCGCGCCCGGCACCGCCCCGGCGGACAGGAGCCGGGGCGGATTGCCCCTCCCTGAAGGGAGAGGTTTCAGGCCGTAAAGGAATTTCCGATGAACATCATCAATTCCTTGCCCGCGCCCGTTGTCCAGATGGGACATGTGGAAAAAATTGTCGAGATGCAGCAGAATATGCCCTACGTCCAGCAGGCGGCTATGGGTGAAGAGGCCGTGCGCGCCCTGGAGCGGGCGCGGGAAAAAATAGAGGCCGGAGCGGAAACGGAGTCTTCCGTCAAAGTCAGGAAACGGGACGGCGGACGGGGCGGCGGCAAGCGGCCGGCCCCGGAAAAAAACGAGGACGGCCGTGACGCAGGCGAAGACGGGGACGGCGCGAAGTCCGGCCGTCCATGGTCCGGCCGCTTGCTGGATATCACCATCTGACGCCTCTCCGACGAACAGGCTTATGTTTCTTGTGCAAGTTGCCGGACCGCCTGCCGGATATTACCGTCTGATGCCGCTTCCCGGTCGACATTGTGAACAAGGCCCCGGATCGTAACATGCAACTCGGCATTCTCGCGCTCATAAGCATCACGGAACTGCTGCTCTTTATCCTGTTGCTGTTCTTTTTCAGCCGCCTGCGCAAGTCTGAAAAAGTCCATCTGCAGTTGGCCGGGGAGCAGCGTTCGCTCATGGACAGGCTGCACGCCAACGCCGCCCTGGAGCGTGAACTCGTGCAGAGCTTCGCCGTGCGCCAGGCCGAATTGCGCAAGCTGGACGAGGACCTCGAAAAGCGCGCAGGCGAACTCCGCGCCCTGCTGGAGCAGGCGGAAGGCGTCAGCCGTTCCCCGCAGTTTCTGCGCGGGCTCATCAAGGCGGGCAGCAGGCAAGGACGCAGCCCCGCGCAACTGGCCAAGGCCGCGGGGCTGTCCCTGGACGAAGTGCAGCTTATCCTTGCCCAGGAAGGGAACTGAACCGGCCGCGCATTGCAGACTTCTGTACTCCGAACCTATCCTTACCCGGGAAAGGAACTGAAAAGAGCATGACGCAACGTCGCGGCGCCGTTGCCCCGGCGGCCGCGAAAGCAAAAGTTTGCGCTTTTCCGCCCGGTGTGGACGACCCGGTAACACGCATTTCCGAAAAAGAGGTGAAGTATGCGGTTGAGCATGCCCGATGCGCCTGCGCAAGGCTCCGGCAAAGCCCGACGCCTGCGACCGGTGCTGCTGTTGCTTGCAGCGCTGTGCGTCGCGGTTGCCGCAGGCTCCGCCCTGCGGCGCTTCGGCGGCAACGGGCCGACCTCCGACGCCGTGCGCCCTTCCCTCTCCGGCAGCGGGCCGACCTCCGACGCCGCGCACTCTTCCCCCTCCGGCACCGGGTCGCCTGCCGCCGCGCCTGCGTCCGCGCCCGAAGCTGCCGGGAAAGACGACACCGTTGTCCCCCCGCCTGTTGTGGTCCGGGGGACCGGTACGCCGACCCCGGATTCCGCGCCCGGTGCGGGTGCGGCGGAACGCGGCGCGGCAAACTACGGTGAACAGGGCACGGCAGACGCGGGCGAGCGGGAGCGCATTCTCAGACTTGCCGAAGAAGATGCGGAACGCCGGTTACAGGAGGCGACTTCCCAAGAGGCCGCGGCGGCAATCGCGTACCGGCGCGCCGTGGCCGGAGCCGCGCGCGGCAGAAGCGGCAACGCGGAACCCGCGGAAGCCGAAGCCGCCCTGGAAAGGGCGCGGGCGGCCGTCAGGGCGGCACGCCGGGACTTTGAAAGCGCCAGCCGGAAACGCGCCGAAGCCGGCGCGGAAGTGCGCCGTGCCGCCGGAACGGCCGGCCCCGGATTCCCCGGCCGGTCGATGCCGCGACAGTCCGCAGCCGGGCAGTCCGCAACCGGGCAGGAGAGTTCTGAACAGCCCTGAGACACCGGCCGGCGACGCGGCAGGCCGGCCCGACTCCCCTCAACAGGCGGCCTGTTGACGATGTTGTAACCGCGGGAAATGGTTATGAAACGGTTTTGCCGTGCATTACCGCGAAAAACATGGAATGCCTGCAGGGCAAAGCGTCGACGGGCCGGCGTCCTTGAAAACCGATCGGAGGAACGGTATGCATCTGCGTAAACGGGTTCTGGTTACCGGAGGCTCGGGCTTTTTGGGTTCGCATCTGTGCGCCCGCCTGCTTGACGCCGGCGACGAGGTGGTGTGCGCGGACAATTTTTTCACCGGCCCGCGCGCCAATGTCGAGCCTTTGCTGGACAACCGGCGTTTCGAATTGCTGCGCCACGACATCACCTTTCCCCTGTACCTGGAAACCGACCGCATCTTCAATCTGGCCTGCCCCGCCTCCCCCGTACACTACCGGCGCGACCCCGTGCAGACCATCAAAACCTGCGTACACGGGGCCATCAACATGCTCGGCCTGGCCAAACGCCTGGGAGCGCGCATTTTTCAATCCTCGACCTCCGAGGTGTACGGCGACCCGGAAGAGCATCCGCAGACGGAATCCTACGTGGGACACGTCAACCCCATCGGCGAACGGTCCTGCTACGATGAAGGCAAACGCTGCGCCGAGGCCATTTTTTTCGCTTACCGCCGCATGCACGGTACGGCAATCAAGGTCGGGAGAATTTTCAACACCTACGGCCCGCGCATGCACCCCAACGACGGCAGGGTCGTGTCCAACTTCATGGTGCAGGCCCTGCTCGGCAGGGACATCACCATCTACGGCGACGGCTCGCAAACCCGTTCCTTCTGCTATGTGGACGATCTTGTGGAATGCATGCTGCGCTTCATGGAAACGCCGGATGATTTCACAGGTCCGATGAACATGGGCAATCCGGAAGAATACGCCGTACTGGACCTGGCGCGGTTGATTACGGATATCACCGGCTCGTCGTCCAGGATCGTCATGCGGCCTTTACCCGGCGACGACCCTGTACGGCGCAGGCCGGACATAAGCCTGGCTGAAAGGCGGTTGGACTGGAAACCCCGCATTGCCCTTAAAGAAGGCTTGAGCAGGACAGCGACGTATTTTGAAGGGCTGTTGCGGTCGGGTGAATTGCGCGCGGACTGAGCGCATCGCCGGGCGCGCCGTATGGTTCCCGTATCCGCGCCCGGTCCCGGCCGCGCAGAGGCTTGACGGAGCAATCCCGGTTCTGCGCGGACAGCCGGCAACTGCGGGCAGTTATTTTTTGCTTCAAGCCGTTGACGCGCTCTAAGGTTTGACCGGCGCGTCATACAGCGCATTCCGCACGTCCAGCGTCACCCTGCCGCTCATCCCTTCAAAGGTGGTGTTCGTCAACAGGACCACGGAGAGCTTGTTCTGCGGGTCGACAAACCACATTGAACCGTAGACGCCGCCCCAGCCCAGCGTGCCGTTCGCTTGCGGCGTAAAGAACTTTGCCCGGTCGGTAATGACCGACCAGCCCAAGGCGTGCGCCGTTCCCGGCACAACCGCATCGGGCGCGGTAAAGGGCTTTTTCATCTCCCGCAGGACTTCCGGCGCGGCAACCGGGCCGCCGTCGTTGCGTATCGCTTCCAGAAGGCGCAGCACGTCGGCCGCCGTACTGAGCATACCCGCGCCGCCGGAAGGAAACGCCTCCGGATGAAAGGCCCTGTCCGGGGAAAAACGCAACGTGAACATTCCCATCGGCACGTCCTGCTCAAGCGGGCGCATGGGCAGCGGTTCAGGAGAGGCGTTGAAGTAAGGCGTCGCCGGCATGACCGTGTCACGGGAAACGGAAAAGGCGGTCGACGTGAGCCCAAGGGGTTCGCAGACCAGTTCGCGCACCGCAACATCGAGGGGCGCGCCGTAAGCTGCGGCCACAACGCCGCCCAGCACGTCCGTCGCAAGCGAATAACGCCATTGCGCGCCCGGCGTAAAAAGCAACGGGACAGAGGCGAGGCGTTTGAGGTTTTCCTCAAGGGTCAGCGGAACGAGATCCAGGCCGTCGGAAACGCCGGCGCTCCGGTAGGGACCGTTCGCCGCCTGCAGGAAACCGTAATCAAGCCCCGCCGTGTGGGAAAGCAGGTGGGCGATGCGTATCTCCGCTTTGCCGCCGTCCGGGAGAGGCGGAGTAAAATACGGCAACACCTTGCTCACCGGGTCGTCCAGGGCGAGCTTGCCCCTGCTGATGAGTGCGGCGGCGGCCATTGCCGTGAACGCCTTGCTTGTGGACGCCAGCCGGAAAACCGTATCCAGGCGCATCGGCGTTTCGCTTTCCCTGTCGGCAAAGCCGACGGCTTTCGCGTACACAATTTTGCCGTCGCGCGCCGCCATGAGCACGGCACCGACCAGCCGGCGTTCCTTAACAGCCCGGTCAAGGGCCGCATCCACTTTTGTTAAATCGGGGCTTGCGCCGTTTTCCGCCGCGCCGACGCCCGGCATCGGAAAGGCCGGAGCGCAGAACAGCAGGAGCGCCAGCAGAACGGCAAACAGTTTATTCTTCATCGGAACGTCCTTTGACAGGTTTGCCTGAGCGTATTTTTTCCTTTCCACGCAACACGATCATATCCCCTGCCGCCGGTCCGCCCGCGACAAGGTAGCGGTCCCCCATGACCCGGTCCGCATTCAGCACTACGGTGTGCGCGTTGTACAGGCCGGAGGCCGGGACGGTTGCGTTCGCGCTCTGTGCTGTACGGTCGGCGGCAGTCTGTGGAGCGGCGGACGCCGTATCGACGTTTCCGGATTCCTTCGGGGAAAGAACGAACACCGTCAACTGCCCGCGGTTGTTGCGGGACACGGCCTCCTTGGGAACCAGCAGGGCCTGCTCGTTCACGCCCTCCTCGACCACGGCGCGCACGTACATGCCGGGGAGCAGGATGCCGTCGGGATTGGGAAAGATCGCGCGGAGGGTGACGACCCCCGTGCTCTGTTCCACGTCGACTTCGGAAAATTTGAGCAGGCCGGCAACGGGTTCGCCTTGCGCATCCTTGTACAGGGAGCCGTCTTCAAGCGTCAGTTGCACCCGCATGGCCTCCGCCCCGCCGGACTTGAGCCGGCCGGCCGCCAGGGCTTTCCTGAGCCGCAACAGTTGCGCGCCGGACTGCGCGACATCCACATACATGGGGTCAATCTGCTGCACGGTGGCCAGAGCTTCAGGCTGGTCGCGGGTAACCAGCGCGCCGGGGGTTACCGACGACCATCCGATGCGCCCGGAAACCGGCGCGCTGACGGAGGTATGGCGCAGATCGACGGCCGCGGCTTCCAGCACGGCTTCGGCCGCGGCAACTTGCGCGGACGCCCGCGCATGGGCGGCCGCGGCGTTGTCGTAGTCCCGGCGGCTTACGGCATTGGTCCCGGCCGCCGTTTTGTAACGCGCCGCCAGAAGCGCCGCGGACGCCTCGCCGGCCCGCGCCTGCTCCAGCGCCGCGGCGGCCCGGTCGTATTCCGCCTGATACAGGGAAGGATCAATGCGGTAGAGTACATCGCCTTCGCGCACCTCCGAGCCTTCCTCGAACAGCCTTTCCAGAATGATGCCGCCGGCGCGCGGCCGGACTTCGGCTACCGTATAGGGAACCGTGCGGCCCGCAAGCTCGGAACTCAGGGTCACCGGCCTCGGCGTCAACCTGAACCAGGTCACTTCGGGCGCAGGCGAGCTTTCCGTGTCCGCCCCGCCGCAGGAAACCGCCGTGAACAGCGCGGCGGCCAAAAATAAAAAAACGGTTACGGACGTCATTCTCCCCGGACCGGTCTGCATACCCTCTCCTTGCCCATGTCTTCAGCGCGGCGCATACTCTCTACACCAACGCGGTTCCGGCGGCAAGCCGCCGGCGTCCGGGCTTTCCGCCGCCGGTTGCCCGCGGGAGCCGGCCGGGTCCTCCGCTGCCGTATCGCCGCAGGCACCCGTCCTCGGCGATGTCCCGGCTCGTCGATTGCTCTCACGCGGGCTTTTTTGTATAACCGGTCCTCGGGCCGGCTCCGCGCGGCGTGTAATCCACGGTCATGCGCGTTCCGTGCTGTTTATTTTTTACGAAGGAAAAAAAGTGCGCTGCACGTCGCTTGTTTCGCTCCCTGTCCTTATCGCGTTCATACTCGGCACGCCTTTTGCCGTACCGGCCGCCGGCGCTTCGGATCCCGCATCGGCGGCCGCGCCGAACGGCCCGGACGCTGCTCCGGCACACCGGGAAAACGAACTCCGCAGCCGGACGACGGCCGTTGCCGACAGCTATGCCTCTGCCGTTCCCGACAGCTATGCCTCTGCTGTTCCCGACCGCGCTGTCCCGACCGCCGCGCCCGCTCCGTCCGGCCTGGACACTGCCCTGGAACGCCGGGAAAGCGAGCGCCGCAGCCGGGCGGCGGCCATGGAAGCCGTCACGCTTTTTGTGCAGGCGACCGGCAAAGGGGGCGTAATCCGGGGCAGCGGGTTGGCCCTTGAGGACGACCGTGTCCTGACCCTTGCCTCCGTTGTCGGTGACGACGAAGAGGCCGTGCTGCTCGCGGCGGGGGAAGGTCTGCCGCCGACCCCGGTAACGCGTGAAGCCCGCGAAGAGCGCGACGGCAAACGGACGGGTTCGGATTTTGTCCTTCTGCGTTTTCCTTACCCGCCTTCTTTTGTCATCCCCATGCCCGTCGTTTTCGACGATGCGCGTCCCGGCGACAGGGTCACGGCCTGGGGTTGCGTCGGAACCCCTCTGGAGAAAACGGAAGACAAACCTGAAGGCGCGGCCCACATATATATTCCGCCGCCGCCTGTCGGCTCCGGTGGACAGGTGCTTTCCGCGGAACCCGGAGACAGGTTGCGGCACAGCGCCCTTCCGGCCGCACAGGCGGCAGGCGGCCCTTTGGCGGGCAGGGGCAAAACGGTGGTCGGACTGAACCTCGGCGCTCCGGAAGCGGACGACGGTGACGGCCTGGTTGCCTCGGCCCGCTCGGCCTCGGAAATAATCGCCTTCCTGCGCGCCTGCCGCGGGGAACCCGCTCCCCGGCCGCCTGCGCCGGGCGGCGCTGCTTCAACTCCTGATGAAACGGCCAAAGCAGGCGGCGCACCCGCGCCGACTTCCGCCAAGGTCGAAAACAACGATGGTACGAAGCCCGCCTCCGAAAGGATTGAAACAGGCGAGGCCTCCACTCCGAAGCCCGCCGCTGCCGAAGGCCGCCGTGATCCGCTTCCGGCTTCGGCAAAAGCCGACGGCAGCGAAGGAACAAAGCCCGCTTCCGGCAGGAGCGAAGACAACGGAGCGCCTGCGGCGACTCCCGCAAAAACCGGAGGAACCGGCGATCCGGGGGCGGCTTCCGAAAAAATTGAAGCCGGCGGCGAAACGCCTGCGCAGGTTGCGGGGCTGCTGTGTTCGCCGCAACGCGAAGACCGGGAAAAGGGAGCAACCCTGCTGCGCGGCCTGGTTTCACGCCGGGACGCCGACCCGGAAGCCCTGGCCCTCTTTGCCTGGGCCTTGCGCGCGGGGCTGCTTCCCGATGCGGACGCGCACGAAGCCCCGGCCGCGGCCGAAAAAGCCGCCAAAGCCGGCAATTCCCTGGGTAAGGCCGTACTCGGCCTGCTGTACCGCGATGCTCTGCTCCTGCCCGCCGATCCCCGCAAAGCCCGCGCTCTGGCGGAAGAAGCCGCCGCCGAAGGCGAAACCCTCGGCATATCCCTGTCGGCCTTGTCCGCTTATGAGGACGGCAGCCCCGACGCCCTGCGCGAAGCGCTGCGCGGGGCGGAAAAGGCCGCCGCGGCAGGCGATGCCGCGGCCATGGGGCTGGCGGCCTGCCTGTATGCCCTGCATGCGGAGTTCACGGATTACAGGACAGCGGAAAAACGGGCGCGCGTCGCGGCCGCCGGCGGCGACAGCCTGGGCCTGTACATACTCGCCGGCCTGTACAAGGACGGCAGGGTCACCGAGCGCGATCCGGTCAAGGCCTGGGCCTGCGCCCGGCTTTCCCTGGACAGGGAGAGCGGCCCGCATCTTGAAAAACGAAAAGTCCTGTTCGAAGAACTTGACGGACGGCTCAGCGAACAGGAAAAAGAACACGGACGGCGGATCCTGCGCACCTTGCTCCTGAACCGCCTCCCGGGTTAGACAGTGTCGTCGCGGGGCGTCTTTTGCCCCCTGCCGTAGTTGCGCCGGAAGCGCCCGAAGTCATGTACGTCCGTGTACACTCCCTGCGGACTACCCCTGCGCGCCTCGGCGGAGAACACAACCTGCTCCCGCGACGACACTGTCCGGAGCCGATTCCGGACAACATAAGGAAAACCATGATTCTGCCCGTATTGCAGTACCCCGACCCGCGCCTGGCCCGCAAGGCCGTCCCGGTGGAGGAGATAAGCCCCCGCATCCGCGAACTCGCGGCCGATATGGCGGAAACGATGTACGCCAGGGACGGTATCGGCCTGGCCGCTCCCCAGGTGGGCGAGGCCCTGCGCCTGGTGGTGCTCGACATCTCCGGCCCGGACCGCAGGGAAGACCTGCGCGTGCTGATCAACCCCGTGCTCACCCTTTCCGGGGAAGAGCTTACTGCCGACGAAGGCTGCCTTTCCGTGCCGGAGTACTCGGCCAAGGTGACGCGGCGTGAGTTCGCCGCCGTCCGGGCCGTGGACCTCGACGGGCGTCCCGCGGACTTTGACGCTTCCGGGCGTCTGGCCGTGTGCATACAGCACGAGTGCGACCATCTGGAGGGCGTGCTGTTCATCGACCGCCTGAGCCGCTTGAAGCGCGAGATGCTGGACAGGCGCCTGAAAAAGAAAGCGACCGAACATGCGCGCTGACGACGAAAACTGCAGCGCCGGCGCAAACCCGGCGATGTGCGCCGCTGAGGCTGAACCCCGGAAGACCGCCCCGCCCGTCTATGCGGGAACGCCCCTGGGCGTCGTGTTCATGGGCACTCCGGACTTTGCGGCGACTATTCTGAAACGCATTCTGGAGGCCTGTTTTCTCACGGTGCGCGCTGTGTTCACCCGGCCCGACAAGCCGGCCGGGCGCGGCCGCAAACCGGGAGTATCCCCGGTAAAAGCCCTGGCCCTTGAGCGTTCCCTGCCCGTCTTTCAGCCGCGCAGTTTCATCAGGGGGCCGGAGACCGACGCCGCAGCCTGCCCGTTGCTTGCGGGACCGGCTCCGGATCTGCTGATCACCGCAGCTTACGGTCTTATTCTGCCCCGGCATGTGCTGGATATCCCGAAACTGGGGGCAATCAACGTCCACGCCTCGTTGCTGCCTCTCTACCGCGGCGCCGCGCCCGTGCACCGCGCTCTGGCGGACGGCGTGCGCTGCACGGGCGTCAGCATCATGCGCATGACCGAGGAGTTGGACGCCGGCCCCGTCCTCATGCAGCGCGCCGTTGCCGTAGCCCCGAACGACACCTGCGGCGGCCTGCTTGAAGAACTGGCCGGCGCGGGCGCAGACCTGCTGATTGAATGTCTGCAGCGGCTCGCGGCGAGGCTTGTCCGTCCCGTGGAGCAGGACGCCGCGCGCGCGACCTTTGCGCCCAAAATCACCGACGCGGAATGCCGGGCGGACTTTTCCCTGCCCGCTTCCGTCCTGCACAACCGCATCCGCGGTCTGCATCCCCGGCCGGGAACCTACATGCTGTTGCGCCGCAAGGACAAGGACGACCTGCGGGTACTTGCGTCACCCGGCATACATCCTTTGACCCCGGCCATGCGCGCCTTTCTTGAACGCAGGCGGGAAACGTCCCCGGCGGACGCTGCGGGGCGCATTCTCGGACTTTCCGGCGGAGCGTTGCTTGTCGCCTGCGGGGACGGCGCTTATGCCTTCACCCGTCTGCGGCCGGCGGGCAAGGCGGATATGGAGGCAACGGCCTTTTACAACGGCTACCTTGCCGGCCGCCCGGAGGCCGCTTTTGTCGATGCCCCGGGCGCTCGCTCAGTTTCTTCCTAAACTGTTTTTGCGCTACCCGCGAATTTGCCGCGCCCTTCACGCTCAGGGCAGTTTCAGAATCACGGCGGTTGTTTCACGCGGTTTCACGCCGCGAAACGTGACACGGTGCAGCCTGCACGGGCCTTTTTCCGCAAGCGCCCGCAAATGCTCTTTCGTGCCGTACCCCATGTGCCGCGCGAACCCATAGCCGGAATAAACGGTGTCCAGACGCGTCATGATGCCGTCGCGCACAGTCTTCGCCAACACCGAGGCAGCAGATACAGCCGGGATCAGGGCATCGCCGTCCACGACGGCACATTGCGCGGGCAACGCCGGCGCGACATCGGGAAAACCGCTCAGGGGCACCGGGAAAAACTGTTCCCAGGCCAGGCGCTTCGCTTCCAGGCCGCGCGCGCAGGCCCGCCACTGCTTCTGCGGGATCACCTTGTTCCCGTCGACGACCAGCGGAGGCAACGCAACGGGGCGCGGATTCCCCGCCTTTTCCATTCTGCGGGCCAGAGCCAGCACCGCCCTGGACATGGCCCTGAACGTCGCGTTGAGAATATTGACCTCGTCGATCTCGTCCTGCCAGGAAAAACCCATGCCGTACGCCGTCGCTTTCTCAATGACGAGAGCGGCCAGCGCGGCGCGTTTCGCCGGCTTGAGCCGCTTGGAATCGTCGAGTCCGGGAAGTTCCGCGGAGAAATCAAAAGAAGACGGGAAAAGCGCGGCGGCGGCAACCACAGGACCGGCCAGACAACCGCGCCCGGCCTCGTCTATCCCGATATGACCGGCATGGTCGCCGTGCCGCCCGGCCTCGGGCTGAAGCGCCCCGTTCCCGCAAGGAGGGCACCGGACCTGGAACCCGGGCGGAGAAGCTTCGGCGCGGGCCTCCTGTTCCGGGGGCGGCTCCGGCGGCAACGGCGTGCCTGTTGCCGCGTTCTCAAGCAGCCCGCGTCCGCTGAGATGCAGTTTCAAGGCGCCGCTGTTGCGCCTCGGGCCGTGAATGCGGCGCGGCAAGGGTCAATGTTGCCAGTGCCTGCGGGGGCGAATGCGCGCCGCCTTTCCCTTAAGGCCGCGAAGATAGAAGAGCCGGCTGCGGCGAACCTGTCCTTCCTGCACGACTTCCACGGTTTCGATAAACGGCGAGTGCAGGGGAAAGACGCGCTCGACGCCGACGCCGCCGGAAATTTTACGCACCGTGAACGTGCCCGCCGTCACCCCCTTGCGCAGGCGGATGACGTTGCCCTGGAATATCTGCACACGCTCTTTTTCGCCCTCGACGATGCGCATATGCACCTTCACCGTGTCGCCGGGCCTGAAGCGGGGCAGGTCCATGCGCAGGTGCTCGGCTTCGATCTTTTTGATGATGTCCATATATGCCTTCCTCATTGTTCGGGATGCCGTTTATCAGAAATTCCTCAACGGTTTGCAACCGCTCCCTTTATGGACAGGGAGGCGACATGCCGGCCGGCGTACGGAGCCGGATGCGGATTGAAACATGCCGGTTGCGCAGGGTTCAGTCCCAGTCGTGCAGGATGCGGTCAAACATCACGACCGCGGCCGCGCGGACGGACAAATGATTGTACGCGCCCAAGGCGCGCAGGGGCGGGGCAAGGGCCGCGCACATTTCCAGCGCCTGCGGCGCGAGCCCGTGTCCCGTCCCGAAGAGCAGCAGCACCGGACGCGTTTGCAGGTGTCCGGCTATTTCCGCAAAGGGCATCTCCGGCAGCCTGTAATGTCCGGGCCGGGCCGAGGTGCCGATGAGCAGGGGGGCCGTTCCCGTGCGTTGCTCCAGGTCGGCGGCGGCTCCGGCGATGTCCCGGCCTTCGCGTACCGGCGCCAGCGCCCGCGCGCGGTCGGGGTTGGAGCGCGCCCCCGGACCCGCGGTCCAGTAACGCAGGATGTCCCGCAACAAGGCTCTCTGGTCCTCAAGCGGGGTCAGCGCGTAAAACCCGCCCAGACCATACGTGCATGAACTGCGCGCTATATCGTGAATGTCGAGGTTTGTCAACGAGGTCGCACCGGGATTGTCTTCCCGGTCCAATACCGGGAAGTGCACGAGGGCGCAGTAGAGATTGCGGCCGGCAGCCGGACGGGGGACGGTCCGCAGCCATGCGCGGTCGTCCGGGCTCAGGGCGGCGGCCGCCGCAAGTTCGGGCCGAGCCTGCCGTGCGGCGAGCAGGGAAGCCTGCCGGCGCCAGAGGGCGATGCCGGCGTGGTCGCCCGAGAGCAGGATTTTCGGGACGGCGAGACCTTCAAACTCTTCCGGCCTGGTGTACTGCGGGTATTCCGGCAGTCCGCCGCAAGGCCCCGGCGCGAAGCTTTCCTCCTCGCCGGAACGCTCGTCCCCCATGAAGCCCGGCAGAAGACGGGAGACGGCTTCAATCAGGCAAAGCGCCGCGGCTTCGCCGCCGTTGAGCACGAAATCGCCCATGCTGACCGCTTCCGCGGGAAAGAGATCTTCCAGGCGCGCGTCTATGCCTTCATAGCGTCCGCAAACCAGGGTCAGAGTCCGATCATGCCCGGAACGCGCCGCTTCCCCGGCAAGGGCCGCAGCCCGCGCCTGTCCGAAGGGGATACCTCCGGCCTTGAACAGGAGCAGGGGCCCCGGCCCGGCCTTGGCGTGCGGGACGAATCCCAGGCCGCGCAGGGTTTTGCACAGCGGGCCGGCAAGCATGACCATACCCGGCCCTCCGCCGTAAGGGGGGCCGTCCACGGTGCGGCGTTTGTCTTCGGCCGCATCGCGCGGGTTGTGGAAAGAAAATGTGAGCAGGCCGGCTTCGCGCGCTTTGCCGAGCAACCCGCAGGTCAGGGGGCCGGAGAAATATTCGGGGAACAGCGTGACGATGTTGAAGTGCATGTATTTTTTCGCCGGGCATTGGAGCAGCGCCCCGATATTCACCAAAACTTCCCGAGGGTATTACCCGAAGAATGTTTCAGTTTCTTAAAACCCTTGCCCCACAACCGCTTAAGGGGGTAAAATCATTCGTAAGTCAACACCCTCAACTTCCTTTACAGGTACAGTTCCAGCAGGCCCGGCGGCGGGGCGATGCGGGCTTCGCCTTTTTCGGTATCCAGGGAGAGGATGAACTCCCGCACGGCCGGGAAGAGGATTTCTCTGCCGTCTTCCGTGATTATGCTCCAGATTGTTTGTCCGGCCGGTCTTGCGGCGTTTGCTATGCGTCCCAGCTCCCGTTCGCCGCCTTCGCCGTCCGGGGTGAAGACCCGGATGCCGGGCAGGGCGGCCGGGGGAGGCTCGTCCGCGGGGAAGGCGTCTGCCGGCAGCAGCAGGGTGTGGGAGCGCAAGGTTTCGGCGGCGTTGCGGTCTTCGATGCCTTCCAGGGCGAGGATAAAGGTTCCGTGGTGTTTTCTGCTCCGCATGACGGTATAGGGGCGGGCGGGGCCGCCCTGCCGGGGACGGAGGAATATTTCCGCGGGGAGCGGGGCGGGCATGGCGTCGTCCGGGATGAGGACGAGTTCACCGCGTATGCCGTGGGCTTTGCCGACGCGGCCGGCGGGGAACAGTTGCCCGGAAAGCACGGTGCGTTGCCCTTGGGCGGCCTATTCCACAATTTCCACGAAGGAGCGCTGCTTCAGGCGGGTGGACGCCGCTCCGAGAAGGATGCGCACGGCCCGTGCGGTACGGCCCTGCCGGCCGATGATTTTTCCCAGGTCTTCCTTGGCGACGCGCAATTCGTAAACTACCGCCTGTTCGCCCGGAACCTCGGTCACCTGCACCTCATCGGGCTTGTTCACGAGGGCTTTGACGATAAATTCGAGGTATTCTTTAAGCATGGGGGGGCCCCGTCCCGGCTGCGGCGCGCGGCCGGCCGGCGATTACTGCGATTTTTTGAGCAGGCTGCGCACCGTATCCGTGGCCTCGGCGCCGAGGCCGAGCCATTTCTGCACTTTTTCCCTGTCTATCTGCATTTTGGCCGGGTCGGTCATGGGGTTGTACCAGCCCAGGTATTCCAGGGGGCGGCCGTCGCGCCGCGAAGCGGAGTCGGCGGCGACGATGCGGTAAAAGGGTTTTTTCTTGCTGCCTGCGCGGGTGAGTCTGATTTTTACTGCCATGGTGTTCTCCGGGTTTCGGTGGTATACGTTTATGCTGGAATCGAAATCCGCTCAGGAGTCGGCCTTGCGCGGCTGTCTAGCGGCGGTTTTTCTTTTTCCGTTTGCGTTCGTCTTTGCGTTTCTGGCGCAATTTTTTTTGTTCGTCGGCGGAGCGCAAGGAGGTTGGTGCTGCGCTGCTGAAGTCCGTGCCCGGCGCGTCGAGTCCGGGCAGTCCGCCTAAGGGCATGCCGGGCATCCCGCCGCCCAGCCCCTGCAATCCCTTGGGCATTCTGCCGCCGATGCCCGGCAATCCCTTGGGCATTTTCCCGCCGCCTCCGGCCATGCGTTGCATCATGCCGCGCATCTGCCCGAACTGTTTGAGCAGGCGGTTCACGTCGGCGACGGCCAGACCGCTGCCTTCGGCTATACGGCGTTTGCGGCTTTGGTTGATGAGGTTCGGGTCGCGGCGTTCTTTGGCGGTCATGGAACAGATCATGGCTTCGAAGCGGGCCATTTCCTTGTCCGGCAGCGATGCATCGCCTATTTTCCTGCGCAGGTCGCCGAGGCCGGGGATGAGTTTCAGCATGCCTTCGAGGGAGCCGATTTGTTTCATTTTCCGCATCTGGGTGCGGAAGTCTTCAAAATTGAATTGGGCTTTGCGGAATTTGCGCGCCAGTTCTTCCGCTTCTTCCTGGTCGATGGTTTCCCTGGCTTTTTCGATGAGCGTGAGCATGTCGCCCATGCCAAGGATGCGTCCGGCGACGCGGTCCGGATGAAAAAGTTCCAGTTCGGAAATTTTTTCGCCCACCCCGACGAACTTGATGCTTTTGCCGGTGACGGACTTGACGGACAGGGCCGCGCCGCCGCGGGCATCGCCGTCCATTTTGGTGAGTATGACGCCGGTGATATTGAGGGCGCGGTCAAAGGCTTCGGCGACGGTTGCCGCGTCCTGGCCGGACATGGCATCGGCGGTGAACAGTATTTCCGCGGGATGCACGGCTTCCTTGACGGAAACCAGTTCCTGCATCAGGGTTTCGTCGATGTGCAGGCGGCCGGCGGTATCGAGCAGGACGAGGTCCCGGCCGGCGGCGGCGGCCTCGTGTGTCGCGTTGCGTGCTATGTCCACCGGGTTCATAAGGACGGTGGACGGGTAGCAGGGCATATCCAGTTGCGCGGCAAGGCTTGCGAGTTGTTCTATGGCGGCGGGGCGGTTCACGTCCGCCGGGGCGAAATAGGGCTTCATGCCCTTGTCCCGGAAATACGAGGCCAGTTTGGCGGCCGTGGTGGTTTTGCCGGAACCTTGCAGGCCGACGAGCATGACAACGTGGGGAGGGGGTCCGGAGAGGTCGACTTCGCCTGTTTCACCGCCCAGCAGGGCGATCAGTTCCGCGTGGACGACTTCCAGCACCTGTTGCGCGGGGGTCATCCTGCCGGTTCGTTCCAGGCCGACGCAGCGTTCAAGCACCGTGTCCGTGAACGAGCGTACCACGTGCAGGTTGACGTCGGCGTCGAGCAGGGCGAGGCGCACTTCGCGCATGGCTTCGCGCACGCTTTCCTCGTCAAGGGAGGCGCGACCGCCGAATTTGCGGAAGACTCCGCTCAACCTGTCGGAAAGACTTTCAAACATGCCGGGTTACATACTCCGTGCTTGTGCGGTG
>JAISWB010000008.1 GCA_031271265.1 Desulfovibrio sp. | reverse complement strand
CCGAGTTCCAGCACCTTGCAAACATCCTTGGCCACAAACAGCGGTTCGCTTATCTCCCAAAACCGCCGCGCCGTTTCGTCGTCCTCTGTCAGAAACTGAACTTTTTACAGCGCTTCATGGAGTTTGGTTCGGCAGAGGGGGTCAGAACCGATCTGACCCCCCGCCTCTGTCAGAAACTGAACTTTTTACAGCGCTTCATGAAGTTTGGTTCGGCAGGTTCAGTGTGACCTTCTGCTTGCCCTGCTCAGTGCGCGGCCCCGTCGACGCGCCGCCGTGATATTTACAACGTCCGTTTGGAAATAAATTTCGATTTTTACACGGCGTTCCACGCCTCGTTCGTGCGCCGCAAACCAATTCGTCCAGCACCGTCGGAAAATGAGGAAGCCTTACGTTGTCAAACGCCCAAGGGGAATCGCTGACTTCCTGAAAATCATCACCAGTGCGGTCACAGTAACGGCGAATAGCCGCGTCATATTGTCGGTGACACAGCTTCCACAACCGCCGCAGCGCGTCTTGTCGAGCCTTGTCGTACATTTTTTCGGCCTCCTTTTTTTAGGTGTGGCCCTACATGAACTTTGACTGCCGTGTCACTTTATGTGGCCTTCGTATTACGCTGCATCGACGCCATGCGCCGCCGTGATTGCGGCAAGTCTTTTCCTTGCCCCTTCCAGATACTGCCGTAAAAAGCCCCAACACGCATATTCTGCGCCCTGCCGTGACCCGGCAAAAAGGAATGGCACTCGATACCGGCAGGTGAAGGCCAGAACTGATTGAGAGGCACTATGCGGATTCATCTTGCTTCGATACCGGCCCCCGGCCAGGTCTGACCACGCCGCTTCGACAACCACGCAGAATGCGTCAAGCCCGACGGCGCGTTGCAGTTCCCGCTCGAACCGTTCGCGGCCTGAGCAGAGACAGCCGATAAGATCGTCAATGGACTTGCGTTCCACGGAAATTTTATCCGTCAACCCGGACAAGCTGTAATCCCCTGTCTGCAACGTGCCGGCTTCGACAATGACACCGCCGTACCGCTCATGCGCGAAGGTGTACGGCGCCTGCTCACGACTATCAACTATTATGCGCATAGCCGCCTCCGAATGAAAGCCGACACCCGCCGGACAATCACCGCCGCCAATGTCCACAGGCTCCAAGTGAAATTCATCATGACGGATCCTCCTTGACCATATCGGCAGCCAGACCAAGATACCCGGCGGCGTCCAGAAGGTTGTCGGGCTTGTGGCGGTACGCCTCTCTGGCCAACTTCAGCAGCGCCATGCAGACGGCCACGTCTTTTGCGCTGACGCCCCGGCCCAGGTACGCCGACCACAACGCCGCCGTCCTGTTGAACGATTCCGCCGGTGAACCGTATGAGTTCTGCCTGTCGCCGTTTATCAGCGCGTGCGCGTCAATCAAAAGTTTCCCGTTCAATGCAGTACAGCAGCCTCATTTTTCGATTTTAAGGCCCGTTTCGGCCTCGACCTACCCCTACCTACCTGCCGTGTCCTGGACGTCGATTCTAGGGGCCTGAAACGGCAATCCTGCCCCGTGAAAATCTGGTTCCCGCTCCGGGCTGGTGACCTTTTCAGGTTGCGGACCCGCCGCGCTCGAAAGGCTTGGGAGAGGAAAGCCAAAAAGGCAGCCCTATCCTGTAGCACCAGAATGCACACGGCAAACAGCCTACACCAGAATGCACACAACATAAGCGTTGCGGCAGTAAGCCGAAACCAATTTTTACCACCCTGCAAAACACCAGAATGCACACCAATTTACCTCATGTACTTTTGCGCGGTTCGACGATTGACAACTGCCAGCTCTGCAACTGCTTTTGCAGTGACCTTTACGCCGCTTTCGGCAAGCGTCAGTTGAGCGGTTCGCACTTTCTCTGCGACGGCCTCAGAGCGTTGCGCCCGCGCATATTCCGCGCCCAACGCTTGCCTCTCCGACCGCCAGCTTTTGAACTGCTCTAACGGCAAACTCGCGGTTCGCGGCGGCAGTTGGAGAACACCGCGATTGCAGCTTGCGCTGTACTTTTGTGAGTTCCGCAAAACGCTTCTGCAAATCGCCATATTTTCTTCGCGAGAAAGCGGAGCGTCCTGTTGTTCTGCTTGGAAAGCCTCTACAACCTCGATAAGAGCCTGCAAGTCTGAATCTGGCTTTCTCTTGAAAAAGGCAAGCGTATGCATAAATGTTGAACGGTTCCTATTGCCATCGGCATACTCCGTCGAATAAGCCGGTGTTGCAGAACGATGTGCCTGATTTGCAACGTAAATATCTGCAAGTTCGTATTTCTTCTCTGGGAAAATTCTACTCTGTGCGCCAGTGTAAAATGGATTCCTGCAAGCAGCCGTTGCGGCGCACGCAAAATCTCCGTTGAGAGCAGTAATTAGCGAATCTCTAACTCGTCGATAGAAATTAAATCCTCTACCATGCCTTTTGACAGGAAATTTCAGCGCGTACAAAATATGCGCTCCCCTGTCCGTGAGAGTTATAATAGTCGGCATTAGAACTCCGCGTTGATTATAATACTGGATGTCTAATGCACAAACTTTATCATCTTTCGCAAAGTCGTCGACATCTACAAAAACGAATGAATAGCGGTATGGGTTTGGATAAATGTATTTCCATTCAGCAATTTGCGTTGAAGGAACGTCCACCGGCGCGGAGCTTTTACTTGACTTCACGCGTACCAATGCTTCACCGCCGCTTGACGGACACCAAGAAAAAATGTTAGGTAAATAGCGGTTCATATTTGTGTCACAAAGCCCGGCCGGTTCAGCAGCGGCCGGGCTTTGTTTTGCGGCGTCATTGCGGCGCCTGTTCCTTTTCAGCCCGCAGAAGGAAATCCTCCGCCCAGCTTGCCCGCCACACACTGCATCGGCGGCTCAAACGGATGGGCTTAGGCAGTTTCCCCTGCTTGCTCCAGAGCCAAATCGTACTCTTCCCAACGCCAAGCCTTGCTGCAAATTCACCAACACGCAGCCCGCGATCTGTAGACATCTGTTTACCTCCTTGTACCCGCTCGTCCGGGAATAGACGATGCCCTTTGCCCAGAGCCTACACAGGTAACGCGGGTTTCCGTCAACTTTCCCGAATTAGATAAAGAGAAAGCCGCCATCATGTTTTTTCAGCATGTTATGGCGGCCTCATATGTTACCCGACATTACCATTTTCGGGTAACTATGAGTAACTCGCGGTAGAAATCTGATTTTTGGTGGCTTTTCTACTCCTGGTTTTTATTCGGTGGACGGAGCAATTTCAAATCAGGAAACATATTTATAATTTTGGAAACGCGACAAAGCCGCTTACTGGCTGCTGCCGTAGCATTAACCACTTCATTGTGGAAAACAGTGTAATACGCTTCTTTATTCGTCTTTCCTTCCCATTTTGCGATGCACAGCTGCGCAGCCTCTCTTTGCTTGCCTTCCAGGCGCCCGGAGGCTTCTTTCCAATTCCTTATCTGCCTTTCCCTCATCTCACCCTGGGCAGATTCCGCCTCTGCCGCGCCTGGCTCCGGTGCTTGCGGTCCGGCAGGTGCAGCAGGAGGTGGAGCTGCTCCCCTCTGTGCGTTTTGTGTTATGGCACGAATAATTTCTTCCATCTGTTCCGCTGTAACTCCATTGATGTTGACATTATTACTATTCATAATATCAACTGATGACGAAGCAACAGCGTTAGTATTTACTGTAATATCTCCACTATAATTAGTACCCGGATAAAGTTTTTTATATTTAGTGAGGATAGAAATAATTACATCTTCTACATTTTCTGTATCGTCTTCCCCAACTGCAACTGCAAATTCTAAGACTTCTTGCAATGGGAAGCGTGCATTCAAAATTCTTTCTGGGGGGACAGCATCATCATTAAAACACATAGGGGCAATACTCTTCCAAAATTCATTAAGCTTTGGATAGTTAAGAACAACAAAACTCTTGATAAGTCCCCATAATTCATACGTTGTCAGTTTACACAAAAGAGCGACTTCCCCGAATGATACTGTGCCTCGTGTGTAATCGTGATAAAATTGATCCATAATACCCTCCACGCGGGTTTCACCATGATATATTCCCCGGCAAGGCTGCATGGTCAGCTTTTCAGCACGGTTCATGACACCGCGCCTAGCCGGGGAAATTTCGATTCTCTCAGTTTATTGCTATGCGCCGCATACTTGCATTGCGTATCGCGGACATCAAAATGACGTTGTCCTTCGCCACAGGGCCATCCCGCAATCCGTCAAGATAATCTGCCCATTCCTGCATCATGCGTCGGCGTTCAGGCAGATATTGTGCGTAATTGTATGCCGCTCTGACAGAGTTACGTTCACCGTGAGCAAGCTGTCGCTCAATCCAGTCCACGCTGTACCCCAACTCGTTGAGAAGCGTTGATGCCATGCTCCGAAAGCCGTGTACCGTCATTTCATCTTTGCCGTACCCCAAACGGCGCAGCCCTGCCAGCAGGGTCATGTCGCTTATCGGCGCTGAAGCTGCCCGCATAGACGGGAAGAGAAAACGACCTTGTCCGGTGTACCGGTGGAGGTCTGTCAGAATCTCCACTACCTGTCTGGCCAGCGGCACGATATGCAATACCCTCATCTTCATCCGCTCCGCCGGTATACGCCACTCTGCCCCGGCAAGGTCGAATTCTTCCCATTTCGCCCGCCGTAATTCACCCGGCCGGACGAATACATATGGAGCAAGGCGCAGAGCCGCCCGGACGACTATATTGCCGGTGTAGGCGTCAATATCGCGGAGCAAGGCGCCGATGTCCGCCGTATCAGTGATGCTTGAAAAATGCCCTCCCCTGACCGGGGCAAGAGCGCCCCGCAGGTCGGCGGCGGTGTCACGTTCCGCCCGGCCCGTCGCAATGGCGTAACGGAAAATTCGACTGCAATCCTGCAGCACCCTGTGGGCAGTATCCACCGCACCGCGTTCCTCAATTCGGCGCAATGCGGCCAGGAGTTCCAGTGCAGTTATCCGGCTGACAGGCTTACTCCCCAAGAGAGGAAAAATATCTTTCACCAAGCGGGCCAACGTCCGAATGCTGTTGGATTCAGTCCACTGCGGGGAATGTTTGGCAAACCATTCACGGGCAATGATTTCAAAAGTGTTATCCGTTTCAGCTTTCACGGCGGCCTTGACGGCCTGTTTATGAGCAGCAGGGTCAATCCCCTTGGCAAGCTGTTCTTTGGCCTCTTCACGGTGCGCGCGCGCTTCTTTCAGGGAAAAGGCAGGGTAAGCGCCTAATGCCAAAGTTTTTCGCTTCCCGTCAAACCTGTAATCCAATCGCCATAGTTTTCCGCCAGCAGGGGCAACGAGGAGGTACAGCCCCCCGCCGTCAAAAAATTTCTGTGCCTTGTCCATCGGCTTGACGCTTCGCAGTTGTGTGTCGGTAAGCTTCATGTCGGTATCCTCACGGTATTTTTTCGGCCCTCTGAAAATAAAATACCGTCAATCGCCCAAAAGCCTTGTGCCGCAATATATTTCATTTGTCGGTATCGGATCTTTCGAGAGCCTGTATGCCGTCATATATACCGCCAAATCGTCGGTATGTCCACAGATTTTCGTAGAGGACGTTGGAGTAACCGTGCTGAGAAAAATTAAATCCCGCAACGCTTTTCAGGCTTTGCGGGACTTTTCTAGAGAATAATTTGGTGGGTCGTGCGGGGATCGAACCTGCGACTCTCTGCTTAAAAGGCAGATACTCTACCGACTGAGTTAACGACCCACAATGCGGAAATTCACTAACGCAAAAGCCCGCAGAGGTCAATGCTCATGTCCGGTATCGCCGCAAAAAACGGACAGGCCGGCAAACCGCAAGCTCGGCCGGGGCGCTCCTCTCGGCATCGGAGCGCCCCGGCGCCAAAGCGAAACAGCGCCAATGCGTATCGGCATCAAACCGCCTCG
Source organism: Desulfovibrio sp. (assembly GCA_031271265.1). Lineage (GTDB taxonomy): Bacteria > Desulfobacterota > Desulfovibrionia > Desulfovibrionales > Desulfovibrionaceae > Frigididesulfovibrio. The sequence continues at coordinate 3,191 of JAISWB010000008.1, read as the reverse complement.
GCACCGCTGCGCCCCGGTTTCATCGCATGTCGGCCTCGCTGCGCATCGGCGTCAAAGCGCCTCGGCGTACAACTCGACCACATGCCGGACCTTGACCCTGTCCCCGTGCTGCGAGTGCATGTCCATAATCTGCATCATGCAGGCCGGACAGGCCGCAGCCACGATATCCGGATTCACGGCGACGATGTTGTCCCGCTTGCGTTTGCCTATCTGCTTGGACAAATCGTAATGCTTGAGCGTGAAACTGCCCCCGCTGCCGCAACAGCGCTCGGCTTCCGCCATTTCCACATACTCGTGGCCCGGCAGGGATTTGAGTATGGACCTGGGCTGAGCGAACACCCCCAACGATTTCCGCAGATGACAGGAATCATGGTACGTGACGCGCGTTTTGCCCCCGGAAGCAGCCGGCAGCTCAACCTTGAGCACATCACTCAGAAACGCCGTAATATCTATGGTCTTGGCGTGCAAATCACGAATCACGCCCTTATTTTTCTCCGTATACCCGTCCGCGAGCTTGGGCCAGAACTCTTTGATCGTGGCCGCACAGGTGCCGCAGGGCGTCACCAGCCAATCAACGACCGCGCCGCCTATCAGGGCCAGATTCTCCCCGACCATGGTGTGATACGCGGCCATGTCTCCGCCGGCAAGGGCCGGGATGCCGCAACAGGCCAAGCCGTCCGGCATAAACACCCCTACCCCGTGCTTGCGGAACACTTTGAGCGTGGCCTCCGCAACATCGGGAAACAGCTTGTCTGATACGCAGCCCGGGAAAAAGGCGACGCGCAGGCCGCTCGACCCGGCCGCTTCGTCCAGAGAGGCCACCTTGGAATGAAAAGACCGCCCCGCCAGACGCGGGAAATGCCTCTCGCCGATAAACGAACTCAGCATGGGCGCCTTGTGCGTACCTAAGGCCGGGTCCGCCTCCTTCAGGAACAGCCCCTGGAACTTGGCCGACAAGCCAAGCAGGGCGTTGAACAGTTTCGGCCGGGCCAGAAAGCTGCGGAAAATCAACTTTTCCGTCGCGCTCAGACCGAGATAATCGCGCACTATGCTCCTGGCATGGAGAAAAATATCCATGATCTTCACCCCGGAAGGGCACACGGCCTGACAGGAGCCGCACAGCAGACAACGCGTCAGCTTGTCGTTGACCGCTTCCGGGTCGTTGATCATATGCCGGGAAAGAAATTCCAGCAGGGCGATCTTGCCCCTGGTGGCGTCCGCCTCCTTCATGGTCGCGCCGTAGACGGGACATACGGCCAGACAGAAGCCGCAACGCATACAGGATATCAAGAGATCGTCCAGTTTCAGCAGTTTGTCGGTAAGCGCCTGCAATGCCGAGGATACCGGCTGCGAAGTGGGTGTATTTTCGGACATCGCGACCTCCTAAACGAACTTGTTGCCGGCATTGAAAAGCAATTTGGGGTCGAGAGCCCGGCGCAAATTCTTGTTGAACTCCATGGTGGCGCGGTTGGTCTCCTTTTCCATCCATTTGGCCTTGGCCTTGCCTATGCCGTGCTCGCCGGACAGGGTGCCCTTGAGTTTCAACGCAACGTCGAAAATTTCATCTACAGCCGCTTCCACGCGCGCGAACTCTTCCTTGTTGCGGCGGTCACAGAGGAAGGTCGGATGCAGGTTGCCGTCCCCGGCATGGCCGAAGGTCCCGACTTCCAGAGAATATTTTTTGGCTACGGCATTGACGGCGGCGACCATGGCCGGAATCTGCGAACGGGGCACAGTGGCGTCTTCCAGCACTGTTGTCGGCCTTGCCCTGGCCAGGGCGGGCAGGGCATTGCGGCGCGCCTCCCATATCTTGAGTTTTTCCTCGGCGTTCCGGGCAACGCGGATATTGGTGCTGCCGCACTTGCGGCAAACTTCCATGACCTTGTCGGCGTCTTCCTCCACAAGCAGCGGATGCCCGCCGTCGACTTCAATCAGCAGTATGGCCGCCGCGTCGACGGGCAAGCCGGCCTTGGTGTCGGCCTCCACGTATCGGATACAGTTCTGATCCAGGAATTCCAAGGTGCAGGGCACGATATGCCCGGAGATGATGCCTGCCACGGCCTCGGAAGCCTTGTTCACGTCGTCGAACTCGGCAAGCATGGCCTTGGACGCCTTGGGCGGAGGCACGAGCTTGATGATGATGTCGGCAAACACGCCGAGCGTACCTTCGGAAGCCGCCATCAGGGCCGCCATGTTGTAGCCGGTGACGTACTTCACCGTGCGCGAGCCGGTCTTGATCAGTTCGCCCCTGTAATCCACCACTTCCATGCCCATGATGTAGTCTTTGGTCACGCCGTATTTCAGGCCGCGCAAGCCTCCGGCGTTGTGGGCCACATTGCCGCCCAGCGTCGACACCGACTGTGAACCGGGGTCGGGAGGATAGAACAGGCCCTTGGCCGTAACGGCAGCGGCAAACTGCGCGGTTATCACGCCCGGCTCGACCACGGCATAGAGGTCCTCTTCGTTGATCTCCAGAATCTTGTTCAGCCTGTTGGTCAAGATCACCATCCCGTCACCCTGCGGTATGGTCGAGCCGGACAGGTTGGTCCCCGAGCCGCGCACGGTGATAGGCAAGCCGTTGTCGTAGGCCAATTTGACGGTTTTGCAGAGCTGTTCCTTGTCGGCCGGCGCGACGACCAGCGCGGGCATGACCGGATTCAAAACGGCGGCATCGTAAGAATAGCATTGCAGATCGGCCGGTTCAGTCAATACCTGTTCCTTGCCCGCAATGTTTTCAAACTCTTTCACAAGTGACGGATCAATAGGCATACATTTATCTCCCATTGTTACAATGTTACAGAGACATATTCTTTTTTAGAGGGGCCCGGCCCCTTTAAATCCTCCGATAGATCGCCGTGAGCCGGCGGCAGTCCCAAGCTGCCCCCGCTCCCCGAGTAGCGTTGCGGCACCCGCCTTTTCCGTGTTTCCTCAAGCGGAGGGCGCCGCGCAGGCGCCCTCCGTAAGGTTGATCAAACGCGTCATCCGGCGGCCTTGACTACTTCGGACACCGGCGGCAGGTCGGCGAGTTGCTTCAGCCTGTAGTAGCGCTGCGTGTATTCCTTTTCCAGCAGCGCGCGCAGGCGTTTGGACTCATCGGGGTCTATCTGCTCAAGCTGGGCGTAGCGGTTTTCTCCGGCCAGGAACTTCTGCAGCGTGCCGTCCGGGGCCTTGGAGTCGAGCTGCAGCGGATT
>JAISWB010000013.1 GCA_031271265.1 Desulfovibrio sp. | reverse complement strand
GGCGTGAGGGACGGTTTTGAACCGTTTATTTCCGATGATTATGACATTTGCCTGCGCATGAAGGCAGCGGATGAAGAGGCGCTGGAGGCCGAAGCGGCCGGCCGTGATACTGCGTTCCGCTATGCGTTGACGCGCCGGCATCCCTTGTGGGCGGGCGGCCGCGCCCGGTTGATCGCCGACCTGGAAAAAGCGGGGAAAGGCAAGGAAGCTGTGCTGCTTTATCACGAGTTGGTTCTGCTCAGCATGACGGCCGAGATCTGCCGGGAAGCGGCGCGCTTTATGGCCAGGTACGGAGAACATGCGGCGTGTGCGGACTATGCGCGCTGGTATACGGAGTTGTCCGAATGCAGAAGCGACCGGACAACGGCCCGAAAATACCTGCGTCGGGCCGGAGGCTTTGACCCCTTACTCCGTAAGCTCTATGAAGAAAAAATACGGGAACTGTCCGATAAGGGTCTCTTCCTCGATAGGTGAGGCTGTGTATGGAATACGGCAACAGATTGAGCGCGGTCGTTTTCGCGGCCGGCAAAGGCACCAGGATGCATTCTCCCCTGCCCAAGGTGCTGCAACCCCTGCTGGGTGAACCCATGCTGCGTTATGTACTGGCCGCCGTAGACTCTGCGTGTCCCGGCCGGGTCCACACTTTGATCGGCCACAGGGCCGATCTGGTGCGCGAAGCCTTTCCGGAACGGGAGGGACTGTTCATAGTGCAGGAGGAACAACTCGGCACGGGGCACGCGCTGGCAACGGCCTGGGACGCCCTGCGCGGCAATCCGCCGGCATACCTGGCGGTCATCAACGGCGACACTCCCCTGCTGGACGAGGGCCTCCCGGCCGCGTTCGTCGAAGAAAGCATCAGGGAGCGGCGGGATCTGTCCTTCATCAGCCTTACCCTGCCGGATACGGGGGACTTCGGCCTGGTGCTGCGGCGGGACGGACGGGTGACGGGCATCGTCGAGGCCGGCGACTTCAACGAAGCCGTTCACGGCCCGAAAAGCGGGGAGGTCAACACGGGCATCTATTGCATCCGCACGGAAACGATAGTGCCGCTCCTGCCCCTTCTCGGCAGCGACAACACGCAGGGGGAGGTGTACATAACGGATCTGATCGCCCTTGCCGCCGCGCGCGGGCTGTCCGTGGAAGGCTGCAACTTCGGCGACGACCCGCGTTTGGCGGGCGTGAATACCCCGGCGGAGTTGTCGAAGGCCGAGGAATACCTACGCGCGCGGATCGTGGGACGGCACCTGGAGCGCGGCGTGCTGATCCGCGCCCCGCAGAGCGTGCGCATCGGCCCCGACGTGCACATCGAACCCGGCGCGGACATCACCGGCCCCTGTGAAATTTACGGCCGCAGTCGCATCGGCGCGGGCACGCGCATCGCCTCGCACTGTCGTCTGCAGGACGCCGTTCTGGAACGGGACGCGGAGATGCGCTCCTTTTGCCATGTGGAACAGGCCGTGATCGGCAGGGGCTGCGTTGTCGGTCCCTACGCGCGCCTGCGTCCCGGTTCAGTGCTGGAGGAGGAAGCGCATGTCGGCAACTTCGTGGAACTGAAAAAGGCCCGGCTGGGCAAAGGAGCCAAGGCCGGCCATCTCAGCTACCTGGGCGATGCCGAAGTGGGCGCCGAGGCCAATATCGGGGCCGGAACCATCACCTGCAACTACGACGGGGTGAACAAACACCGGACGCGCATAGGCGCGGGCGCGTTCATCGGATCGAACGCGGCTCTGGTCGCGCCGGTGGACATAGGGGACGGCGCTCTGGTCGGGGCCGGGTCGGTCATCACCAAAAATGTGCCGGCGGACAGCCTCGGCGTCGGCCGCGCGCCGCAACGCAGCCTGCCCCGGCACTTGCTCGGCGCGAAAAAACATTGAAGGAAACAAACTGATGCCCTGCCGGTAAAAACCGTCTATGCAGGCAACATTTTGAAATACCAATCTAAGAACTTATCCGTAACTATCTGGATATTTACGGATAAGTTCTAAATACCTTGTGAACATTGCTGAATGCCGTTCACGCTTGTCCGGGCGACAGGGCGCGCAGTTCGGCGCGCGCCGTCCGCCAATCCGGAAGCACGCGTTCCACCAGGGAGTAAAAACGGCTGTTGTGCCCCGGCTCCAAAAGATGCGCCATCTCATGGACAAGTACGTATCCGAGCAGGTGTGGGGGATGTTTTGCCAACTCCGTGTTCAAGCGTATCCTTGCGCTGCGCGGGCTGCAACTCCCCCAGCGGCTCTTCATGCGCCGCGCAAAAAAGAGCGCCGGCCCCACGCCGAGTGCGGCCCGCGCCTGCCCGACAAGCGGCTCGACCGCTTCGCGCAGTTGTGCGGCGTAGCCGGTGTGCATGACGCTTTCCCGCAACGCCGCGTCGCTGCCGGGCGGCACGCGCAGGATGATGCTCCCGCTCCCGAAGACGGCGGAGGTTCTGCCGGAGTGTTCTTCAACATGTAATACGCAGGGGTGGCCCCAGAGATAATGAATTTCCCCGCCGGCATACAGGGCCGGTGCGGGCCGCGTTGCCTGTGCCGTGCGTGCGACGTGGGCATGTATCCAAGTCAGCTTCGCCGTCAGGAAGGCCGACCATTCCTCGCGGCGCGCGGCAAGGGGAACGGACAGGGTGACCCTGCCGTCGGGCGGATGCACCACCAGGCGCATGCGTTGTATCCGCTTGCGGGTCACCGCCACGGCAAGGCCGTCGATCTTGATCATTTCGCGCATCGCGGCGCGCTGCATCGTTTCCTCCAGTCTTGCGTGCGCAAGGGGAAAAGGATATTCGGAATACAGCCCGGTACGCGGAATACGGACCGGACGCGCTATACACATTACAAGGAGACGACCATGGCGACTTCCCAGGTAACCTATCTCGGCGGGCTGCATACAGAATGCAGGCACCTGCAAAGCGGCGCGGCCATCAGCACGGACGCGCCCGTCGACAACCGCGGCAAAGGCGAGGCCTTTTCGCCGACCGATTTGTTTGCCACCTCTCTGGCCGCCTGCGCCATGACCATTATGGGCATATACGGCGACGAACACAAGGTGGACGTGACCGGCATGACGGCGGAAGTCACCAAAACCATGAGTACGGAAGGCTCACGCCGCGTTGCCGCTGTTGACGTGAACATCACCATGCCGGACAGGGAATATTCCGACAAGGAAAAGCGCAGCCTGGAACGCGCCGCCCTGACCTGCCCCGTCCATAAATCTCTGCATCCGGACATCAGGCAGAGCATCAACCTCATCTGGGCGAAATGACGGCGCTGGGGATCGGCAAAAAAAGCAAGCTCATCCGGCTTGAGCGTACTTTTTAAAAAATGAGCTCTTCCGGCTTTTTTGCGGGAAAGCCAGCTTGGCGAGCTCCCCGGAGCCGTTTCGCGCGTACAGACTCAAGAGGAAAAAGATAAAGTCCTCTTGAAGTGTTTCAATCCACGCCTCCGCG
>JAISWB010000010.1 GCA_031271265.1 Desulfovibrio sp. | reverse complement strand
GGAAAAATTGGCAGTTGCGGCAAAAGCCTTGCGTGAAAAAATACCCGTGGAAACTGTTGCCAAACTCACCGGCTTATCGCCTGATGAAGTTGAACAAATTGCTTCCGGGCTTGCGGATTGACATAAAAAAATACCGTACGTTATCCTTGAAAAGTAGCTGAATATAGTGCGTAATCATGAATAATTTAATCGCATTCCATGAGCATGAAAACTGCTGAAAAGATAAGTCCCGCAACGCCTTTGAGGCATTGCGGGACTTCATGGAAAATTAATCTGGCGGAGAGGGTGGGATTCGAACCCACGTGCCCCGATTAAAGGACAACCCGATTTCGAGTCGGGCGCGTTACAACCGCTTCGCTACCTCTCCGCTCCGCGCAAGGCGCTCCCGAGCTTTACCCGGCGGGCAAATCTCCATGACAATTCGAGGGAAAAACCTGAACTCAGCATCCGGATCAGGCAAAGTCCTTCTCGCACAAAAATACTGTTAAGGCAATGCCGAACATTCGACGCCGCATGCATCACGACCTGCCGAACAACAACATATGCGTGGTCTTCCGCCTCGGCCGGCTCGGCGACGTTGTCCTGAGTACCGGCGTCCTGCAACGCATCGCCGAAGAACGAAACCTTTCCTTCTTATACATTGTCAAAAAAGACTTTGCTCCCGTCCTCCAAGGGTTGCCCTTCATCAAGGAAACCATCGCCCTGGAAAACAGGGATCTCACCCCTGTGAATTTCCTCCGCTTCTGCCGCAACTTCGCCGCCCGCCACAGCGCGTTGTCTTTTCTGGATCTGCACAATACCCCGCGCTCCCGGCTCCTGTCGATGCTCATGCGCGGCCCTACCTTGCGCTGCCGCAAAGCAGGCCTTAAACGCCGGCTCTTTCTGGCCTCGGGCGGCAGGCTTTTCCGGCAGGGCCTGCGCGCCGCCTCCGTCACCCAACGCTACTATGCCGCCTTTGACGATACCGCCCCACCTGCCGCCCTGCTCCTACCCGTCGTCAAACTTTCCGAACGCGAGCGGCAAAGCGCACGCGCGCGCCTCGACGCCGTCTTCTCACCGGGCGCCCGCCCTCTGGCCCTGCATCCTTACGCTACACACAAACTGAAGGCCCTGCCGGCACGGAACATACACGAATTCGCCTCCCTTCTGGATCGCCGGGGCATCCCCCTGCTTATCCTGGGCCAAGGTGATTCCGTCTTCACCGGCCGGGCAGGCGACCTGAGCAATGCAAGCTCCCTGCGGGAACTCTGCGCCCTGCTGTCCCTGTGCCGCGCCCTGGTCTGCTCCGACTCCGGCCCCATGCACCTGGCGTCGGCCGTCGGTACGCCGATCATAGCCCTGTTCGGGCCGACCACCCGCGAATGGGGCTTTTACCCGGCCGGAGAGCGCGACATCGTCCTAGAAAAAGACCTGCCCTGCCGCCCCTGCTCCCTGCACGGCGAAAGTGCCTGTCCTTACGACTGCCGCTGCCTGACGTCCATAAGCCCCGAAGAAATCCTCGCGGCCGTGCAACGCGTCCAATGATCCTGCTCCCGGCGTACGGGCGCAGGCAGGCGTTACCCCGATGCCTGCCCTGTTCCCGGACCGCAGTTTTTTTGCTTTAACATGTGCGCCGAATGTGGTATTGTCCGCATACAAAATACAAAAATTATGGACATACTTACTTTCTTGAAACGGCAGCACGCCCTGCCGCAATGTCCGTTCACCGACGGCGCCGGGCACCGTCCGGCAAAGGAGCAGAAGTTATGGATTCTTTTTTCTTCTTCCTCGGTCTTTTCTCTACCATCGCCGCCCTCCGCCATATAAAAAGGACAAGTTGAGCGGGTTGCGGCGCTCGGCCGCAACAAGGGCGGCCGCTGTTTTGCGGTTTTTCATTGCAAAAAGGAGTTGCCGTGACCAGTCAATTCAAAACTTTCCTGCTTCTCGGTCTTCTGACCGCGATCATCCTCGGCATAGGACAGTATTTCGGCGGGCGCAGCGGCCTTCTCATCGCTCTGGCGCTTGCCCTGATCATGAATCTGGGCAGTTACTGGTATTCGGACAAGATCGTCCTCAAAATGTACAAGGCCAGGGAACTGTCCGCGTCCGAAGCCCCCATGCTGCACGAACTCGTTGAAGAACTGGCACATGCCGCGCGCATTCCCAAGCCGCGCGTCTTTCTCGTTCCTCAGGACGCCCCCAACGCCTTTGCCACCGGACGCAACCCGCAAAACGCCGCCGTGGCCGTGACGAGCGGCATCCTGCGCCTGCTGGACCGGGACGAACTGCGCGGCGTGCTGGCGCATGAAACAGCCCACATCGCGCACAGGGACATCCTGATCCAGTGTACGGCCGCCGTGCTGGCTTCGGCCGTTATGACCATCGCCAACATCATGCAGTTTACGGTCATTTTCGGTGGCGGCCGCAGCAACGAGGAAGGCGGGGGAGGCAACGCCGCGGCGGCGCTGCTCACGGCCTTTCTTGCCCCTCTTGCCGCCTCGCTCATCCAGTTCGCCATCTCCCGCTCCCGTGAATATCTGGCCGACGAAGGAGGAGCGCAGTTCAGCGGCAAACCCCTGGCCCTGGCTTCCGCGCTCGGCAAACTGGACGGCGCCGCCCGCAGCCTGCCCATGCGCGCCGGAAACCCTTCCACGGCCCCCCTGTTCATCGTCAATCCTTTTACCGCATCGCGCATGGCTTCCCTGTTCTCCACGCACCCGCCCGTTGCCGAACGCATAGCCCGCCTGCGGGACATGGCTTCCGGCGTACGCCGGGACTGATGCCGCGTTGGCACGGCAGTTGCTTACACAGTACCGTACAGACGGTTTTCCGACAGGATGCGCTATGGCTCCTTTCCGTTTCAGACTCGAGCAGGTGCGGCGCTACCGCAGGCAGCTTGAAGAACAAGCCATGCAGCGACTGGCCGAGGCAGTCATGGAACGGGACCGCATATTGGCCCGCAGGGATGCAATGGAACAGGAATTGCGCGGGCACCGGCTGAAATTGAGCCGGCCCGACCTTCTGGATTTCGCCGAGCGTTCCCTGACACTTGAATACGCCGCCGCCTTGTCCCGCGACCTGGAAGACTGTGCAGCCGCGCTGGTTGCGGCGGAAGACCATGTGGACATCCGGCGCACGCAGTTGGCGGAAAAAGCCGTCGAGCGGCAACTGCTGGACAGGCTTGAAGAAAAACAGGCCGCCCGGCACAAGGTAACGGAACGGAAACAAGAGCAGTTACGCGATGATGAAACGGCCACTTTACGCTATAAACATGCCGCCGTCTAAACTCTGCAGGCTTTTGATCTGCACCTTCGTCCTGAAGTTCGTTGTCGTCGGCCTTATCCTCCTTGACCCCGGATCTTCCTTCTCCGTATTGTACGGCGCCGGTTCTCCCGCCCTTGCTTCGGCGGCCGTTGCGGGCGGAGCGCCCGCATCGCCGCCTGCCGTGGAAGCCACCCTGCCGGATACCGGTATTTACGGTACCGCCCACGGCGTCAGGTCGCATGTGGACACGCCGGCCGCGGCGCCCGGCGTCATCGCTCCCGTCCCGCAAACGCCGGAGCCCGCCCGCCCCCTGCCGCCCATAGCATCTCCCGACGGTACAGGCGGAGCCGCCCCGACCGCCCTGCAACCCGACCTCAAAAATGCCGTGGCCAAGCGGCAGGAAGACCTTGCCAGAAAAGAACAGGAACTGCGCGTGCTGGAAGGCGAACTGAATTCCCGCCTGGAGCGCATGCAAATCCTGGAAAATCGCCTCAGCGGCATGATCAAGGAAGCCGAAGGCACCCAGGATGCCAAGTTCCGCCATCTGGTGGACATGCTGTCGAACATGAAAGCCAAGCAGGCCGCTGCCGTTCTGGAAACCCTGGATCAAAAGGTGTCCGTCAAGGTTCTGGCGGTCATGCGCGGACGTCAGGCCGGCGAAATCCTGACCTATGTCAGACCGCAGGTGGCCGCCCAGCTTACCGAGGCGCTGGCGCGCATGCAGTTACCTCTGCAATAATGCAACGGCTCAAACTTACTGTGGCCTTTGAAGGCACAGCCTACGCAGGTTGGCAGATTCAGTCCGGGGGAACGCGGCCTGTTCCGAGTATACAGGGATGTCTTGAAGCCGCCTTTGCCCGCATCGCCGGCAACCCCGTGCGCGTACACGGAGCGGGCCGCACCGATGCCGGAGTTCACGCCGACGGTCAGGTCTGCCATGCGGACGTGGATGAGACGAAAATGCCCTCCGACGGGCGCAAAGCCCTGAACGCCTGCCTGCCGCCCGACATCCGGGTTCTCTCCTGCATCCCGGTCGAGGCCGCTTTTCACGCCCGCAAAAGCACTGTGGGCAAACGCTACGCCTACAGCATCTGGGCGGGCCGGGACAAGCCCGTGCCGCGCATCCGGAATTTCGTCGCTCAGGTGCCCCCCCTCGATCTGGACCCGCTGCAAGCGGCCCTACCCCATATCACGGGCAGACACGACTTCGCCTCCTTTCAAAATGCCGGCGCAGCTACCCGGAATACGGTGCGGGAATTGTACTCCATACAGTGCCGCAAAGGAGAAATCGCCTGCCTGCGTTGCCCTGAAGACTGGCCCGTGCTGAATATCATCTTTGCGGGCAACGGTTTCCTGAAACAGATGGTGCGCAACCTGAGCGGCATGCTTATCCATGTGGGCGCGGGGAAAATCTCTCCCGTGGACATACCCGGCATCATGGACGCCCGCGACCGCCGCGCCCTGCCTTCTCCCTGCGCCCCGGCCCGCGGGTTGACCCTGCTGGAAGTCATGTACCCGGAAAACATATCTTCATTCGGGGCCGTACCGCAAAAATAACCGCGCGTCCTCAGCAACGAGGGGTTCGTGTCGCAAGCATGCGCTCCCACCAGTCGGCAAGGGAAAAGTCGGCAAAAAGAGGTGCCGAAAAGCAGGGGCGCGTTTCCAGAACCCACAGGGGCACGCCCTCGAAAAGTCCGGCGAAAGCTTCGAGTTTCACGGCATCTTTGGGCGTACACACAACGGGCAGATTGTTTCCGAAGCGCAGCACCGCCCTGATGTCGGCGGAGCTGAAGGCGCGGTGATCGTCAAAATCGCAACGCCGTTCCGGTCCGCGCCCGATAAGTGCGGCCGCCGTCCGCTCTACGCCGTCGGGGTTGCCGACACCACTCAACAGCAGGTAGGGGCGTCCCTCATAGTGTCCGCGCTCAAGCATCGTCTGCGGCGTCCGCTCCCCGGCCGGCCCCTGCCGGCAGCCCTCGTGCTTCCCGTGCGCGGGCTGAGGCGCATCCGCATTGCCTGAGAACAGGGGACGCAGCCCCAACGGCTCAAGATGAAAAGGAAAAACAGGCCTGCCGAGAGAGGCAAGAAAGGCCGACGATGCGGCCGGCAGGCTTCCGACCGCCCCTGTATCTTCTTTGACGGCAAACACGGTTGCGGCATCCAGGGCGGACGGCCCTTCGCGCCACGGGCCGGAGGGGATGACTTTGCCCCGGTCTTCGGCGAGGTCGGCCGGACGCAGGAGGACAATATCCGCATCCCGGCGCAGGGCAAGATGCTGCATACCGTCATCTAAAATCAGCATATCCGGGGCAAAACGGCTTTCTGCCGTACGCGCGGCCTCGACCCGCCGGGGAGCGACAATCACCGAGGCTTCAGGATGGGCGCGGGCCAACATCAAAGGCTCATCCCCGCAGAGCGCCGGCGGCGTATCCGGGCCGACAACGAGTGGTCGGCCCGCGCCTCGGCCGCCGTAGCCGCGACTGAGGACCACGGCTTTTTTGCCTTGGACCGCCGCGAGTTCCAGAAGAAAGGAAACCAGCGGGGTCTTGCCGCTGCCGCCGAATGCTATGTTGCCTACGGACACGCAGGGGCAGGACGGGGCGTAGGAGGCGAACACGCCGCGGGCGTAAAGCGCGCGCCGCGTTCGCATAAGCAGAGAATACAGGGCGCCGGGGGGGCGCAAAACGGGAAGGGACAGGCGGTAAATCCGGCGGCCCGTTTCAATCCGCATCCGGCACCGCCCGCCGGATGACTGCCCCCCGGCGCTTGGAGCCGGGGGGATTGCCTCCTCTCTGAAGAGAGAGGTTACCGGTCGTATGTCCGGCCTTGCCGGGCGTCAAGCAGGAATCTCCCTGAAGGGACAGGCTTCGGACCATATGAGAACTTTCTGATAAGGGGGAGGCGGCCTCCCCCCGCTTTGTCGTGTTGTGTCCTCTTCCGAATCGCATCTATAGATTGCAGGACGCCGCCGCAACCGTGCGGCGGCGCGTCAGCGGCGGTCTCCCATAATACGCAGCAGCATTATGAAAATGTTGATGAAGTCGAGGTAAAGCCTGAGCGCCCCGATGATGGCGCCCCGGCGCACGGCCGTCGCATCGTCCTGCGGAACCGTTTCGCCCATTTCCCGAAGGAACTGCGTGTCGTAGGCGGTCAGACCCAGGAAAATGACGACGCCGACAACGCTGATCCCGAACTCAAGCATGCTTGATCCCAAAAAGATATTCACTACCGAGGCGATGATCAGCCCGATCAGCCCCATGGTCATCAGGGACCCCATGGACGTCAGATCCCGCTTCGTCACGAGACCGTACAGGCTCATCACGCCGAACATGCAGGTAGTGGTGAGGAAAGCCTGCACCACCGAGCCGACGTTATAGGCCACGAGGATGAAGGAAAGGCTTATGCCGTTCAATGCGCTGTACGCCAGAAACATGAGGGTCGCGGTTTGGGCGGACAGTTTGCGTATGCCCAGACTCAACGAAAAAACCAGAACCAGTTCGGCTATGCAACTGCCTATGCCGATATACATGCCCTGCGGCGTGAACAGAACGTTGCCCAGAGCGGTATAGGTGAGGGCAAAGGACACGGCCGCCGTCAGAGCCAGACCCAGGGCCATCCAGTTGTAGACCGAGCGCAGAAAGGCGTTGGTGACTTCAGCCCTGCTTATGGGCTTGCGCAGGGTCGCGCTGTTGTTCATTGCCATTGAAAACTCCTTATGCTTGTGCAGACGTTGATTTCCGGAGATATAACAACACTCCGGCCCTTTGACAAGATGCCGGAGCGGATTGTCGCGCACGGCGGCCGGCTTCGGCCGCGGGCACGACTTACACCCCAGGTCGAGGTTACCGGCGACGGCCCTTATCAAGGCCGGCTTCGGCCGCGGGCACGACTTACACCCCGTGTCGAGGTTACCGGCGACGGTCCTTATCAAGGCCGGCTTCGGCCGCGGGCACGACTTACACCTCCGCCGGGGTGTTTTCCGTATCGTCGACGCGGATGCGGCGCAGCACTGAGGCTATTTCCACCACGCCGGGAGTTCCCTTCGCGTTGCGCCGCACATGGCGCAGCAGGGCGACCATGACCGTTGCCCATCCCTGCGCCGCGCTCTTTTCCGCCGCAAGGGCCGCCGCTTCGCGCAGGGTCCGTTCCGGAACAGGCTCGGCCGCATGAGAACGGCGTATAAGCACATGCGCTCCGGGGAATCCTTCCGCATGCAGCCAGTAATCGTGCGCGGCGCCGCTTTTCAACAGCAGAGCGTTGCCTGCGGCATTGCGGCCGCGCCACAGGAGAAAACCGTCCGAAGAGCGAAAACGGGCCACGCCCCGTAATTCCCGCCCGCCGGCGCCGGAGGCCGGCAACATTGCGGCAACCTTCACCGCAGAGTTCCCGGAAACCCGCCCTGTCCCTACATGCAGCTCGGATTCCTCGGAAACTTGCCCCGCTCCGGTGTTTATCCCAAATTCCTCGGAAACCCGCCCTGCTTCGGCATTCACTGCAGTCGCCCCGCAAACCCGTCCTGCTCCGTTCTCCGCGCCCGGCTCGCCGTTTCTGCGCCGGCGCAGCATTTCCAATCCACGCTTGCCCCGCGTCGCCTCCCGGAACATGCGGTTCATGTTTTCCCGCAGGCTGAAACGGGGGTCAAGGGTGATGCGCAGGCTCTCCGCGCTTCCGTCACCGGTCGGCACGTCAATCTCCGCCGGCGCGGCATCCGCGGGGAAACGCCACAACAGAGCCTTGATCGCCTCGGCAGTTGCGCCGAGTTCGACCATACCCCGGAGTCTGAGTTCCTCCTCCCGCAACTTCGCAGCCAGTTTTTCCGCCTTTCTGCGCGCGGCTGCCGCCGGCTTTCCCTGCTTCCGCCGTTCTTCGCCGCCGAGTTCCGCGCAAAACAGGGGCGCAGCAACCAGGGATACGCCTGCCAGAGCCGGGTACGCGGGCAGCAGGGAGGCGACGGATGCGGTTGCGGCCGTGAATCCGTCTGTGCCGCCTGCACCCGCAGCGCCAAGCCGCATGGAAGCAGCGGACGCAGTCGCGGCCGTGAACTGCGGCGCGGCTTCCCGCACGTCGGGTGAACCGCGCCCTCCACCGCCGTCCGGGGTTTGCTCCCGACAAAGCCCGAAGGCGGCTTCGCCGGAAGAGGTCGGGAAAACAAAAGGGGAAAGCCCACGCCGCCGCGCCTGCGCTTCGGGCAAGGGCCAGGCCGAGTAAAAGGAAGGACACCCTGCGGCGTCGGCGTAAAGAAAGAGATCGCCTCCTCCTCTTTCCAGATCCGCCGCCAGGGCAAGACCTTCCAAGGGATCCAGGAAGGACAGCGTCTCGCGCAACAGCGGGGTGAGAACAGGAAATTCCCGCCAAGGTCCCTGATTTTCCTTTTTATCCCATGCCCGGCCGCACAGGGCCTCAATTATTTCGCTTCCCGGGCGGGCGGGCGCTTGCCCGAAGTTTTCCGGCAGTTCGCGCGGTGCAAAGGCTCCATGCGCCATATCCAGGAGCAGAAAGCGGGAGTCCCGTGCGGACGCCCCGGCAACGGGGAAAGCTATGCAGCGGGATATATGGTCGACCTGCGCCCGACCCAGGCGCCTGCCTGCGCAGTACTTGCGCAAACGCATGACCGATGCGGGCGGAGCGGGCGGATTTTCCGGAACCTGTTCCGAAAAGAACAACAACGGAGCACGCCGGCCGAAGCGAAGGACAAGCCTGCGTTTCAGCCCGGCGGCAAAGACGATGAACACCAGAACGTCGGGGCGCGGGCCGCGGATTTTTTCCAAGCGCGCCCCCTCAAGCATGCGCGCCGCTTCGGCGGCCAGAATGCGGAAAACATGCGAATCCATGTGCGCCTGCCGGGCGGATACGACTGACGGCGAGCGTAGGCCGGGGAAACCCGGCGGGGAATCTCAAAATTGCAATGTTCTACTCGCCCCGCAAATGTTCGTCTTCTTCCTGCCTGCTCTTGCAGTTTATACAGAGCTTGGTCACCGGGCGCGCTTTAAGACGGGGGACTCCTATGTCGTCACCGCAGCTTTCGCAGATGCCGTAGACGCCGTCGTCAAGACGCTGCAGCGCGGCTTTGATTTTTTTGATCAGCCTGCGCTCCCGATCGCGGATGCGCAAGGTAAAGGTCCGGTCCGCCTCCATGGTGGCGCGGTCTGCCGGGTCGGCGAAGATTTCATTGTTGTCGGTCATGTCTTCCAGCGTCATTTCACCATGCTTGAGCGCTTCATCAAGCATGGTGTTGAGAAGAACGCGAAAGTCTTCCAAATCTCGTTGTTCCATCGCATGCTCCCTGAAAAAGGGCCTTGTCCGGCGAGCCCCCGGAACCTTTTTTCATAATCCTGCCCGCGGCCGATGTAAAGTAAAAAATCGACGATTGCGTGTTCCGCGCGCTGCGCAAGGTGTTTGTCGCCTTGACTTGCGGTGCTGCGCCGGTGTATTTGTCCGGCGCGTAAACGAAGGCGGACGCCGGCGGAGGGCCGTGCCTACGGCAGCAATCCCAAGCCCGCAAACCGCCCGCGCCAACCCCAAAGGAGTCAGTTATGCGTTATATCGCTTGTCTCGCAGCCTGTCTGTTTCTGTCCGCTTCTCTCAGCGCGGCGGCTGCCGACGTCAAAACAGCCGTTTTCAACCTGCAAAAAACCGCCGCCGAGTGCGATGCCCTGCAGGAAGCCAGGACGGCCCTGGACGGCAAATTCGGCGAACAAAAAAACGCCTTGGAAAAGGACCGCCTGCGTCTGGAAAAGAAAGCGTCCGACTTCCAGAGCAAAAAGCCCACGGCCAAGCAGCAGGAGGATTTCGCCAAGGAACAGCGCGAATACGGCGAAAAGGCTCAGGCTTTCATGCGTCTGCTCCAGGCGGACGAGCAGCGCGTCCGCCGGGACATCGACGAAGTCATCAGCCGGGCGGCAAAAAATCTGGCTGAGGCTAAAGGTTACACCCTGGTCATGGATATAGCCGACATCATCTATTATGATCCCGCTCTGGACATCACCGCCGATATGCTGGCCGAAAGCAACGCCGTGTTCAAAAAAATCAAGGAAGACCTGCTGAAGAGCGGGCCGCCGCAAGGCTCAGCCCCGTCTGCCCCGCCGGCGCGCAACGCTGCGTCCCCCGCCGCACCGCAACGCGGCGCCGCCGGATCGCAGCAACAGCCGCAAGGCCGTTGACCTCCGTGTGCCCGGCATGAGCATGCGCCTGTCGGAACTCGCCGCGGCCTTCGGCCTGACCCTGATCGGCGAAGACCGTGAATTCTCCGGGTTGAACACCCTGGAAGACGCTTCGGAAACGGAGGTCAGCTTCCTGGCCAATCCCCGTTACAGACATCTTTTGGGCACAACTCGTGCCTGCGCCGTCATTTTGGCGCCGGAATACGCTGTCGAGGCGCGTTGCGCTCTGGTAAGCGCGGCGCCCTACCAAGACTTCGCCCGCGCCGCTTCCCTGTTCACGCGCAGGGAAAGCGGCTTTACGGGCATAAGCCCGGCTGCCGTCATTCATCCCGAAGCCGATCTCGGCGCGGGCTGCACGGTGCACCCCCATGCCCACATCGGCGCGCGCTCCCGCATCGGCGCAGGCTGCGAGATATTTCCCGGCGCGTATGTAGGCGAAGACTGCCGCATCGGCGATAACTGCGTGCTGTATCCCAACGCCGTGGTTCTGTCCGGCACGGAAATGGGGGCACGTTGCGTGCTTCGCCCCGGAGCGGTCATCGGCTCGGACGGTTTCGGTTTTGTACGTGCGGAGGGAGAAATGCGGACCGTACCCCAGATCGGTGCCGTGCGTCTTGCGGACGGCGTGGATGTGGGCGCGAACTCCTGCGTCGACCGGGCCACGCTCGGAGCGACGAGCATAGGCACGGACAGCAAACTGGACAACCTTGTGCAGATCGGCCACAATGTGCGCATGGGAGAACAATGCCTCATCATCTCCCAGGTAGGCATAGCAGGCAGCGTCAGGGTCGGCGACCGCGTGACCATGGCCGGTCAGGCGGGTATTGCCGGACACATACATATCGGCGACGATGTGACCATCGGTCCGCAGTCCGGGGTACCGGCTGACATTCCCTCCGGCTCCAGGGGTGGGGGATCGCCCTTTATGGACGGCGGCGCCTTCATGCGCGTCATCTCCCTGTTGCCCCGGTTGCCGGAACTGCACAGGCAGGTGCGGCGTCTGGAAAAAGAACTGGCTGACATCAAACGGCTGTTGCAGGACGCGACAGGGCTTTACCCGGAGCGGACTGAGGAGGCTGCGGGGGACAAAGCCCCACGGGCGGATTGAGAGGCGCCGGCGGGCTTTGCCCGGAGCGGCATGAGAGAGTTGAGAGGAGGACGCATGACGGAAAGCGCAAACCCGGACGCCGCCTGCGGCGTTCTGAACATCAACGAGATTATGAAATTTCTTCCCCACCGCTACCCTTTCCTGATGGTGGACAGGGTCGTGAGCATGACATACCGGCAAAAGGTGTCGGCATACAAAAACGTCAGCATCAACGAACCCTTTTTCCAGGGCCATTTTCCGGGTCTGCCGCTTATGCCCGGCGTACTGATTGTCGAAGCTCTGGCCCAGGCGGGGGCTTTTCTGATCCTGCACGGCTTGCCGGCGGACACGGTAAGGAACAGTGTCTTTCTGTTTGCCGGCATTGAAGGCGTGCGCTTCAGAAAGCCGGTGGTCCCCGGCGACCGCCTGGATCTGGAGTGTGAGTTGCTGAAACAGAAAATGCGACTCTGGAAAATGCGCGGCACGGCCTCGGTGGACGGGGTTCCGGCCGCCGAAGCCGTGCTTACGGCCGCCGTCGTGCCGCGCGGGGAGCCGGCGTGAGCGCCGTGATACATCCGGCGGCCTTTGTTTCCGATACGGCGCAGATCGGGAAGCGGGTCGTCGTCGGTCCCTGCGCCGTTGTGGAAGACGATGCGCTCATCGGCGACGACTGCGAAATCCGGGCCTTTGCCTCCGTAGGCAGACATACGCGCATGGGCAGGGGCAACATCGTGCATTCGTACGCGTTTGTCGGCGGAATCCCACAGGACCTCAAGTTCAAAGGCGAGGTTTCGTACCTGGAAATCGGGGACAACAACAATTTCCGCGAGTTCTGCACCGTGCATCGGGGCACGGACGGGGGCGGCGGAACGACGCGCATCGGCAGCAACAACCTGATCATGGCATATTGCCATGTGGCGCATGACTGCACGTTGGGAGACAACATCGTCATGTCCAACGGAGCCACTCTGGCCGGGCATGTCCGGATCGCGGACCACGTTGTTCTGGGCGGACTGTCGGCCGTGCACCAGTTTTCGCGCCTGGGGAGGCATTCCTTTGTAGGAGGGATGACGGGCATAGCGCAGGATCTGCCTCCGTACATGACGGCCGTCGGTGTGCGCGGCGGCATACAGGGGCCGAACCTGGTCGGCCTGCGCCGTATGCGGCTGCCTCCCGCACTGATTACGGCCGTACGCGCCGCCTTCCGCCTGATCTGGCTTTCCGGCATGCCGCGCCGGGAGGCTTTGGAGCAGGCCATGGCGGAGTTTGCGGAAGTTCCTGAAGTTATGGAAATTATTACTTTTATTCAGGAAAGCGAGCGCGGGGTGCTCCACGCCGTGCGTGCGGCGGAAGCTCGCGATGCGTAACGCTCCGGCCGCTATGCGCACGAAAGAGCGCATCGGGATCATTGCCGGTTCCGGGCAGTTTCCTTTCCTGGTCGCGCGGGGCGCGGCGAAGCGCGGGCTCGGCGTCGTCATCTGCGGGATCGCGGGCAACGCAGACCCGGCCTTAGCCGAACTCGCCGAGGATTTCGTCATGCTGCCCGTCGGGCAGTTGAACAAGCTCATCAAGTTTTTCAAGAGCCGCAAGGTCGGGCGCTTGTGCATGGCAGGCGCCGTGAACAAAGTCAGGGCGCTGGACATAAGGCCGGACTTCCGCGTTGCCGGTCTGATTATCAAACTGGCGGGCAAGGGGGACGACGCACTGCTCCGCGCAGCGGCGGACACTCTGCAGGGCGAAGGGTTCAGCGTGGTGCGCCCCGACGATCTGGTGCCGGAACTGCGTTGTTCTCCCGGCGTGCTCGGCAACATTCAGCCCGATGTTTACACCCGCAAGGACATGGAATTCGGGATCACGATTGCCGAAAAGATAGGTGCCATGGACATCGGGCAGTGCGTGGCGGTGCGCCGGGGCATCGTTGTGGCGGTTGAGGCCGTCGAGGGCACGGACGCCATGCTGCTTCGAGGCGGAGAACTGGGGGGAGCGGGCTGCACGGCGGTCAAGGTGCTGAAGCCCGGACAGGACAAGCGCATGGATTTGCCCTCGATCGGAGCAGGCACCTTGGAGGTCATGGCCCGCTGCAAGTATGCCTGTCTTGCCTTTGAGGCGCGGGGAACGCTTTTTTTCGACCGCGAAACCGCCCTCGCCGAGGCCGATGCCGCCGGCATCGCCGTGGTCGCGTTTTGATGCCGAAAAGTTTTTGATAACGCAAAGCAGGTTCTTTCATTTTCCTGAAATCCGCATATATTCCTTATGAAGGATATGCCGATTAACCGGGGGACCGACCATAATGCCGGCTGGGCACACAGGGCGGCAGAACAGGAGGGACAAGCGTGAAGCACGAGGATATCCCTGCGCCCCGGCGCAACAACTGTGCCGGCTGCGCCGGCGTCCCTCCGCGCGCAGGTGAAGCACATACCACGCCGGGTAAATTTCCTGCTGTATCATCGGTCCCCACGCGCGCAGGCGGAGCAATTCGCAGGCAGCCGGTGATGCTTTTTTTTATTGCCGTCTTTCTGCTGCCCCTCCTGTCCGCAGGGGCCGTCACACAAGACTCCGCTCCGCTTCTGACGGAAGCCGAAAGGCGATTCATTCGGGAACACCCCGTTATCCGCGTGGGCATCGACACGGCCTTCGCCCCCTTTGAATTTTTGGACAGCCGGGGAGATTACGTCGGCATAGCGCCGGACTATCTGGCCTTGATCAGCGAAAAAACAGGCCTCCGTTTCGAGCCTGCCGTGGACGTGCCTTACGCCGAGGCCCAGGAAAAAGTCTCGGCCGGTAAACTGGATCTGCTTCCTACTCTGGGCTGGACCGCGGAACGGGAAAAAAAATTCCTGCTGACGCGGCGTTATTATGAATACAAGCTGGCCCTGGTGGTGCGGGAGGACAGCCCCGTCAAAAGCGTCGACGACTTTCGCGGGCAACCCCTGGCGGTACAGGGAAACACGTCCAACGCGCAGTTCGCCTTTTCCACTCTTCAGGCCGGCCTCAGCCTGTATCCGTCAGAGGAGGAGGCCCTCCTGGCGGTCGCGGACGGCAGGGAGGCGGCCATGCTCGGCTATCTGCCCACCGTTTTGTGGGCAATTCGGAACCTCGGCCTGTCCAACCTGAATTACATCACCTTCGCCTCGGACAACAACAACGGTTTTTGTATGGGCGTACGGACCGACCTACCGGAACTGCGCGACATTTTGAACAAGACGTTCGCGGCCATCTCGCCGGCCGAAAAGGCCGGGATACAAAGCCGCTGGATCCGCGTGCGCGACGACGGCGAAAGACGGCAGATTCTGTATCTGGCGGTTGCGTCCGCCACCCTCCTGCTTGCCATGGGGGCATTTATCGTACTGAAAACCTACAGCCACAGAAAAAAAATCGCTCTACACCGGCAGAGTGAAAGCATGTTGCAGGAAATGGTCCGACAGCGCACCGAAGATCTGCAAAACCAGACCCGGCTGGCAGTGGAAGCCTCCCATGCCAAAAGCGCCTTTCTGGCCAAGATGAGCCACGAGATACGCACGCCCATGAATGTCGTCGTCGGCCTCGCGGAAGTGCTGCTCCGGCGCGATTTGCCCGCGGAGGCGGCCAGGGAGGCTCGGCACATCAAGCAGGCCGGCATCAGCCTGCTTTCCATTATCAACGATATTCTGGATTTCTCGAAAGTTGAAGCAGGAAAGATGGATCTCGCCGATGCGGAGTACGCGTTCCGTGATCTTATCCGCGATGTGGAGGACATCATCCGCTTCAGGATCGCCGACAAGCCTATCGACTTCACCACCCGTATCGGCGCCGGTTTACCCGACAGACTGCGCGGCGATATGAACCGCGTCAGGCAGATACTGCTGAATCTCCTCAGCAACGCCGTCAAATATACCCGCCGGGGATCCGTCACCTTCTCCGTTTCCGGCACAATGCCGGGGGACGGCACGATACGATTTTCTTTCGAGGTGGCTGATACGGGGATCGGTATCAGACAGGAAGACATGGGGGATCTGTTCGACAGTTTCAGGCGGATTGATGTCGGCACCCATCAGGATATTGAAGGAACAGGTCTCGGGTTGGCCATTGCCCGCAGCCTGTGCAGGGCCATGGGCGGCGATGTCGCGGCGACGAGCGTGTACGGAAAAGGCTCGGTCTTCACGGCCGCGCTGATCCAGCGCGTGGTCGAACGGCAGCCGCAAGGCATGCCGGCCGCGCAAAAGAAGGCGCGAAAAGTCACGTTCATTGCGCCCGAAGCCGATGTGCTGGTTGTCGACGACTTGCCCGGCAACCTGCTGGTAGCGGAGGGGCTGCTTGCCCCCTACCGGGTGCGCATATTCACCTGCGCAGACGGGCGCGAGGCCGTCGATCTGGTGATGAAGCACCCCTTCGACCTCGTGCTGATGGATCACATGATGCCGGTGATGGACGGCGTGGAGGCTACGCTCGCCATCAGGGCTCTTGACGAGGAACACTGCCGTACCATGCCCGTCATTGCACTGACGGCCAACGCCGTGTCCGGCATGCGGGAGATGTTTCTGAAGAACGGATTCAACGACTTCCTTTCCAAGCCCATAGATGTGGATCTGCTGGACAGGTTATTGACGCAATGGATTCCCGCCGGCAAGCGCCGCAATGTGCAGGAGGCCGATGCGGGCGCACCTGAATATGCCTCCGGGCCGTGCCCGGAGCGGCACGGCGAGGGCAACGGAGAACAGTGTACCGGCGATGTGCTCAAGGACAACGCCGGGCAAAACTGATCGGCTTTAAGGAAGCTTCGGATGAAAAATTGTGCTTGGCAATACCCGCTAAAATGCGTATAGTATAGATGTGGCCGGTCCCCGAAATAAAATTGAAAACCTCGGAAGGAACAACAAGGCCCGCGCGGGACGACTCTGTGTCCCGTCCGCGACATTGTTGCAGTCCGGCAACGTCGGAATACCGGCTTTTGTTTAGAAGCGCCGGCGCGCCCGGCCGACATGCGTCTTTGTCGTTCCCGCCACATAACCGCACAGCACCGGATCTGCGCGGGCTCTGCCCGGTAAAGCCCGTTGCCGTCCGCTGCAGGAGCAACGCCATGAGTACGCATGATTGCTTTCACCCCATAGTTTTGCAGGATCTCAACAAACCTTGGGAACAACTGTTGCATACGGGCTACAATGTCTCCTTCCCCGCGGGGAGCGTCATTACCGACGCCGGCCGCCGCAAGGAGGACAACCGGATATTTTTCATCAAACAGGGGCGCGTGTGCCTCTCGCATATCGCCGCGAACGGTGAGGAAAGAATCCTCATGTATCTCGGCAGAAACTGCATGTTCGCGGAAGCGCCCATGCAACATGACGGGATGGACTGCATTTTCACCTGCATGGAAGATGTCCGCGCCGTAAGTTGGCCCAGAAAAATCCTGGACGCGGACTTTGCCGCACGGCACCCGGAACAGGTCCTGAACCTGCTCTGCTCGCTCGGTCGAAAATCCCGCATTTTTTCCGGACGGCTTTGCGAACTGCATGCCTTCGACGCCCTCGGCCTGGTCTGTCGCACGCTGTACAGCATCTATCTGCACAGCGACGGGAAAAAAAGACCGGTCCCCAACCTGACGCAACTGGAACTTGCCGCCTACCTCGGCATACACCGCAGTTCCCTGCATCTGGTTATGT
The DNA here is from genome assembly GCA_031271265.1 of Desulfovibrio sp. Taxonomy (GTDB): domain Bacteria; phylum Desulfobacterota; class Desulfovibrionia; order Desulfovibrionales; family Desulfovibrionaceae; genus Frigididesulfovibrio. Next base: position 6,560 of record JAISWB010000010.1, on the reverse strand, counting down.
CCAGGCTGCGTGAGGAAGGCATTATCGGAGCTTACAGCAAGAGCGGCATGGAAGTCATCGACCCGGACCGCCTGTTGGCCTGCGCAATTTCCGGACGCGGCAAGGATAAAAAGCGCCTCGACGACTATGAGCGGGAAGCGGGCTGAAACCGGCGCTGCCCGGCGTTGCCCGGAACAGCCCGAAGAGGTCCGCGGCGGGAGGGAACTCTCGGCCGGAGAAGGCCGCCGCAGAGGATGCGGGATCACGGTTGCGGCTTGCGAGACGCGAACCTTCCGGCTCGCTCTGCCCGGCGTGCTCATGACCACAGGCATCTTTTTCCTGACCTACCTCATACGTGTGGTTTTCGGTCCCCTGTTGCCGGAATTTGAGCGGGAATTCGGCATCAGCCACGCGGCGTCGACCCGCCTGCTCATGTATATTTCCGCAGGTTACTCCCTGACGGTATTTTTGTCCTGCTTTCTCGCCTCACGGATCGCTCCGCGCCGTTTGGCGGCGTCGGCCGCCGTACTAGGCGGCGTGACCCTGATCGGCATTGCCGCGACAACGAATCCCGCGTTGCTGCCTTTCCTGTTTTTGCTGCTGGGCATGGTGACCGGGCCCTATCTCAACGCCGGGTTCAGCATCCTGCGCAGTCTCGGCCCCGAGTCGCTGTGGGGCAGATTCATAGCCGCCCACGAATGCGCGCCCAATGCGGGGTTGTTGCTCGCCCCGCTCATCGCCGGCGCCGGGAGTGCGCTGCTCGGCCGGCAAGGCACGCTGTATTGCCTCGGAGCGCTGTGCATCGCGGCGGGGACGCTGTTTGCCGTCCGCAGCAGGGGCGGCGTCCGTACCGACCCGCCCGTTTCCCTTGCGGGTTTCGGACAGGCCCTGCGCACACGAGGGCTGTGGTTCTTCGTATTTGCCCTCGGCCTTGCCATTTCCGCGCATTTCGGCATCTACAGTGTGCTGACCCTGTACATGGAAGACGAACTCGGCATCCGGACGGAGCAGGCCGCGCTTCTGCTCTCTACGTCGCGCATCGGCGCGCCTTTCGCGGCCTTTGCCTCCGGCCGGTTCTGCGCGCGCATGGGCACCCGCGCAACCATGCTTTTCGCGTTTTCCCTGGCTGCAGCGGCTGTCGGCTGCATGGCGCTGCCCTCGTTCCCGGCCTTTATCGTCGGCCTCTATGTTCATCCCCTGTGCGCCGCCATTGCCATACCCACGGCGTTTACGCATCTGGCATACGCTTTCCCCAAAGATATGCCGCTGTACATGGCGCTCGGCGTGCCGATAGGTTCTTACATCGGCCTCGGCGTCACCCCGATGCTTCTGGGGCTGTGGGGCGATTATGTAGGATTCACGGCCGGTTTCCTCATGACGGCCTGCCTGATGTCGGCCTTTCTGCCGTTCATCCTGCGGACGGATCGGACAGGCCCCGGACGCCGGGCTTGAAAAACGCCGCGCGCGCGGTTGTGCAGGCAACAGCAGCCTGCGTACGGAAATGCCTGTGAAACTGCTCCATACCTCCGACTGGCATTTGGGCAGAACCCTGTACGGCCGCCGGCGCCACGACGAGTTCGCGCGCTTCCTGGACTGGCTGGCGGAAACGCTGCGGGACCGGGAAGCGGACGCGTTGCTCGTCGCGGGCGACGTCTTCGATTCCGGCACACCCGGCACCCGCGCCCAGGAACTGTACTACCGTTTCCTGGTCCGCGCGGCCGCCGTCTGCAGGCATGTGGTCGTCATCGCCGGCAATCACGATTCGCCGAATTTCCTCAATGCTCCCAAGGAACTGCTGAAAGCGCTCAACGTGTACGTGATCGGCCGGGCCTGCGGGGACCCCGCCGACGAGGTACTGACGCTCCGCGATACGCGGGGCAGGCCGGAACTGCTGGTCTGCGCCGTGCCCTACCTGCATGACCGGGACGTACGCAGCGCCGAACCAGGCGAAAGCCCGGAAGACAAGGAAAAAAAACTCGCAGAAGGCATCCGCGGACACTATGCCGCCGTAGGCGCGGCGATTTCGCGCATACGCCGCGAACTCGACGCCGATATCCCCGCGGCGGCCATGGGGCACCTCTTTGCCGCCGGTGGCCGGCGCGTCGAAGACGACGGCGTGCGCGACCTGTACGTCGGCACCCTGGCCCCGGTGCATGCCGACATCTTCGCGCCTTTCGACTATACGGCCCTGGGCCACCTGCATCTCCCGCAAACGGTAAATGCCTCCGATACCGTCCGGTACAGCGGTTCCCCGCTGCCCATGGGCTTCGGCGAGGCCGGGCAGCGCAAAAGCGTCTGCCTCGTGGAGTTCAACGGCCGCGAGGTCGGCGTCGACTTGCCTGCAGTCCCTGTCTTTCAGCATCTGGAGAGCATCAGGGGCGACCTCGATTACCTGGAAAGACGCATCGGTGAACTGGCCTCGGCCGGCTCGGACGCCTGCCTGGAACTTGTCTATGAAGGCGAAGCCCTGATCGGCAACCTGCGCGGACGCCTGAACGACCTGGCCGAAGGCACGGCATTGGAGATACTGCGCGTCAAAAACAACCGGAGCGCAGGCCGGGAGGCGCCTTCAGCGGACGAGGATCGGACGCCGGATACCTTGAGCGTGGAAGAAATGTTCGAACTCCGCCTCGACGTCGCCGAAGTGCCGGAGGATCAGAAGGCGCGCCTGCATCTTCTTCATGAAGAAACGCTCCGTTTTCTTGATACGGGGGGCGCGGACGGTCTGCCTCCCTCGCGGTCCCTCCCCGACCCTGCCGGGCAGCGCCCGGAGACCTCCCCTGATGCGGACGGGGAAGAGTTTGACGGTCTTGATAGGGCCGTCTTCAATAGAGATGCCCATGGTGCGGGCGGGGAGGAAAACTGATGCGCATCCGGCAAATCAGCTTCAAAAATCTGAATTCCCTGGCCGGAGAATGGGAAATGGACCTGACCCACCCGGCATACGCCTCGGACGGCATTTTTGCCGTCACCGGCCCGACCGGCGCGGGCAAGACCACCATCCTTGATGCCGTCTGTCTGGCCCTGTACGGTCGCACCCCCCGCCTGGGCAGAATTGCCGGCAACGCCGACGAAATCATGACCCGCCGCACCGGCGAATGCTTTGCCGAAGTCGTGTTCGAGACCGAAGAAGGGCTCCATCTCAGCCGCTGGAGCCGGCACAGGGCGCGCAGGCAGGCGGGCGGCGAACTTCAGGCCCCGAAACAGGAATTGTCCCGCCTGGAAGGAGGAACATGGCGCATCTGCTCGACAAGCGCCAAAGGCACAGCCGCGGGCATCAAAAACGCCGTGGGCATGGATTTCGAGCAGTTCACCCGCTCCGCCCTGCTGGCCCAGGGCGGATTCTCCGCCTTTCTGCAAGCCTCGCCGGATGAACGCGCCCCGCTTCTGGAGCGCATCACCGGCACCGAAATTTACAGCCGTATCTCCATGTGCGTCCATGAACTCCGCGCCGGAGAACACAGCAGGCGCGATGCCCTGCAGGCCGGCCTGGAAGGTCTGCGACTGCTTTCCCCCGAGGAAGGACGGCGTTTGCGCGCCGAACTGTACGCCGCAAAGGCCCGCGAAGGCGAACTGGCCCTGTCGGCAGAACTCAAGGAGAAGGCGCTCGCCGGGATACGGGAACAACTCCGGCTGGAGCGGGAATTGGAGCGCATTTCCGCGCGCCTGCAGGCGTTGCGCGTCGAGGAGGAAGCCTTTGCCCCGGACCGCGCCCGCCTGGAGGCCGCCGTGCGTTGTCTGGAACATGCCGCCGACCTTGCCGCGCTTGCCGGGCTCCGCGCCGCGCAGGAAAAAGACGGGCGCGCCCTGAAAGGCTGCCTGGAGTCCCTGCCTGCCTGCCTTGCCGCCGCGGAACGCGAGCGGGAATCCCTGAAGGCGGCGGAGACCCGGCGCGATGCCGCGAAAGCGGCCCTGTTCGCAGCTCGGCCCTTGCTCAGGAACGTGCGCGAGCTTGACTTGAAAATCGCCGAAAAGGCCGAGCCGCTCCGCGCGGGCGATGCCGGCATCGCCGAACAGTCCGCGCTGTTCGCCGGGTTGCAGGGAGAACTGTCCCGCAAGTCCGCGGAACTCGACCGTCTGCGCGACGACCAGGCACAATACGCAACTCCGCCTTCCGCCGACGGAGCGTCTTTCGATAGGGAGACGCCCCCCGACAGTACGCCCGATACCGGCCGCGAAACAGAGGATAAGTTCGCAGAACGGGGTCCGGCCGAATTGCGCAAGATTTTGTCCTTGTTGGAAAAACAGGACGTATTACTGGAACGCGCCCGCGAGGCGTCGGACATCCTGACGGTTTCCGGGCGCGCCGTTCGGGAACTGGCGGCGCAAGGCGAGGAGTTCGCGGCGCGGGCAGCCGAGCGGGCACTTACCCTGGCGCGCGCGGAAAGCCGGACGGCCGCTCTGGAAAAAGAGGAAGGCGACCTGACTATCCGGCTCTCCCTGCAAAAAACTATCGCATCGTATCAAAAAGCCAGGCGTGGGTTGCGTGACGGCGAAGCCTGCCCTCTTTGCGGTTCCCTGGATCATCCTTACGCGCGGGGGAACATCCCCGGCCCGGACGACACGGAAAAACGCCTTGCCGAGGTCAGGGCCGCGCTGAAAACAGTGCGCACCGAGGCGGCGGCGCTCAAGGTGCGGCAGGCGGAAATCGGCAAGGACATCGCCCGCGTCGCCGAATCCGGCAAGGAACACGCCGCAAAACAGGAAGAGGCCGCAAAGCGCCTGGAGGCTGTCCGCGCCGCCCTGCCTCCCGACGCGCTCCCCGTCCCCGCCGACCCGGAACACAACCCGGAATTTTTCGCGCAACTGGAAGACCTGCGCCGCGCGCATGCGCGCAGCCTTGCGCTCGCCGCGGCAACCCTGGAAAAAGCGGAAGCGGCGGCAGCCTTGGAACGCACCGTCACCGCCCTGACCCAGCGCGTCCGGCACCTGGCCGAACAGGCCGGGAATGCGGAAACGGAGCTGCAAAAACGCCGGGAACGCCGGCGCCTGCTCCTTGAGGAACGCGACGGTCTGCTGCAAGAGCGGCGCGCGCTGTACGGCGACAACAAGCCGGATACCGAGGAACGGCGACTTGAAGCGGCGACGGAAGCCGCCGACAAGGAAGCCTCCGCCGCCGAACGCAAAGCCGGCGCGGCGCAGCAGTCTGTTGTACACCTGCAAGGGAAAATCGAGGAGTTGCGGAAAGCCGCGGCCGAGCGGGAAGAAACCCTGCGCGGCCTGAGCGCCGCCTTTCTTGTCCGGCTCAGGGCGTCCGGCTTTGCCGACGAGGCAAGTTGCGCGGCGGCGGCCCTGCCGGAGAAAGAACGCAGGCGTCTGGCCGGGATTGCCGACAAATTAGCCGAGGAACGCGCCGCCCGTACCGCCGCCGGACAGGAAAAGACGGAGCTCCTTGCGGCGGAACGAGCCAAGGACCTGCCGCCGCCGGAAGAGGCGGAAAACCTGGAAAAGGACCTGCAACGGCTGGCGTCCGAGCGTGCGGAGCTTCAGCAGGTCATGGGAGCCTGCCTGCAACGGCTGCGCGATGATGAAGAGCAGCGTCTGCGGCGGCAAGAGCAGCTCCGGGCGCTGGAAGCGCAGAAATGCGTGTGCGCCGGCTGGGACGAACTCCATGCGCTGATCGGCTCGGCCGACGGCAAAAAATACCGCAATTTCGCCCAAGGGCTGACCTTTGATGTTCTCATGGCCCGCGCGGACGTCCATCTGCGGAAAATGACCGACCGCTACCGCCTGACCCGCGAGAGCCTGGATGTGCTCGAACCTTCCGTGCGGGACGACTGGCAGGCGGGAGAGTTGCGTTCCACCCGGAATCTTTCGGGCGGTGAAAGTTTCATAGTCAGTCTGGCCCTTGCCCTCGGCCTGTCCGGCATGGCCGGGAGCAAAACGCCGGATTCGCTGTTTCTTGACGAAGGCTTCGGCACCCTGGACGACGAAGCCCTGGATATCGCCCTTGATACCCTGGCCGGCCTGCGCCGTGAGGGAAGGCTTATCGGAGTGATTTCGCATGTGGAAGCGCTCAAGGAGCGCATCGGCGCGCAGATCATGGTCATCCCCCTGGGCGGAGGAAGAAGCCGGCTGGAAGGACCGGGTTGCCGAAGTCTCGGCGCGTGAAACCGCTGCTTGCCTGCTGCAGCGCCGCTTTTCACTGCCTGCGCGGAGCCGCATTTTTTGCATGTCGGCATTTTCCCAGCTCCTTCATCTCTGATGGGAGTATTCTGACGTAACTATATATTTTGGTAAGCATTCTCACACTCTCAACGCGATTTTCGCCTCGCTCACGCCGCCGCCGCCGCCGCCGCCGCCGCCGCCACCACCACCACCACCACCACCACCACCTCCTCCTCCTCCTCCTCCTCCTCTTCTTCCTCCTCCTCCTCCTCTTCTTCTTCTTCTTCCTCCTCCTCCTCCTCCTCCTCCTCCATCGTCATCATCATCATCATCATCATCATTGTCATCATTATCATTATTATTATCAGGCGGTTTCTCTGAAGCACAGCGGTTTCCCCGAAGCACATGCGACAGTGATCTCGGCAACGTAAAATATGTGTCGAAAATCTTCTTGACGCTTTGCACTCTTTCGG
>JAISWB010000007.1 GCA_031271265.1 Desulfovibrio sp. | reverse complement strand
ATCAAACCCCTTGCCCCCAACGAGATACGCTGAAGGCTCCGTTGGCTTGCCTTTTCCATTCATGGGAAATGCCTTTCAAAAATTACTGCCGGTGTTAGAGTTTTTGGGGCTGCTTACGGGCCAACCGACTCAACAAAGTCAAACGAATCAGCGAGTAAGAATTTCTTCTCTGCAGATAAACTCCTCAGACTTTCCAATTCCCCAGTGAACGTCGAAGAACCGGGAATTATCGTTCGCAACACCTCAAGAATGGCTCCGTACAATGGTTCAAGGAAAAATACACACTAAACACAAATAGAGCCGGTATTTATGAACGCGATCTCATACCCCGTACTGCGCCCGCCGCCTTCACTCTGTTTAAGAATCCCGTGGGCCACCAATTCTTTGATATCGCGAATTGCCGTATCCTGAGAGACTTTTGCAAGTTTCGCGTATTTGCTGCTGGTGAGCTTGCCTGAAAAATTGCCCGGAAACTTGGACAGCACCAGGCGTTGGCGCTCGTTCAAGGGAAACTGATTTGCATGGTTCCAGAAACACGCCTTGAGCAGAACGTCGGCAAGCACCTCTTCCGCGCTGTCAACGGCGCGGCCGAGACAGGCCAGAAACCACTCCAGCCAGGAAGTAATGTCCGGCCCGCCCTTCTGGGTGCTTTCCAGGATCGTGTAATATTCCTTGCGTTCCCGCTCAATACGCCCGGACATGCTGTAAAATCGTTGCGGGCTGTTGTCCGCGCGGGCAAGCGCGCAATCGGCAATGGCGCGGGCTACACGCCCGTTCCCGTCCTCAAAGGGGTGAATCGTCACGAACCAGAAGTGGGCGATCCCGGCTTTCAGTACAGGATCAAGCTCAAGCGGCGCATTGAACCATTTCAGAAATGTAGTCATTTCGCGTTCTAGGAGTTCCGCGGAAGGCGCTTCAAAGTGGACCTTCTCGCGACCGACATAGCCGGAGACAACCTGCATCGCCCCCGCTTCCGGGGTACGCCACCCGCCGACGGTTATCTTGCGCGAGCCGCTGAATCCTGTCGGGAAAAGAGCCGCGTGCCAACCGATAAGGCGTTCTTTGGTCAGCGGTTCGGCATAGCGCTGTGCGGCATCCAGCATCATTTCGACAATGCCCTCGATATGCCGGTTCACAGGGGGTGTCCCGCCGATATCAATGCCCAGTCGACGGGCCAGAGAAGAGCGGACCAGAGTGGAGTCGAGCCGTTCCCCTTCAATGGCGCTCGACTTCACGACGTCTTCGGTCAGCGTTTCCAGACCCGCCTCGGCTTGAATGGTAAAGCCGAGGACGCTCATCCGGCCCAGCAGCAAACCCTGCTTATGCCTTACCGTGGCCAGCAGTCCGGCAAGACGTTCAATATTCCATTGAAAATGAGGCCAGTCCGGCCTTTCGTGGATATATGTCATATTCTACGCACCTTTTGCATAGATATGGCACACAATCTCCGCAAGGGCAAATTTCGTCACCAATGGATATTTTCACCGTTGAAAATTGTGGCTATATTTGTTGGTATCAGATAGTGATAGTTCAAGGCTTTCGTGGTCACACCATACACTAACTTTGTAGGTGGACCCGTTTTTGGGGGCTCGGTCAGGGATACCTTGCATCTGCACAGCAACATCCGGCTTTCGACCGAGACTCAAACGTAAAGGCAGGATTCGCAAACATTGACCGCAATGTTGTTCCACCTTATCGTGCCTTCAGTAGTCGGCCATGCTGAGGCTGCTGCTCAGGTCCATTTTTTACCAGCCGAAAAGAATTGCTCGCCGTCAAGGAAGGCGGATATCCTTGGCGGGAAATAGAACCGCGCATTCTGGAACGCTTGAAGGCAGTGGATGCGCTGCAGGAACATGCGCCTTTCGTCGGCGCTTACGATGCCGCCTTCGCCGAGGCCTGCGTACTGGCCTGCTATGACTGTTTCGTTTAAAGTCTGGTTCTATATTCTCCGGCCTTTGCTCGCCATGCGCTGGATTCAAGAGGGCAAAGGAGTGCCGCCTATGCGCTTCGACATGCTCATGGACGGCGTTATTACGGATGCCGCCTTGCGATGTGAATTGGATGCTCTGGTGGAAGCAAAAGGCCGTGGAGGCGAGAAAGACGGGTTTACACCGCCTCCACGGACAGCCGCTTTTGTCCGCTGTGAATGGGAACAGTTGGAGCAGAAAACGCCGACCCTTGCCGTTGAACAGAAAAACGCCGACCTGGATGAGATTTTCAGGTCAACGCTTGCGGCTGCGTGGCCGGACCGATGGAAGCAGTAATCTTCTGCGTTATTCACGGGACAGGGAAAACAGTTTTTATAAAGATCGTTTTTTCGGACCCCATGAGGTCGGTTTCTTATTCGCGCCGTTCGCGTGAAGTACTGTTCGGCGAGGCGTTCATTCCGCGCCGTGCGTTGCGCAGAAGCGCCGATAGTCGTCCGGTACGCCGATGTCCAGGAATTCGGCCTCCTTCTGAATGCTGCACCGCAGCAGCCCGCGTTCCGCCAAAGGCACGAAGAGGTCCTGTTCCAAGGAAAAGCGGGGCGGAAAATCCTGAAGTATCCGCCTCAGGGCGTCAATCTCCACAAGGCAGCAGCCGGCATTGATCAGGGTAGGCCCGGTATTCTTGTCCGTACAAAACTCGGCTGAAGATACGCGCGGCCCGAATCGCCGCACTCGGCCTTGTCCGTCCGTTTCCACTTCCCCGTAGCGTCCGGCGGCGGCGAGCGCAACCAGAACCATCGTCACCGGCAGCCTGTCCGCAGCATCAGCGACGAGTTGCGGCAGAGAAAAGGTCAGCCAGGTGTCGCCGTTGAGCAACAACGCTCTGTCGCCGAGTTCGGGCATGCGCTTGAGGACAAGAGCCGGCGCGCCGCCTGTGCCCAAAGGTTCCCCCTCGCGCACATAGTCCACGGCGGCGCCCCGGTATGTGTCGCCGAAATGCTTGGTAATGCAGTCCGCCTTCCAGCCTGTCGAGAGTATGAAATGCCTGATGCCCTGACCTAAAAGGTAGTCCATGAGCAGTTCCAGAAACGGCCGTCCGCCGACCGGGGCCATGGGTTTCGGCCGGTCCGGCACAACGGCGCGCAGGCGGGTTCCCAGCCCGCCGGCCAGGATGATCGCCTGCTGCGGTAGAGGAGCGGATACAAGCATGGCCTTGTCATAGCTGAATTTTTAAGACCCGGCAAGCAGCCGGTCCGGTATCGCCTGCTGCTCCCCGGCTCAGG